>NZ_JADNQM010000013.1:0-207931 GCF_046269425.1 Amycolatopsis sp. cmx-11-12 | reverse complement strand
CGACACGGGGCACTCCCGGCAGGTTCGACAACGGGAGCCGTGTGACGCGAGAGTGTCACGCACGGTTCTGAGAGCGGCGGCGGGGGAAGCTCCCGCCGCCGACTCACCACCGGCTGATCCACCACGGGGACTGGGAAGTCCGGATGGCGGCCGACGGGTTGCCGGAGTTCATCCCACCCCAGTATCTGGATCCGTTACGAAGAACCCGGCGCAACACCCTCCCTGCCTGACTCTGACCCCGAGGAGCCCGCCAGCCACACCGGCGACGGGCCCCTCGGCATGCCCGCAGCGTCTTTTACTAGTGGAGAGCCTTTTCATCCTGTGCTTGTTCGGCGTCAGCCGGGTCGGGATGGTTTACCCGCTGCGCCATGAAGGCGTCCTTGAGAAACCCAGTGCCCGGAACGCCACCTCTGGTCTCAGCCACAACGACGGCGTGTGAAGGACCCGAAACGGAACTCAAGAAAAGGTCCCGCTTCCGCTCAGCGAAGGCTGGGGGTTCCTGCGAGCAGAAGCGGGAGTTCTGTGGCCGGTACGGTGGGCCGCCTCTCGGCGAGTGGCACGACATGGCTCCGGCCGAACCGGTATTCCATGAAGGCGGAGGTTGAGGCCCGGGGGCACCATCCGTACCGACACTCTCTACAACGCACACGCCCGCCAAACGTTCCCGAACATCGAACGGACAGCCGCGTGACCTACATCGCCCTATTACGATTAACAATCGACAACAAAAAGACCCGCTCCCGCTCAGCGAAGGCCTGGGGGTTACCTGCGAGCGGAAGCGGGAGCTAAAGCCGATACGGTGGGCCGCCTCTCGGCGAGTGGCACATCATGGCTCCGGCCGAACCGGTATTCCATGAAGGCGGAGGTTGAGGCCCGGGGGCACCATCCGTACCGACACTCTCTACAACGCATACATCCGCCACATGTTCCCGGACATCCAGTGACGCACGTCAACACACGATCGCAGTAACGCTCAGCAGGGCGGCGGAACCTGTGCGACCAATTCCTCCGGTGCGGACAGTCGCCATGCCTCGTAGACCAGTTCGGTCAGCTCGTCGGACTCGATGCCGTCGAGATGAACGACCACCCAGCCGAAGCCCCCGGCGGTGAACTGCACTTCGAAGACGTCGGGCCGTTCGGCCACGAGCGCCTCCTGTTCGGACAGCGTCTGCTTCAGGCCGACGGTCTGGGTCCGCGGCCAGTAGTACCCGAACCGCTTGCCACGGACGCTGTACGACTCCCACTCTTTCGCGTCGGAACGCTCGACGTCCGCGAGCGCCCCCAGCATCCGGTGGAACTCGTCACTCCGCACACTCACCTGAAACCCCCAAACTCGGCGGCCACAGTGTAAGCGAACCGTCCGACAAGCCTGTCCTGAGTAGACGAAAGGCCGGGGCGGTAGATTTTCGGTGAGTCCGCTCGACCTTGGGGAGCTGCGAAATGGACCGACCGGCCACGGCGGCGGAGTTGTTCGACGCCATCGGTTCCGCCTACGAGGACGTCTTCGGCCGGGCACCGGTGGTCGACAGGGCGCTGCGGCACCTGCTGGACACGCTGCCGCCGTCGTCGAGGGTGCTCGACATCGGCAGCGGAACCGGCAGGCCGGTCGCCGAGGACCTGTCGGCCGCGGGGCATCGGGTGACCGGGCTCGACGTGTCGCCGGTGATGATCGACCTCGCGCGTGAGCAGGTCCCCGCCGCGACCTTCGTCCACGTCGATGTGCGTACGTGGACCTCGCCGCCGGAGTCCTGGGAGGCGGTCTGCGCGTTCTTCCCGTTCTTGCAGATGCCGCGCGAGGACACCGAGGCCGTACTCGCCGACATCGCGCGTTGGCTGGTTCCTGGCGGTCTTCTCGCGCTGGTCACCGTTCCGAGGGACGTCGAGAACCTGCCGGTGGAGTTCTTCGGCCGCACCTTCCACCAGACCAGTTTCGCGCCGGACGACCTCGTCGGGCGGGTCGGAGCGGCCGGACTCGAAGTCACCGGGACGCATTCCGAGATCTTCACCGCGGACGAGCCTGGGACACCGCCGGAGGAACACCTCCTGATCACCGCTCGCCGCCCGGGCTGACATGCCGGTCATCAGCGTGATCACCCCGGTCCATCCGCCGAGTTTGCCGTACTTGGCCGAGGCGTACGAATCCCTCGCCGCACAGGAACTCCCGCCGGGCTGGGCCTGGGAATGGCTGGTGCAGGAGGACGGCGAGACCGATCTACTCGAGGACGTCCTCCCCGCCGACGAGCGCGTGTTGCCCGGTTCGGGTCGCCGAGGTGGCCCCGGGGTCACGCGGATGATGGCGCTGGCCCGGGCTTCCGGGGAGCTGATCAAGGCGCTCGACGCGGACGACGTCCTCGCGCCCGGCGCGCTCGCGCGGGATATCGCGGCGCTCGAGGATCCCGCGATCGGCTGGACCACCTGCCGGGTCCTCGACCTCTTCCCGGACGGGACCACGGCCGGCGTCGACAGCGACCCCGAGGAAGGGCCGATCGAACGCGGCGCGATCCTCCGGTACTGGCAGCGCAACGGTTACGTGTCCTCGGTGGTGGCCGGGACGCTGTGCATCCGCCGCGAACTGCTGCTGGACCTCGGCGGCTGGATGGCGCTGCCCGCGTCCGAGGACACCGGGCTGATCCTCGCCGCGAACACCTCCTCCGACGGCTACTTCGTCGCCACGTGCGGCATGTTCTACCGGAAATGGCCGGGGCAGGTCACCGCGTCCGCCGCGCACAACGACGACGCCGAGCGGCTCGCGCGGATGAGGCTGATCGAGGAACGCGCCGAGATCATGCTGGCACGTCGACGAGGTCGAGAAGCGCCTTCGCGCACAGATCGCGGATCTGGTCCCGGGTCAGCCCGCGGTACTTGAGCCAGTCGAGGCAGACCGCGACGACGAAGGCCAGCCAGCCGCGGACGATCACCCGCAGCGTCTCCGGCGGCTCGCCGTCCGGGCACAGCACCACCAGGATCCGGCGGCCCTGTTCGGCGAAGTTGTGGTCCAGGATCTCCCGGACGTCGTCGACCGCGATGGCCGTGCCCGCGTGCAGTGCCCGGTAGCCGTCCTCGTTGGCTTCGACGTAGCGGAGATACGCGTCGAGCCCCTCCATCAGCTGTTCCGCGACCGGCAGCGTGCGATCGGACTGGGTCATCTCGAGCAGGCGTTCACCCTCGGCCCTGATGACCTCGGTGACGAAGTCCCGTTTCGTCGGAAAATAGTGGTAGAGCAGCCCTCGGGACACCTCGGCGATGTCGGCGACCTGCTCGATCCACACGTCGTCGTACGGCCGCTCCGCGAACAAGCGGGCACCGATCCGCAGCAGTTGTTCCCGCCGCTCGGCGGTGCTCAGCCTGCTGCGGGGCCTTCCGGAGGGCGCCATTCGAGCATCCTACTTACTTGACACGGGTTCAGTAACACGCCACGCTCGCTATTGGATGCCAGTTCAACAGTGCTCACCTGGAGGGGCTCGATGGCCACCGCACTCCCCCATCCCCCGCGCCGGATCCCGCTGATCGGCGACGTGCTCGGCGTTTCGCCGAAGACCCCCGTCCAGGACTCGATGCGGCACGCCGCCGAACTGGGCCCCGTCTTCGAGCGCAAGGTGTTCGGCCGTGAAATCGTGTTCGTCCACGGTGCCGAGATGGTCGCCGATCTCTCCGACGAGAAGCGGTTCGCCAAGCACATCACGCCCGCGATCGCGAACCTGCGTCCGCTCGGCGGCGACGGGTTGTTCACCGCGCACAACGAAGAGCCGAACTGGCGGCGCGCGCACGAGATCCTCGCGCCCGCCTTCAGCCGCAACGCGATGCAGGCCTACCACCCGACGATGCTGGCGATCACCCGCGAGCTACTGGACGCGTGGGACCGGGGTGGCGAGGTCGACGTCGCGGACGACATGACCAAGCTGACGCTGGAGACCATCGGGCGGACGGGCTTCGGCTACAGCTTCTCGTCGTTCGAACGCGCCGAACCGCATCCGTTCGTCGCCGCGATGGTCCGGACGCTGCGGCACGCGCAGCGGATGGTGCTCCAGCCGCCGGTCATCGGCCCGTTCCTCAACCGGAAGGCGAACCGGCGCAACGAAGCCGACCTCGCGTTCCTCCACTCCGTCGTCGACGAGGTCGTCGAAGCGCGCCGGGGCGACACGAGCACCGGCGACCTGCTCGGGCTCATGCTCAACACCACGCAGCCGAGCACCGACGAGGCGCTGGACGAAGTCAACATCCGGAACCAGATCATCACCTTCCTCGTGGCCGGGCACGAGACCACGTCAGGCGCGCTGTCGTTCGCCTTGTACTACCTCGCAAGGAATCCGGAAGTCCTCGCCCGCGCACAGTCCGAAGTGGACAAAGTCTGGGGCGAGAACCCGGACCCGTCCTACGAGGAGGTCGCCAAGCTCCGCTACGTCCGGCGAGTGCTCGACGAGGCACTGCGGCTCTGGCCGACCGCGCCCGCGTTCGCGCGCCAGGCACAGGTGGACACCGTCGTCGGCGGGAAGTACCCGATGCGGAAGGGACAGTGGGCCCTCGTCCTCATCCCGGCGCTGCACCGTGATCCCGTCTGGGGCGACGATCCCGAATCGTTCGACCCCGACCGCTTCGCCCCGGATCGTAACCGTGCCCGCCCGGCGCACGTCTACAAGCCGTTCGGCACCGGCGAGCGGGCCTGTATCGGACGGCAGTTCGCCCTGCACGAGGCGACGCTGGTCCTCGGCATGCTGCTGAGCCGATACGACCTGCGCGGCGACTCGACGTACCGGCTGAAGGTGCAGGAACTGCTGACGCTGAAACCGGAGGGCTTCAAGCTCGAAGTCTCGCTCCGCGACCGCGCGACGGTGGCCGTCTAGCCGTCGCGAGGCTTGAGCAGCTCGTCGAGCCTGGGCGACACCTCGCCTGCCTCGACGCCGCGCGCGAGAAGGTCACGCTCCAGTTCACGGCGCGGACCGAGATAGCGGCCGTGAAGACTCTTGGCCGTATCGGGATTGTGCTGCGACTCGGCGATGAGCGCGACCCCGGCCACAATCAGACGCCACTCGGCGGGCCTGGCGCTCCGCTCTCCCCCGAAGAAAGCATGCCGGCCGTCGTCGACGTGCTCGAAGCACAGGCCGGCGCGCGAGGCCTGCAATTCCTGGATCTCCACGGCGAGGTCGTGCCTTGGTAGTACCCGGTCACATTTCCCCTCCGGCATCCGTCAGTGCGGTGAAAGCAAGACGGAAACCCTGGAGGAGAACATCATGGAAGCACGGATCCCGAACCCCGCCCTGGCGAACCCGGCCACCCTCAAGGCCCTGATCGCGCTGGCGGAGTCGACCGGGGACACCGGTGTCCCCGACACCACGCACTACCTCATGCATGTCCGCGCCAGCCAGATCAACGGATGCAGCGGCTGCCTGGAGATGCACACCAAGGAACTGCGCAAGGCAGGCGAGTCCGACGAGCGGATCTTCACCGTGGCGGCGTGGCGTGACACGGCCTACTTCACCGACGCCGAACGCGCGGCGCTCGCACTGGCCGAGGCCCTCACCCGGATCGCGGACCGGGCCGACCCGGTCGACGACGAGGTCTGGAACGAGGCGGCTCGCCACTATGACGAAAAGCAGCTCTCGAGCCTGGTCCTCTCCATCGCCGCCATCAACACCTGGAACCGGCTCAACGTCGCCACCCGGCAGATCGCCGGCGCCGCTTGACCGGCTTACCTGGCCTGCCGTAGCTCCACACAGCACTCGGCCGTGCCGGGAGCGAGGATCGCTTCCACGTTCCCGGCGCGCACGCCGGTCAGGAACCCGGCGAGGAAGGCCTGGTTGATCCCGCAGATCAGCTCCGGTGCCTCGGCGGCCAGCGGATGGAACGGGCAGTTGCGCAGCCGGACGCAGGTCCTGGTGTCGCGGCTCGGCTCGAAACCGTAGCGGCGAAGCACCCCTTCGGCCATGGTGAGCGCGCGTTCCACGCCGAGCCTGCCCGGCCGGGTCCGGGCGCGTTCCTCCGCACCCACGGCGAGGCCGCGCTCCCCCGCGACCCGCAGCACCGCGTCACGCGCCGTTTCACCGCTCCCTTCGGCGAGCACGGCCTCGGCGAGGATGCCAGCCAGGATCTCGTGCCGCCGCGCCGGAAGCTGCACCTGGATGGCTTCGTCGACGGGTTCATAGACCTTGGGTTTACGCCCCACCTTCACCACCGGACCCGCCGTGAAGCCGAACTTGAGCAGCCCCGCCGTCACGAGCTTGTCGAGGTGGAACGCGGCGAGTTTGCGGGAGATCCCGACCGCGGCCGCGGCCTCGTCGCGCGTCACCGGACGCCGCGCGCGCCGGGCGTAGGCGTACATGCCGCGGCGCAGGTCGTCGTCGAGTGCCGCCACCGCGGCGATGGAAGGGACGTCGAGGCCGTCCGGATCGGACACTGTCACGTACACCACGATATCGCCCATCTCCACCGGCGGAACGTCCTGAACTGCGGATCTACCATGTAGGCTGAACCGGCAGGCGGTAAAACGCCCAAAATTCTTAGTCGAATAACAACTGTCGAACAGCTCTGGGGAACGCGGTCAGCCTAGGAGGCCTCATGTCCACTCCCGCTTTGCGCGTCGTGCACGAACCCGGGCCGGGACCGGACCTGGAGGCCGCCGAGGCCGCGGCCGCCGATCTCCTCACCGCGTTGGGCATTTCGCTGGACTCCGAGAGTCTCCGCGGCACCCCGGGCCGGATGGCGCGCGCGTACGCCGAACTGTTCACCCCGCGATCGTTCGACCTCACGACCTTTCCCAACGACGAGGGCTACGACGAACTCGTCCTCGCCAGGGGTATCCCGGTCCGGTCGGTCTGCGAACACCACCTGCTGCCGTTCGTCGGGGTCGCGCACGTCGGTTACCTGCCCGGCGAGCGGATCCTCGGACTGTCCAAGCTGGCCAGGATCGTCGAGCACTTCGCCTGCCGCCCGCAGGTTCAGGAGCGGCTGACGAAACAGGTCGCCGACTGGCTCGACGAGCAACTCGAGCCGCGTGGCGTCGGCGTGGTCATCGAGGCCGAGCATTCGTGCATGACCCTGCGCGGCGTCCAGGCCGCCGGTTCGAGCACCGTCACCTCCACCTTGCTCGGCACGCTGCGCGAAGACGCGCGCTCGCGCCAGGAGTTCTTCGCCCTCACCGGCATCAACGGCTGACCGAACGTTTTTCCGCGTAGGCCGCGGAAACGAACGGCACGGTCGAACACTCGCCAGGTGAGCGCTGTGACGACGATCGCGAAACCCGCCCAGTACGCGTCGTCAACCCGAACTCGGACGCCACCGCTCCCCCGAGCAGCGCGCCGACACAGTTGCCGCCCGCGACGATGAACAGGCTGGTGCTGCCGACCCGGCCGACCGCCGAAGATCTCGAACGCCTGGCGCAGGAGACCGGCGGGCTGCGGTCGGACGTCGCCGAATTCTGGCGACGGCTGCGGCAGGACCCGGTCTCGAAAGGGCGGTCACCGAACTCGCGCCAGGACTGGATCTCGTGTCGTTCGCCGAGTCCCGGGTTTCGGACTACGTCGAACATCTGGGCGTGGTCTCCTTGCTGCGCAAGGATCTCGAAGCCATCCACCTCCTGCTGGCGCTGCCGGTGTTCGTCGTCGTAGTGGGCGTCGACGATCCAGGGTTCACGGGGCTCGTGCGCGGGCTCGCCGACACCGAAGGTCAGGACGCCACACCGGCGCCTTCCGCCGCCGAAGCGGATCAAGCCACCGACGCCCGCTCTCCGGCCGTGGCCGAGTCTGTTCCTCTTCGGGAGGAAGCACCGGAACGGTCGTCCGCACAGTCCACAATAGACCTTCGACCTCCTCGACTGGTGATCTCACAGGCGGAGCTGGACTTCCTGCCCACGCTGTCTTCGCTCGTCCGTTCCCCGCGAGCCGCGAAGAGACTCCTGAACCTGTACCGCTTGCTGCGGGCGCGCTTCGCCGGAGAGGAGCTGGCCGAGTTCCTGTCCGATGGCAACCGCGAGGCACCGTTTCGCGCGGTGCTGGTTCGCCACCCTCGACGGAACGGATCCCGGCGACAGCGCCCTCGAGATCGTGGAGTCACTGAACGACCACGAACTGCGGCCGGAACTGGCCGCGTCCTATCAACGCTGGTTGCCGCTGGTGAACCGGTTCTCGTTCACCCGCGACGGCTGATCCCGCGACCGCGCGATGTCGGGCCCTCGGTAGAGCCGCTCGGGAATCCGCGCCAGTGTCGACGGATGGACCTGCGGGCCGAGGCCGTAGAGCTTCTGGAAACTCATGATCAGCGGCCGCCACCGGTCCGGGTCGATCCGGTCGTCGGTACCCGGCATCCGCACGTCGTCGTGGACATGGACGCGCTGCACACGGACCTCGAACACGAGGACACCGCCACGTTGTGCCGCGTCGTCCTCGGCGAGCGGGTGGACGGCCTCGACGACGGCCTCCATCGTCACCGGGCATTCCGCCACGCGTGGCGGCCGCACCGTCTCGGAAGCGACCGGGGTGAGCCCGGCGCGGGCGAATTTGTCGGCTTCGTACCGGTATCCGCGCTCGTACTTGCGCGCCGGGACGGGATCCGATCCGGTGGTCAGTGCCAGCCTGTCGACGGCGGCCGCCAGATCGTCGGAAGGGAGATTCAGAACACATTCACGGTTACGCATAAGGTTCTGCGCCGTCTTGGATTTCGCGCCGAGTCCGAGCATGCCCCGCCAGCCGAGCCAGAACGCGGACGACATCGGAGCCAAGTTCACCGAACCTGCCTGGTCTACCGTCGAAAGGAGCACCACCGGGGTGCCGAAGTAGAGGATTCCGGGCTCAATACGGGTGTGCGCGGTCTCGGCCGCTGACGTAGTAACTGTCACGTTCGTCAGCTTCGCCGCGTCTCGCGACGGAGGCTGGCGTGAATCGGACGTCGCGATCAACCGGCTTCCCACCGTTGGAACGCCTACTCTTCGGAGTACTGCGTTCGGCCGATTGCTGGTAGGTTCGCCGGACTTGAACGACGAAGGAGGCGCCGGCAGCTGCCCGGTCAACACCCGAACGCGCGTGGTGAGGCGAATCGCATGCGAGACGATGTGGTCCAGGCGAGCTCGATCATCGGGCATTCTCCTGGCCAGGTTTGGGAAGTCATCGGCGATCCCGAGTCCTACTCGAGGTTCTTCGCGGAGATCAGCTGGTGCGAGGTCCGGCAGCCCGCCGAACGCGGCCGCGGTCCGAAATGCTTCGTCCGGCTGGAGCCGCGGGCGGGCACACTCGTCGTCGGTGACGTCGAAGCCCGGGTCTGGCGGCCCGGCGAGCACGTCGTCTGGTGCGGTGTCGAGGACGACGGCAACTGGGTCTCGATCGAGCTGAGACAAGCTCCCGACAACGGCACGGAACTCGTCGC
Organism: Amycolatopsis sp. cmx-11-12; assembly: GCF_046269425.1. Taxonomy (NCBI): domain Bacteria; kingdom Bacillati; phylum Actinomycetota; class Actinomycetes; order Pseudonocardiales; family Pseudonocardiaceae; genus Amycolatopsis; species Amycolatopsis sp. cmx-11-12. The sequence goes on along the minus strand of NZ_JADNQM010000013.1, from coordinate 198,580 downwards.
GCAGTTGATGCTTCCGGCGCGGCACGCGCAACTGGTGTCCGCCGCGTCGTTCAAACGCACCGTCCGCGCGGTGGCCCGGCGAATCGATCTGCACCTTTCGGGCCGGGCGGCGCCGCCGCACGAAGAACCCGCGCACACCAAGGCGACCACGTTCCACACGGCGAGCACGCTGATCAAGGCCGGGGTGCTCGCGGTCGCGCGGCCGGACAAGATCGCCCGGCAGCTCACTTCGCTGTCGCAGTGGGGCGCCACCGTCGCCGGCGGCTACACGGCCAACGCGGCCCGCGTGCCCGAAGACGTCGCACTGCACGACGAACGCAACGTCCGGACGTTCAAGCAGGCTGCGGATCGCAGCAACCAGCTCGCGAACGCGCTGGCACTGCGCGGAGTCCACTCCCGTGACCGGGTCGCCTTGTTGTGCCGCAACCACGCCACGATGGTCGAAGCACTGATCGCGTGCAGCAAACTCGGGGTGGACGCGATCCTGCTCAACACCGGGCTTTCCGCCGGCTCGGTCGCGGACGTCATCGGCCTGCACAAACCGGTCGCGGTGCTCGCCGACGACGAGTTCTCCCGGGTCATCGCCGACATCCCCGGCGATTTCCTGCGGCTGTCCACCTGGCCGGAGACCGAGAACGGCTACCCGACGATCGACCAGCTGATCGCGGGAGTGCCTGCCACCAAACTCAAACCGGTGGACCGGATCGGCAGGCTCGTCGTCCTCACCTCGGGCACCACCGGAACCCCCAAGGGCGCACGCCGTCCGACGCCGAAGGGGCTCGCGACTTCGGCCGCCATGCTGGACCGCATCCCGCTCCGCACCGGCGATCGCTTCGTGGTGGCCGCCCCGCTGTTCCACAGCTGGGGTCTCGCCGGGTTGCAGATCGGGATGGCCGTGCGCGCGTCCTTGTCGCTGATCCGCCGGTTCGACGCGGAAGAAATACTGAGGACCATCGCCGACCATCGCTGCGGTGTGCTTTTCGCCGTGCCGATCATGTTGCAGCGCATCCTCGACCTGCCCGAACGGGTCCGCGCCCGGTACGACCTGTCGTCGCTGCGCATCGTCGCCAGCAGCGGATCCGCGCTGCCTGGGACGATCGTCACCGAGTTCATGGACACCTTCGGGGACGTGCTCTACAACTTCTACGGCTCCACCGAGGTTTCGTGGGCCTCCATCGCCACGCCCGAAGACCTCCGCGCCGCGCCGACCACCGCGGGCCGCTGCCCGCCCGGCACCCGCGTCGCCATCCTCGACGAGGACCACAACCGTGTCCCGCCGGGTTGGGAGGGACAGATCTTCGTCGGCAACGACATGCTGTTCGAGGGCTACACCGACGGTGCCAGCGTGCCGCGCGCGGAAGAGTTGATGGCGACCGGCGACGTCGGTTACCAGGACGCGTCCGGACGCCTGTTCGTCACCGGCCGGGCGGACGAGATGATCGTGTCCGGTGGCGAGAACGTGTCCCCTCGCCCGGTCGAGGAGGCCATCGTCGCGTTGCCCGGCGTCCACGAAGCGGCCGTGATCGGCGTGCCGGATCGCGAGTTCGGGCAACGGTTCGCGGCGTACATCGTCCCGAAGCGCGGCGCGCGGATGAGCGCGGATGACGTCCGCGCCTACATCCACCGCCGGCTGGCGCGTTTCGCGGTGCCGCGGGACGTGTACTTCGTCGAGGAACTGCCGCGGAACGCGACGGGGAAAGTGCTCAAACGGTTGCTGAAGGACGAAACCTGGCCGATCGACCAGTAGCGTCCTTCGCTACCCGACGCAAGTAGAGGACTACTTGCGTCGGGTAGGCGTGAGAGCGAGGCGATGCAGTACTGGTCGTTGCCTTCCTCGGGTAGGGCGTATACCCCGAACGGGTCAAGGGCGCCCGCCGTACCGCCTAATTCACTCGGTCAGGTGAAAGCCGCCGCCAGCCGTCATTGTTGCGACGGCATCCCCTCTTCTCTGGTGTGTCGGTACCGGCCGGGTAGCCCCCCGAACGGCCGGTACCGACACGGAAGTACAAGCTCAACCGATCCACCAGCGGGCCTTGTAGATCCACGCGCCGTGCAGCGCCAGCTCGGCGCGTGGAAAGGCCAGCCGGACGGTGTCCGTGCACCACGTGCACAGATGCCCCTCCTGGATCGAAGCCGTCAGGACCTGTCCGGTCCGCGGGTTCGTCGACACACTCTTCACATGCGGCCGGTCGATCTCCCGCGCCCCCGCGTACCGCTGGGTGAACACGCCGCTCGCCTTCACGAACTGGTAGACGCCCGCTTCCGTGGTCACCCACAGCAGGTCCGGCCGGTGCGGAACCGGCTGGAGGTCGTGACCGCCCTTGCTCGGCACCGGTACGGACCGCTGTTCGGTGATCACCGGCGCGGCGGGTGTCCCGCCGACGCGCAACGCGACGAGTGCGTCGGTGCCCAGTGCCCACAACACGTTCCGGCCCGCGTCCCACACCACGCCGTGCGCCCCCAGCAGCGGGTACTCGGCGTACGTCGTCGAGCGCTGGCCCTGCGAAGCGGTGTAGATCCGCACCCAGCCACCGGTGCTGGCCGCCACCGCGACGTTTCCGTCCGGCAGCAGTTCGATGCTGTGCGGGTTGGCCGGCCCGCCGACGTTGGCCGCCCAGTACGCCCGGTCGCCCGCCGGATACGGCACGACGGCCGCGAAGCCGCCCGACGCCGACGTGAGCAGGTACTTCTGGCCTGCTCGTTCGGCGAGCTTCGCGTCGCTCGGGTTGCTCCACGAACCTGCCAGGTCCGCCAGCCCGTTCGCGGCGTTCGGTGCCCAGGACCAGCTCAGCTTCCGGTCCTGCCAGGAAGCCCGATCGGCGGGCAGGACCAGGATCCGCTTGGACGCCTGTTCGGTGATGACGATCGAACCGCGGTCGCGCGCGCCCGCGTCCGCCACCGCCGGCGCGGACGCCGCCACCGAGAGGCTCACGATGGCCAGCGCCACCAAGGATTTCCGCATGATCTTCATACCGAGACTGAATCCGTCCAGGATGACCGGCACGTGGCGGCGATCGGAAACCCTGATGTCAACGAGATGACCCGGTCAGAGCATCGCCCCGGACCGCCGGAGCAGCACCTCCTCGATCGGGCGGCGCGCCGTCATCGGCACCGGAGGGCCGAAGATCCGGTTCATCGGGCTCCTCGGCTGACGGGAGTATCCGCAGGGAGAGTGTCTTCCCGTTCGACCGCGGGGAACGATCAGGTCGAACACCGCCGCTCCACACGAGAGCCGCGCCTCCCTGGCGTCCGGGTCGGCGAGCCGGAGCACCCTGGCGGCCGCCGGTCACGAATCCCGGGGACTTTCGCCCCGAAAGCGGTCAACGCAAGGGGGCGGACCACTCGGCGAGGGTGCCGCCTCCTTCACGGGTCTCCACCCGGAACGTCCCGCCCGCCCGTTCCGCGCGATCACGCAGATTCCGAAGCCCGCCGAAGCCGCCCGGCTCACCGTCCATCCCGGCGCCGTCGTCCGTGACCACGATCCGCAGGACGTCGTCCTTCACCGCGACGCTCACCGAAACCCCGCTCGCCCGCGCGTGCCGGACGACGTTGCCGACCGTCTCCCGCACCACCGCCTCGGCGTGTCCGGCGAACGGGACGGGAATCGAATCGAGCGGTCCGGACAGGCTGACCGTCGGATGGATCGCGGTGTCGTCGGTGAGTTCGGCTATCGAGTCGTAGAGGCGGTGCCGCAGCCGCACCCCTTGCTGGCCTGCCTCGCCGCCGTGGAGATCGAAGATCGCCGTGCGGATCTCGTGCACGATCTCGTGCATCTGGTCGATGCTGTCGCCGATCCGCCGTTGCAGTTCCGGCGAGCGTGCCCGGCGGTGCGTGCTCTGCATGGCGAGGCCGACCGCGAACAACCGCTGGATCACGTGGTCGTGCAGATCCCTGGCGATCCGGTCCCGGTCGGCGAGCACGTCGATCTCCCTCGCCGTGCGCTGCTGCGTGGCGAGCTGGAGCGCGAGCGCGGCCTGGTCCGCGAACGAGGCCACCACCGGCAGCTGGGTGAGCTCGAACGGGACCGAGCCCGGATTCCGCACCGCCATCAGCACCCCGGACGTGCGTTCCCGTGCCCGGAGCGGCACCACGAGTGTCGGGCCGAAACGAAATTCCCCGTCGTCGCCCAGGACGAGTTCCGGCACGCTGCGCGGAGTCCGGTCACGGTAGACCGCCCCTGGCAACGAAGCGGCGACGCTGATCCGCGCCCCGGTCAGCTCCCCCGCCCGCGCGCCGGCGCAGACGGCGATGGTCAGATCGCCGACCTCTTCCTCACCGGCCCGGCCGACGTCGAGCCTGCCAGGACCGGGCAGCGCCAGCAAAGTGAGGTCGGAGCCGGTCAGTTCCAGCGCCCGGCTGGCGATCAGGTTGAGCGCGTCGACCGGGTCGGTGCCGCCGAGCAGTTCCGTGGTCACCTCGCTGGTGGCCGCCTGCCACTGCTGGCGGAGCCGGGCCTGTTCGTAGAGGTGGGCGTTCTCGATCGCGATCCCGGCCGCGGCGGCGAGCGCCTGGACGACCACCTCGTCGTCGTCGGTGAAGCCGCCGCCGCGTTTCTCGGTGAGGTAGAGGTTCCCGAACACCTCGTCGCGGACCCGGATCGGCACGCCGAGGAACGACCGCATCGGCGGATGGCGCGGCGGGAAGCCGACCGACGCGGGATGCCGCGAGATGTCGGCCAGCCGCACCGGTTTCGCCTCGTCGATGACGAAACCCAGGAGCCCGTGGCCTTTCGGCAGATGACCGATCTGCTGCCTGGTCTCGCCGTCGATCCCGAGGTAGACGAATTCGGCGAGCGAGCCGTCGTCCGCGATCACCCCGACCGCGCCGTAGGTGGCTTCCGCGAGATCGATCGCCGCCTGCACGATCCGGCGCAGCGTGGTGTCCAGCTCGAGTCCCGACGCGACGGCGAGCACCGCTTCGAGCAGGCCGTCCATCTTGTCGCGGGTGCCGATGAGCCGTTCGATGCGGTCTTGGAGATCGCGCAGCACTTCACGGACCCGCAGCTGCTGTGCCGACATCGTGCTCCGCCTCCGAAGATCGGGACGACTCGCGGCCGTGGTGACTTTGTCCTCTTTCGGCCCCGCACCGCGGACGGGGACCGTCTCACCGAGACGCCAGTATCGCCCGTGGCGCGGCAGCGGGGGGAACCATGGCCTTACAAGTCACCAGGGTCGGGCGTTTGAACTCCGATCAGGTGAATTCCGTGCTCCGGTCGGCCACGCTGGCCCCGTCGACGCACAACACCCAGCCATGGCTGTTCCGGTGCACCGGCACCGGGATCGAACTCCACGCCGATCCGCGCCGTATCCTACCGGTCACGGATCCGGACCGGCGCGAACTCGTCCTCTCGTGCGGCGCCGCGCTCTTCACCCTCCGGACGGCGATTCACGCACTGGGCTTCCATCCGGCGACGACATTGATGCCGAGCCGCGCCGATCCCGATCTCCTGGCCATCGTCCGCCCGCTCGCCGAACGCACCCCCGATCCGAGAGTGGTCGGGCTGGCCCGCGCGATCCCCCGCCGCCGTACCAACCGGCGGCCGTTCCAACCCACCGCCGTCCCGCGGTCCATACTTCCCCTTCTGCGCCACGCCGCCGAACTCGAACACACGTGGATGTCGAGCCTCGACACCGAACAGTGCGGTCTGCTCCGCGACATCACCGACCGGGCGCATCTCGATCAGCTCGCCGATCCCGCTTTCCTCGCGGAACTGGGCCGCTGGACCGAATTGCGCGCCGGCACTCGCGAGGGGGTGCCGTCCTACGCGACAGCGGGTTCGCCCGCCGATGAAAGCTGGCTCCTCGACGAATTCGGCGCCGCCGGCGCGGGAACGCGGCCGAATCCGCTGGTGGTGCTGATCGCGTCGCTGACCGACGGCCGGCTCGACCGGCTACAGGCGGGCCAAGCGCTGCAACGGGTTCTGCTCACCGCGACCGCGGCCGGACTTCACGCGTCGTTCATCTCGCCGCCGATCCTGGTCCCTTCGGCACGCGCGGAACTCCGCCGTCTTCTCGGCTGCGGTGTCTGGCCGCAGGTTCTGCTCCGGTTCGGCTACGGTTCGCCGCTGCCGTGGACACCACGCCGTGCGCTGGAAGACGTCCTGCTCGAAAAGCTGGTTTCGGCTTGAGCGCTCAGGGCCGCCGTAGTTCGGTGGCCAGCACGGCCGCCTGGGTACGCCGCTGCATCCCGAGTTTCGTCAGCAATCGCGACACGTAGTTCTTGACCGTCTTCTCGGCGAGGAACATCCGTTCGGCGATCTGCCGGTTGGTCAGCCCTTCGCCGATCAGTTCCAGCAGCGTGCGCTCCTGCTCGGAAAGCCCGGCGAGCGGGCCCTTCTTCGCCGCGTCGTCGCGGAACTTCGCCATCAGGGTCGCGGCGGCACGGGCGTCCAGCAGTGACCGGCCGAGGCCGACCTCCTTGACCGCTGCCACCAGGTCCATCCCCCGGATGTCCTTGATGACGTACCCGCTGGCACCGGCCATGATCGCGTCCAGCATCGCCTGCTCGTCGGTGTAGGAGGTGAGCATGAGGCATTTCAGCTCGGGGATCTTGGACCGCAGTTCCCGCGCGAGTTCGACGCCGTTTCCGTCCGGGAGCCGCACGTCGAGCACCGCGACGTCCGGCCGCAGCGCGGGGACCCTAGCCAACGCCTGGGAAAAGGTGGCCGCTTGACCGACGACGCCTATCGCCGGGTCCTCCTCCAGCATGTCCGCGACTCCTCGACGGACCACCTCGTGGTCGTCGACCAGAAACACCCGGAGCATTCCGACCTCCACGGTTTCCCCTCCTCCGGTCAGAGCGTACGGCGCACGGCCGGTCACTGCGACCGGCCAAAGGACCCTGTTCGGCACCCGTTCGAGTGGCTGCCGCCAACCGGACCAGGTTCATTTGCATCATTCGACTCAGGACGTTCTCTCCTTTCCGGCATCCGCGCGCGCTGCGACGATCACCCCATGTCCGAGACCACGCTTTCGCCGACACCCTCGTCCGGCGCCCCAGACCCGGCAGACGACCTCGTGGCCATGCGCGACCGCCTCCGGTTCTACCGCGCCCGCGCCGAACAACTCCAATACGCGCTGGACCACCGGCTGCCCATCGAGCAGGCGAAGGGCGTTCTCGCCGAGCGTTACCAGATCGACATCGACTCGGCGTTCGAACTGCTCCGCTCGTTCTGCCGCAACAACAACATGAAGATCCACGACGTCGCCCGGACTCTGGTCGAACAGCCGAGCGAGGGCGAGCGACGAGTCTCTTGCTGAGTCACGTCAAGTTCGGCGGAGGGCCCGCGACCACCACCGGCGCCGCAGAGACCGCGGGCACGGACTGGGTCATGAACCGAACGCCGCACTCCAGACTTCGGGTGCTCGTCGCGGACGACAACCCGGTCATCGGCGACGCCCTGCGCGCCCTCCTGGAAGCCGAACCGGACATCGAGGTGGTCGCCGTCGCGATGAACGCGGGCGAAGCGGTCGCGCTCGCCGAACTGCTGTCCCCGGAGGTCGCCGTCCTGGACGTCCGGATTCCCGGCGGGGGCGGCGCGTGGATGGCGAGGGAGATCCGGCGTCGGGTGCCGCGGACGCGGCTGATGGCCTTCTCCGCGCACAGCGATACCCAGTCCATCGCCCAGATGGCGTCCGCCGGTGTCACCGAGTACCTCGTCAAAGGCAGTCCCAACACCGAGATCGTCGCGGCCATCCGCCGCCTCTGCCCGAACAGCGCCAACGGGACCGAGTAGCACGGCGTCAGTCCGTGAGCCAGCGTTCCATACAGGCCAGCAGTTCCGCCGCGTCCACGGGTTTGGTGACGTAGTCGCTCGCCCCGGCGGCGAGGCTCTTCTCGCGGTCCCCTTCCATCGCCTTCGCGGTCACCGTGATGATCGGCAGGCCAGCGAACTTCGGCATCTCGCGGATCGCCGCCGTCGTCGCGTGGCCGTCCATCTCCGGCATCATCACGTCCATCAGGATCAGGTCGATACCGTCGTCGGACAGCAGTTCCTCGATACCCTTGCGGCCGTTGGGCGCGTGCACGACCGACAGCCCGTGCAGTTCGAGCATCCCGGAGATCGCGAACACGTTGCGGGCGTCGTCGTCGACCAGGAGGACCTTGCGCCCTTCCAGGCGCCGTGGTGCGGCAGGCGGATCGGCGACCTTCGCCGTCTCCTCCGGGATCACCGGAGGCCCTTCGGGTTGGTGCATCAACGGCAGGATGCCTTCGAGTTCGCTGGCCGAGATGTGCAGCATGATCCGTTCCCGCAGCATGTCCAGCGACGGCAGCAGTTCGACGGGATGCACCCGCGCGTGCCCTTGCAGCAACCGGTCCTGCGCGGCGCTGAGCTTGCGGCTCGCGTGCGCGAGCACCGGGACCTCGACGGGGTCCGGGCCTTCGACGAGGCGTTTGAGGAACGACAGCGCGCTCGTTCCGGGGATACTGGTGTCGAGCACGACGCAGCGGTAGCTGTCGCGCTTCAGTTCCTCGAACGCCTCGGCCGGACTGGCCACCGCCCGCACCTGGACCGAGCCGTGACTGTCCGCGATATCGGCCGCGACACCGCGGGCGAGCAGGGTCAGCAGACTGTTCTGCTCGCTCTCCACGACCAGGACCCGCTGCTCCGCCCCGGTGTTGTCCACAGTGGACTCGTCCGGGCTCGCGAACGCGGTGAACCGGGCCACCGGCAGGTAGAGGGTGAACGTACTGCCCGTCCCCAGCACGCTGTCCGCCCGGATCTCACCACCGAGCAGGTAGGCGACCTCGCGGCTGATCGACAGGCCGAGCCCGGTGCCGCCGTACTTGCGACTGGTGGTTCCGTCGGCCTGCTGGAAAGCGCCGAAGATCGAATCGAGGTTCTCCTCGGCGATCCCGATCCCGGTGTCGATCACACTGAACGCCACCAGCGACTCGTGCCCGATCGAGGACGGCGAAACGATGGTGTCGACCAGTTTCACCCGCAGCTCGACACTGCCGTCTTCGGTGAACTTGACCGCGTTCGACAGCAGGTTCCGCAGTACTTGCCGCAGCCGCTGCTCGTCGGTGAACAACAGTTCCGGTACGTTGGGCTCCACCGTGACCTGGAAGTCGAGCCCCTTCTCCGCGGTCAGCGGGCGGAACGTCGTGCCGACGTAGTCCAGCAGCTGGCGCAGCGGGAACGGCTCGTGATGGATGTCCATCTTGCCCGCCTCGACCTTCGACAGGTCGAGGATGTCGTTGATCAGTTGCAGCAGGTCGGTGCCCGCGGACTGGATCACCTTGGCGAACTCGACCTGTTTGGGCGTCAGGTTCTGGGTCGAGTTCTGCGACAGCACCCCGGCGAGGATCAGCAGGCTGGTCAACGGGGTCCGGAGTTCGTGCGACATGTTGGCCAGGAACTCGGACTTGTACTTCGACGCCAGCGCCAGCTGCTGCGCGCGTTCCTCGATCTCCTGGCGGGCCTGCTCGATTTCGAAGTTCTTCACCTCGATGTCGCGGTTCTGCTGCGCGAGCAGTTCGGCCTTCTCCTCCAGTTCCGCGTTGGACACCTGGAGTTTCGCCTGCTGCGCTTGGAGTTCTTCCGAACGCGCCTGTAGTTCCTCGGCCAGCCGCTGGGATTCCTCCAGCAGGGAGTCGGTCCGCGCGTTGGCGATGATCGTGTTGACGTTGACCCCGATGGTCTCCATCAGCTGTTCGAGGAAATCCTTGCGGACGGCGGTGAATTCGCCGAACGACGCCAGTTCGATGACGCCGAGCACCTGGTCCTCGAAGACGATCGGCAGCACGATCAGGGAGACCGGCGGGGCCGAACCGAGGCTCGACGAGATCTTCACGAAGCCCGGCGGCGTCCGGTCGACCACGATCGGTTTCTTGGTGTGCGCGGCCTGCCCGATCAGTGACTGCCCCATCGCGAACCCCGAGGGCGCTTCCGGGTCCTCGCTGTGCCCGTAGCTGGTGATCAGCCGCAGCCGCGTGCCGTTCTCGCCGGACTCGGTGAGGAAGAACGTCCCGTGCTGCGCGCCGACCAGCGGGGTCAGCTCGTTCATGATGAGCGTGGCCACCATCCGCAGGTCCCGGTGGCCCTGCATCAGACCCGAGATCCGCGCCAGGTTGGTGTTGAGCCAGTCCTGCTCCTCGTTCGCCCGCGTCGTCTCGCGCAGCGACTGGACCATCGCGTTGATGTTGTCCTTCAGTTCCGCGACCTCGCCCTGTGCCTCGACGGAGATCGACCGGGTGAGGTCGCCGGTGGCCACCGCGCTGGTGACCTCGGCGATCGCCCGGACCTGCCGGGTGAGGTTCCCGGCCAGTTCGTTGACGTTCTCCGTCAGCCGTTTCCAGGTGCCCGAAACGCCTTCGACCTCCGCCTGCCCACCGAGCCGTCCCTCACTGCCGACCTCGCGCGCGACGCGGGTGACCTCCGCGGCGAACGCGGACAGCTGGTCGACCATCGTGTTGATGGTGGTCTTGAGTTCCAGGATCTCGCCACGCGCGTCGACGTCGATCTTGCGGGACAGGTCGCCCTGCGCCACCGCGGTGGTCACCTGTGCGATGTTGCGGACCTGCCCGGTGAGGTTGTTCGCCATCGAGTTGACGTTGTCGGTGAGGTCCTTCCAGGTGCCGGCGACGTTCGGCACCCTGGCCTGCCCGCCGAGGATGCCCTCGGTCCCGACCTCGCGCGCCACCCGGGTGACCTCGTCCGCGAAGGCCGACAGCGTGTCGACCATCGTGTTGATCGTCTGCGCGAGGGCGGCGACCTCGCCCTTCGCCTCGACGGTGATCTTCTGGGACAGATCCCCGCGGGCGACCGCGGTCGCGACCTGGGCGATGGAGCGGACCTGGTCGGTCAAGTTGTCGGCCATGACGTTCACCGACTCGGTCAAGCCCTTCCACGTCCCCGACACACCCTTGACGTCCGCCTGACCACCCAACCGACCCTCAGTGCCCACCTCACGCGCCACACGCGTGACCTCATCGGCGAACGACGACAACTGGCCGACCATCGTGTTGATGGTGTCCTTGAGTTCCAGGATCTCGCCGCGCGCGTCGACGCGGATCTTCTGCGACAGGTCGCCCTTCGCCACCGCGGTGGTGACTTCGGCGATGGAACGGACCTGGTCGGTCAAGTTGTCGGCCATGACGTTCACCGACTCCGTCAGACCCTTCCACGTCCCCGACACACCCTTGACGTCCGCCTGACCACCCAACCGACCCTCGGTGCCCACCTCACGCGCCACCCGCGTGACCTCGTCCGCGAAGGACGAGAGCTGATCCACCATCGTGTTGATCGTGTTCTTGAGTTCCAGGATCTCGCCGCGCGCGTCCACAGTGATCTTCTGAGACAAATCGCCCTTCGCTACCGCGGTGGCGACCTGGGCGATCGACCGCACCTGCGCCGTGAGGTTGCCCGCCATGAAGTTCACCGACGTCGTCAGGTCCCGCCAGGTCCCGGCCACCCCGGGAACCTGGGCCTGCCCGCCGAGCGCGCCCTCGGTCCCGACCTCACGCGCGACTCGCGTGACCTCGTCCGCGAACGACGAAAGCTGATCCACCATCGTATTGATCGTGTTCTTCAACTCAAGAATCTCGCCCCGAGCGTCCACAGTGATCTTCTGAGACAAGTCACCTTTCGCCACCGCGGTGGTGACTTCGGCGATGGAACGCACCTGATCGGTGAGGTTGCCCGCCATGAAGTTCACCGACGTCGTCAGGTCCCGCCAAGTCCCCGCCACCCCGGGTACTTCCGCCTGCCCGCCCAGTCGTCCTTCGCTGCCCACCTCACGCGCCACCCGCGTGACCTCGTCCGCGAACGACGACAACTGATCAACCATCGTGTTGATCGTGTTCTTCAGCTCCAGCATCTCGCCTTTGACGTCGACGGTGATCTTCTGGGACAGATCACCCTTCGCCACCGCGGTCGCGACCTCGGCGATGTCGCGGACCTGGCCGGTGAGGTTGCCCGCCATCGCGTTCACCGAATCGGTGAGGTCCTTCCAGGTCCCCGAAACCGAGGGGACCGCCGCCTGGCCGCCGAGTTTGCCGTCGGTCCCCACCTCACGCGCGACCCGGGTGACCTCGGAGGTGAACAGCGCCAGCTGGTCGACCATGCCGTTGAAGACGACCGCCATCTCGTCCATCAGGACGTCGTCCACCTGGGGCAGCCGCGTGCTGAAATCACCGTCACGAACGGCTTTCAGCCCCTCCAGCAGCCGCTGGAGGTTTCCCGGTTCAGGCATCGAAGCGCCTCCTATCTCCACGAAGTCCCGGGAGCGGCGAGCGGAATCCAGAAGACCACCGTCGTGCCTTCACCCGGCCCGCTGGACACCTGGAACCATCCCTGAGCGGCTTCCGCGCGCTCACGCATCGATGCCATTCCGACGTGCTCGCCCGGCGACGCCTCGTGAGAAGCCTCGCCGCGCGTCTTCATCCCGTCGCCGTTGTCGGCGACCTTCGCCAGCAGCCCGCCGTCCTGGCCCCTCAGGGAGACCACGACGGCGGTGGCGTTCGCGTGCTTCCGCACGTTCACCAACGCCTCCTGGAGGATCCGGAAGACGGTGACGACGAGCTCGGGTGGTGGTTTGGCGGCGAAATCGTGCCGCAGCGTGCACTCCAGCCCCCAACCACCGACGACCTCGTCGAGGTAGTCGCGCACGGACGCGATCAGATCTTCGTCGTTCAGCGCGGGTGGGCGTAATTGAGCGACCAGGATCCGCAGCCGCCGGATCGCCCCTTGGATCGCTTCGTCGAGTTGCATCAACGCGGAATCACGCCGCTGGGCGGCGAGCATCTGCAAACGCATGCTCACCGCGATCATGGACTGAATGGAATCGTCGTGAACATCCCACGCGATACGGCGACGTTCGGTTTCCTGTGCCCGGACCAAATGTGCGAACGCCTGCCGGTGCCCGCTTCTTTCTTCCTGTGTTTTCCTGCGCTCGGTGAGATCACGGGTGACCTTGCCGAAACCGACGAGCCCGCCCTGATCGTCCCGCAAGGCGGTGAGCACGGTGTTGGCCCAGAACCGTTCACCGCCATTCCGGACCCGCCAGCCCTCGTCCTCGTGGCTCCCGACCTCCGCGGCGGTCAGCAGTTCCGCGGTGGGTTTCCCGTCGGCGACGTCGTGCTCGGTGTAGAAAACGGAGAAATGACGGCCGAGGATCTCCTCCTCGGAATACCCCTTGATCCGTTCCGCTCCCGGATTCCAGCTGATCACTCTGCCGTCGACGTCCAACATGTAAATGGCGTAGTCGACGACGCTGTGCACGAACAACTCGAAGAGCACAGCACTGCGATGATCGGGCGCCTGTTCCGATGGCAGCTTGGCCATAGTGCAGCTTGGCACTCGGATACGTCCCGGCGCTACGGCCGTTCGAGGAGGCCATTCTTGCGCGCGTGCGCCACGGCTTCGAGTTTGGAATGGGTTCCGGTCTTCACCAGTATCCGCTGCACGTGATTCCGGACGGTGTTCCGCGCGAGCCGCAACTCGTCGGCGATCCGGTCCGTTCCCGCACCCTCGGCGATCAAGCCGAGCACCTGCCGCTCCCGCAGGGTCAGCATCGGCCCGAGCGCACCGGCGCTCCCGGACAGCATGGCCAGCGCGCCGCTGAGCAGTTCCGGGTCGATGATCACGTCACCCGCCGCGACCGTGCGGATCGCCGTGACCAGCTCGTCGAGGAGACCCGATTTCAGCAGCAGCCCCGCTCCCCCGACTTCGAGGATCCTGGCGGCGATGGCGCTGTTCGCGTCGCCGGTCAGCACGAGCACGCGGATCGACGGCGAGATCGCGCGGAATCTCGCGATCGCCTCGATCCCGTCGCCGTCCGGCAGCCGCCGGTCGAGCAGGACGATGTCGGGCAGGTGCTCTTCCGCCGCGATCATCCCGTGCGTGAGGGATTCCACCGACGCCACCAGACGGATCTCCGGGAATTCTTCGAAGGCCGCGCCGAGCGCCTCGGCCACCATCTTGTGGTCTTCGACGAGCAGCACTCGGATCGGGGTCGCGGCCGGGGGCATGGGCTGCGGGGACGTCGGGTTCGGCATGCACCTTCTCCGTCGATCGTGGTCTCGCCGGGACCCATTGTCCGGCAGAATCCCGGAAGTCAATCCTGCCCACGGACGTATTCACCCTCGTGCCGGTCGGGGCATTATCCCACCGTCTCCGGCCGTCACGCCGCTTCGACGCCAACCCGTGACACGGCGTACCCGTCCGGCGACTTAGTGGGGTCTTTGTGCCCTCGATGGCACTACCTTCGGCGGTGACCGGGACGGCCCGCGATAGCTCATCGTCGAAGGTGGCGAACCGCCGGACCGTCGCACGGGAAAGGTGACCGGGACGTGACCACGAGGATCTGCGAGACCCGCCGCCGTCCCGGCACACACGCCGGCTCCTTCCGGACTCTGGTCTCCGCCGAACTCGAGAGGTTGCCGAGAGTCGCGGCGAAACCCGAGACGCACGCCTCTCTGCTCGACGACGTCTTGACCGCTATCCGGCGGCTCGACGGCGAGGATCGCGCCACGAACGGCGCCGCGCGGCCCCGGCGCCGGTACCACTTCCCGCGATGGAACTCGCGGGACCGGCGCGTCCAGCGGCTGCGCGGCTGGCTCAGCGGCGCGCCCGGCTGACCGGGCCTTCGCCTGTCACACCGGGCGCCACCGGCCGATGTCGGCTTCCATCGGCACAATCCGCGTCAGCGACGAGCGGATCTTCAGTTCCGTCGCCCGGTCCCGGCCGCGGGTCCCGCGCGGGACATAGGGGTAGAAGGTGCCACGGTCCCGGCGGTAGACCATGGTCAGCCTCGGATGACGCATGTCCCGCGACTCGGCGAAGTCGACCGTCGTGTGCAGCAGCCAAGACGCGAAGCCCGCCTGCGCCAGCCGGTCGTTGACGTCGACGAGGTCGTCGAGCAGCCAGCCCAGATCCCCGTTCTCCCGCCAGCAGCGCACGATCGTCCGCCCGTGCGAGTCGTGGGTGACCACGTTGCGGCGGACGGAGTCCCCGGCGATACCGGCGATGATCTCCGCCTCCGTCCCCTCTCCCGGACGGCCGACGGCGACGAAGCAGACCGTCCCCGCTCCGGTCGGCGCGAGCCCGTAACCGGACCGCAGCGTCAAAGCCGCCGACCTCAACTCCAGCAACGGAAGCAGACTCGGGCGTACCGAGCGGTTCCTCCCCAACAGGCTTCCCAGCAGCGCCATGACCTCACGCATCCCTTCTTCTGCGTGAAGCCTTGCCGATTACGCGGTCGCGCCCTAGGGCCGCACGGTCGCGCGTTCACCGGGACAAGTCCCCGGTTCAGGTGACCAACGGCCCTAACGGCGATCGTCAGTGGATACGCGGCCGAAGGAGTTTCTCGCTGTCCAGCGAGCCGTCGACGACGCCGTGCGCGACGTCCGCCAACTTCCGGTTCGAGCTGCGCGCGAAGGCTCGCAGGCGCTGAAAGGCCGTGCTGACACCGACTCCGGCCCGCTCGGCGAGCACGCCTTTCGCCTGTTCGATGATGATCCGGCTGTCGAGCGCGGTCTGCAACTGCCCCGAAAGCGTCCGGTAGTGGCGCAAGTCCCGATTCTGGACGAGGCAATGGGCCGCGACGTCGGCCAGCGCCTGCCCCAGCCTTCGGTCTTCGCCGCTCAAAACAGTGGTTTCGGCACTCAGGAACGTGATCGCACCGATGGTTTCCTCCATCGCGCGCAACGGAAGCGCGGAAACCGCGACATAGCCCAGTCCTGCCATCCTGGCGGCGTAGCCTGGCCAGCGGGCCGCTTCGGCGGGAAGATCGTCGACGACGACCTCGCTCCCGGTTTCGAACGACTCGAGCGCGGGACCTTCCTCGGCCGCCGTCGGATATCGCTCGAGGTTCGGTCCCGGCAGAAAGACCTCCAGGGAATCGATCGGCAGCAGCCGTACGCATTCGCTGGACAGCGTGTCCACGACCCGATCCGGCCCGAGATCCTCCGTGACACTCGCGGTCAGACTCGCGAACGCCGCACAGACCGCGGATTCCCTGTTCAGCCCGGTCGTGATCGCCGCGCGCCAGATATTCACCCATGCGATTCTGGCCCGCCCCCGCGACACCCGGCAACGTCCAGATGGAGGATTATCACCGCCGTAGGGAAATCGGCGGCACGGTGTTCGCCCGCAGCGCGTCCTCGTCCATAGTGGACTCCCCGAATCCCGCCTTGCCGATCTTCTCCGCGACGAAGGTGCCCGGATCGTCGAGTACATCGATCCGGCCGCTCAGGAAAGCCCATTCGTGCTCGTCCGAACCGTAGTAGAGAGCGGTTCCGAACGATTCGGTGAACCGGTGCCACGACGAGATCAGGGTCTGGTTGCGCCACAGTGTCGGGCAGCCACCCTGACAGCCGACCACTCCCCCCGCGGTGAGCAGTGCCGCGCACCGGGCCAGGAAATCGTTGCCGTACAAACGGTTGTGCTGCGCCTCCGGATCGTCGTTCTCGTCCGGCAGGTCAATCACGATTACGTCGTAGGAGTCCCCGCGCTCCCGCGCTTCGGCGAGGAACTCCCAGCCATCGCGATAGTGGACGCGGACCTTTCCTTCCCCGCGCTCGGCACGGGCCAGATCGTCGAGCGTGTAGCCGTACGGAAGGTGTTCGGCGCAGGCTTGCACCGCTTCAGCGTCGATGTCGACGTGGTCGACCACCTCGGCCCCCGCGGCGACCGCGAGTTCGGACGCGACCCCTTCACTGGAGCCGATGATCAGCACCCGCTCGACGCGTTCGGCGAGCAGCAGCGAGGGGATCATCAGCGCCTCGTGGTAAACGAGCTGGCTCAGCTCGGTGCTCTGCCGTTCGTCGTCGCAGAACAGGGAGATCCCCTGCGCCGTCCGTCCGATGAGCACGTTCTGGTACGCGGTGCGGCCCTCGAACAGGACCTCCTCGACGTCCCAGTTCCTGGTGAGCCCCGCGCCCATCGGCTCGACGATCACTCGTCGCGTCATCAGCCTTCTCCTCGTTCCACAGTGGACATCCGGACGGTGCCGGCGCCCAGCAACTTCGCCAGCAGTTCGACCGCGCGCTCCGGATCCGCCCGGTCCCCGCAGGTGAACACGTCCACGAACACCGAGCCGATCTCCGGATAGGTGTGCACGGACGCGTGCGATTCGGCCAGCAGCGCGAGCACGGTGACACCTTGCGGGGCGAAGGAATGCGACACGACCTCGCAGACCGTCGCCCCCGCCTCGGTCACCGCGTTCGCGAGGGTCTTCTTCAGGAATTCGGCGTCGTCGAGCAGCGACGGCTCGATCCCCTCGAACTCCGCGAGTACGTGACGGCCGGCGAACCGGCCTACGAGTGGTTCTTCAGCCGTCATCGGCGAACCTCCCCACACAATAGGTACGCAACGGTTCGATTCCGTTGAAAGCGATGGACGAATAGCTGGCGGTGTAGGCACCGGTGCCCGGAATGTCCAGCCGGTCGCCCGCTGTCAACGACATCGGCAACGCGCACGGCGTCCGCTGGTAGAGCACGTCGTCACCATCGCAGGTCGGCCCCGCGAGGACCACCGGTCCTTCCGGACCCTTAACGCCGACGGGCTCGAGCCGATACGCGACGGCCTCGTTCTCGCACTCCGCCATTCCGTTGTACCTGCCGACGTCGAGATAGACCCAGCGGCGTTCGTCGGCGGCGGCACGGGTGGTCACCAGGACGACTTCCGTCCGGATGAGCCCGGCGTCGGCGACGATCACACGGCCCGGCTCGAGCATCAGCTCCGGGCCGGGTCCCGGCAGGTGCCGTTCGAGGGCGGCGTGGATCACCGCCGCATAGGCGGCCAGGGAGGGCACGGCTTCCCGGTGCTCGGTGGCGAACCCGCCGCCGATGTTGAGCCGCGCCAAGCCGACACCGGCTTCGGCGGCGACCTTGGCCGCGGTCGCGATCCCGATCTCCCACGCCGCCGGGTCCGGTTGCTGTGAGCCGACGTGGAACGCGATTCCCGGCCGCAGCCCGGCATCCGCGGCCTGGCGGAGCAGGGTGGCGGCCACCGCCGGTGCACAGCCGAACTTGTGGCCGAACGGCGTGACCGAGTCCGGGCCGCCGGTCAGCAACCGGACGGAGACCAGCGAACCGGGCGCGTGCTCGGCCAGATTCGCCAGATCCCCGGCGGAATCCGTAGTGAATTCACGGACTCCGCGCGCATACGCGAACGCGATGTCCGCCGGCTTCTTGATCGTGTTGCCGTAGGCCAGCTCCGCCGCTCGCGCGCCACGCGACAGGCACAGTTCGATCTCGCCCGTGCTAGCGACATCGAATCCCGCCCCCGCCGACAGCACCGCGTCGAGCACCCCGGGAGCGGGATTCGCCTTGACCGCGTACCGGATCAGCGCGTCCGGGAACGCCGCCGAGACCGCGGCCGCACGCTCCGCGACCAGGTCGGTGTCCACGACCAGGCACGGTGTCGGCGGCTCGCGATCCGCCAGGAAGGCGCGGATCCGGTTCAGGCTTTCGGTCACGCGCCCCAGGGTGTCAAAGGCCGATCACCGGCGCGGAACCCGGGTCACGCCCGGGCGTCGCCCGAGGTCTGCTCAGGCAGCTCCACCCCGTGTTCGGCGGCCAGTCGCTCCAGGTTGGCCAGATCGGCGCCGACGGCCGAGGCGCGATCCTCGTCCGAGTCCCGCCTGGCGATCCGGACGTCTTCCCTCGCTTGCCGTACCCGGTCCCGCAGATTCACCGCGAACTCGCTCATCGTGCACCCCCGATCTCCCGCACCTTGTCTGCTTTCACCCTAGGACCCTCCGATTCGGTGACCGACGTGATCTGTGTCATCACGGGCTCGTCCTTGGTCGAAGTGAAGCATTATGACGGCATCGCCGGGGTTTCGCAGATCAGCGGAGCCCGGCTTTTTCACCGGGGGCCGCCACGCCGATCCGGCGGCCGATCACCGCGAGCGGGACGAGGGCGCACAGGCCGCCCGCGATGGCGACCAGAACGTATCCACCCAGGCCGAACAACTGCCCGGCGAGCAGGCTCGCCGCCGCGGAGGTCCCCCATACGAAGGCGTCGACCGTGCCCTGCGCCCTCCCTCGTTGCTCCGCCGGGAGGTCACGGCTGAGCATGCTGCTGCCGCCGACGAACACCAGATTCCAGCCGTAGCCCAGCAGGAACATCGCGACCGGGATTCCCACTTGATGCGAATCGGGCGCGCCGATCGTGGTGACGGCGGCGACGGTGAGCGTGCCGATCCCGCCGAAGATCGCCGCGCGGCCGCCCCAGCGGTCGGCGATCCAGCCGGACAACGGTGCCAGCGCGAACATCCCGATCAGATGCGCGCTCAGTACCCAGCCGACGACGTCGAGTCCCTGACCGTGCTGGTGCAGCTGGACCGGGGTCATCGTCATCACCGCGACCATGGCCAGCTGCGCGCCGACCATCGCCACGAGCGGCCCCAGGATCAGCGGGTTCCGCACGGACATCCGTTCCCGCCTCGGCACTCCCTCCGCCGGGGCGGCGAGGCCGCGCGGAAGGGTGGCGACAGCGACCACCGCGATGGCGACGACGATCGCCCCCGCCGCGATCGGACCGGACAGCGCGGGCAGCTCGGCGGCTTCCGCCCGCGCCGCGGCGGGCGCGATGAGGGCGGGGCCCGCGATCGCGCCCACGGTGCCCGCCCAGACCATTGTGGACAGTGCGAATCCTTTGCGGTGCTCGGGTGCCAGGTCGGCCGCCGTGTACCGCGAGAGCTGTGCCCCGCTGTTGCCGAAACCGATCAAGGGCATCCCCGCCACCAGCGCGAGCACGGACCCGCCGAGCACGCCCGCGAACGAGATCAGCGCGCCCGCCACCGCGGCGCCGTACATCAGCACCAGCACGAGCCGCCTGCCGAGCCGCGCGGCCAGCACCCCCGCCGACAGCGAGCCTGCGGCGGAGCCGAGTACCAGCACGGCGTTCGGCAGTCCGCTCCACGCGGCACCGGCGTGCTCGACCACGATCAGCGCCGCCGTGGTGGACAGGCCGACGACAGCGGTACTGACACTGGCGACGCCCGTGAAGAGCGCGATCATCGGTTTCATGATTCAAATCTAGGGATTCCGGACGTCCCGGCGAATAGTCTTGCGAAGGCCTCGTGGGGGTGCGAGGCACATCATGAAAGGAATCCGGGCGCGATGACCTTACGATCGGAAAGACCGCTGGACGACCTCGACTGGCGGCTCGTCGAGACACTCCAGGGCGACGGACGGCTCTCGTTCAAGGAACTGGGCCGCCGCGTCAACCTCTCCGCCCCGGCGGTCGCCGAACGGGTCCGGCGGCTGGAGGAGGCGGGTGTCATCACCGGCTACCGCGCACAGGTCGACGCGCGCCGCGCCGGGTACGACCTTCAGGCGTTCGTCGAAATGCGGTGCTCTCTGGGCAGCTGCCTGCTGCGCACCAGCAAGTCGGAGGACTACCCCGAGGTCGTCGAGCTGCACCGGCTCAGCGGCGACCGCTGCACGATGCTGAAGGTGCGGGCCGTGTCGCTCGAACATCTCGAGGGCCTCTTCGAACGGCTGGGCAAACACGGCGAGATCAGGTCGTCGGTGGTGCTGTCGACCCAGTTCGAGGGCAGGCCGGTCGGCCCGCCGGTCGAGGACTACCTGAAGGCGACCAAGAGCGAGGGCTGGAGCATGTGAAGCGGGTCAGGAATCGAGAAGCGCCGGCGGGCGCGGCTCACCTAGCGTGATCACCGCACGTTCGAAGAGGGCGAACGGTTCGAAACTGGTTAGATCGAGCCCGGAGTGGCTGACGGACCGTACACGCGGCCCACATCAGGATGGAGAAACGATGCGCAAGACCACCAGGCCGCAGCCGCCCGAGGAACACCCCGCCGACAGCCACGACCTGATCCGCGTGCTGGGCGCCCGCGAGAACAACCTCAAGGACGTGGCCGTCGAGCTGCCGAAGCGACGGCTGACGGTGTTCACCGGCGTCTCCGGCTCGGGCAAGAGCTCCCTGGTCTTCGACACGATCGCGGCCGAGTCGCAGCGGCTGATCAACGAGACCTACAGCACCTTCGTGCAGGGCTTCATGCCGACGCTGGCGCGGCCCGAGGTCGACGTGCTCGACGGCCTGACCACCGCGATCATCGTCGACCAGCAGCGGATGGGCGCCGACCCGCGGTCCACCGTCGGCACCGCCACCGACGCCAGCGCGATGCTGCGCATCCTCTTCAGCCGGATCGGGAAGCCGCACATCGGCTCGCCGCAGGCCTTCTCCTTCAACGTCGCCTCGATCTCCGGCGCGGGCGCCGTCACCGTCGACAAGGGCGGGCGGACCACGAAGGAACGCCGCGAGTTCAGCATCACCGGCGGGATGTGCGCCCGCTGCGAAGGCCGGGGCAAGGTCAACGACATCGACCTCACCGCCCTGTACGACGACACGAAGTCCCTCAACGAGGGCGCGCTGTCGGTCCCCGGGTTCTCCATGGAGGGCTGGTTCGGCCGCATCCTCCGCGGCTGTGGCTTCTTCGACCCGGACAAGCCGATCAAGAAGTACACCAAGCGGCAGATGGACGACCTGCTCTACAAGGAGCCGGTCAAGCTCAAGATCGACGGCATCAACCTGACCTACTCGGGGCTGATCCCCACGATCCAGAAGTCGTTCCTGTCCAAGGACCGCGAGGCGATGCAGCCGCATATCCGCGCGTTCGTGGACCGGGCGGTCACCTTCACCACCTGCCCCGAATGCGACGGCACCCGGCTCAGCGAGCTCGCGCGGTCTTCGAAGATCAAGCGGATCAACATCGCCGACGCGTGCTCGATGCAGATCAGCGACCTCGCCGACTGGGTCCGCGGGCTCAAGGAGCCGTCGGTGGCGCCGCTGCTGGAGAAGCTCCAGCACACGCTCGACTCCTTCGTGGACATCGGTCTCGGCTACCTCTCGCTCGACCGGCCGTCCGGCACGCTCTCGGGTGGTGAGGCGCAGCGGACGAAGATGATCCGGCACCTCGGCTCTTCGCTCACCGACGTCACGTACGTCTTCGACGAGCCCACCATCGGCCTGCACCCGCACGACATCCAGCGGATGAACAACCTGCTCCAGCAGCTGCGCGACAAGGGCAACACGGTGCTGGTCGTCGAGCACAAGCCGGAGGCGATCGCCATCGCCGACCACGTCGTCGACCTCGGCCCCGGCGCGGGCACGGAGGGCGGGACGATCTGCTTCGAGGGCACCGTCGAAGGTCTGCGCGCCAGCGACACCAGCACCGGCAGGCACCTCGACGACCGGGCGTCGCTCAAGGACAGCGTCCGCAAGCCCACCGGCAAACTGGAGATCCGCGGCGCGGACCGGCACAACCTCCGGAAGGTCGATGTCGACGTCCCGCTCGGCGTCCTCTGTGTCGTCACCGGTGTCGCGGGTTCCGGCAAGAGTTCGCTGATCCACGGATCGATCCCCGCCGCCGAGGGCGTGGTTTCGGTCGATCAGACCCCCATCCGAGGCTCGCGGCGGAGCAACCCGGCCACCTACACCGGCCTGCTCGAACCGATCCGCAAGGCGTTCGCCAAGGCCAACGGCGTGAAGCCGGCACTGTTCAGCGCCAACTCCGAGGGTGCCTGCCCGAACTGCAACGGCGCGGGTGTCATCTACACCGACCTCGGCATCATGGCGGGGACCGCGACCACCTGCGAGGAGTGCGAGGGCAGGCGGTTCCAGGCTTCGGTGCTGGAGTACACCTTCGGCGGCAAGAACATCAGCGAGGCCCTCGCGATGCCGGTGTCCGAGGCCGAGGTGTTCTTCTCCGAAGGCGAGGGACGCATCCCCGCGGCGGCCGCGATCCTCGGCAGGCTCAAGGACGTCGGGCTCGGCTACCTCAGCCTCGGCCAGCCGCTCACCACACTTTCCGGCGGTGAACGGCAGCGGCTGAAGCTCGCGACGCACATGGGCGACAAGGGCGGCGTCTACGTCCTCGACGAGCCGACCACCGGTCTGCACCTCGCCGACGTCGAAAACCTGCTCGGCCTGCTGGACCGGCTCGTCGACGCCGGCAAGTCCGTGATCGTGATCGAGCACCACCAAGCCGTCATGGCGCACGCCGACTGGATCATCGACCTCGGCCCCGGCGCCGGCCACGACGGCGGCAAGATCGTCTTCGAGGGCACGCCGTCAGACCTCGTCGCGACCGCTTCGACGCTCACCGGCGAGCACCTGAAGGCCTACATCGGCAAGTGACGGTTCGCAATTAGTCCTCTAGTTGCGAATAGGGCTAACCCTCGGTTTCGAGGCCGTCGCGGTCCGCCCAGTCGAGCAGGGTGTCGAGCGAGTACGCCGTGTCGTCGATGCCCGCGTGCAGGTCGCCGAGTTCGGCGAAGCGCGCGGGCACGGTGGCGATGGTGTGATCACGCGGCTCGACGTCGTCGATCTCGTCCCAGGTGATCGGGGTCGAGACGACGGCTTCGGGAACGCCGCGAACCGAGTAGGCGCTCGCGATGGTGTGATCACGGGCGTTCTGGTTGTAGTCGACGAACAGTTTCGAGGGATCGCGGTCCTTGCGCCACCAGGTGGTGGTGACCTCGTCGGGCATCCGGCGTTCGACCTCGCGCGCGAAGGCGAGCGCCGCCCGGCGTACCTCCTGGAAACCCCACCGGGGTTCGATCCGGACGTAGACGTGCAGGCCGTGGCCGCCGGACGTCTTCGGCCAGCCGGTGATGCCGAGTTCGTCGAGGATCTCGCGGACAGTGTGGGCGACCTTCCGCACGGTGGCGAACGGGCAGTCGGGCATCGGGTCGAGATCGATCCGCCACTCGTCGGGGCGTTCGGTGTCGGCGCGGCGGGAGTTCCAGGGGTGGAACTCGACGGTCGACATCTGCACCGCCCAGATCACGTCCGCCGGATGCGTGACGCACAGTTCGTAGGCGTGCCTGCCGGACGGGAAGTCGACGCGGACGGTCTGCAACCAGTCCGGGGCACCGTTCGGGACGCGCTTCTGGTGGACCTTCTCCCCCGAGACACCGGATGGGAACCGGTGCAGCATGCACGGCCGCTCCCGCAGCGCCCGCACGATACCGTCGCCGACCGCCAGGTAGTACCGGACGAGATCGAGCTTCGTCTCACCCCGCGCCGGGAAGTAGACACGATCCGGGTTCGAGACGCGCACCGTCCGGTCGCCGACCTCGATCTCCACCGCCGAGCTTTTCGCCATGCGAGGAAACTAACCCGAACCTGCCAGGATGGCGGCATGGCATCACGGACCCGCGCGGAGGCACTGTCCCGCGAACGCATCGTCGAGGCCGCCATCGAGCTGCTCGACGCGGACGGCGAAAGCGGGCTGACCTTCAAGACGCTGACCGAACGCCTCGCCACCGGCTCCGGGGCGATCTACTGGCATGTGCCGAACAAGGGCGCACTGCTCGCCGCCGCGACCTCGTCCGTCATCGCCGGGGCGCTGACCGTCGAGGACACGGGCTCACCCCGGGACGAGATCCGCGCCATCGCGCTCGGCCTGTTCGAGGCGATCGACCGGCATCCGTGGCTTTCCACGCAACTGGCCGTTCAGCTTTCCCGCAGCCCTTGGGGCTCGGCCACACCGCGGATCTTCGAGAGCATCGGCCGCCGGGTCAGCGCGCTGGGCGTGCCGGAAACCACCTGGTTCACGGCGACCTCGGCGCTGACGCACTACATCTTCGGCGCCGCCGGCCAGAACGCCGCGAACGCCCGTGTCCTCGACGGCGGGGTGAACCGCGCCGAGTTCCTCCACGCCGCGGCGAACGCGTGGGAAGAACTCGATTCCGGCGAGTTCCCGTTCATGAAGTCCATCGCCGGCCAGGTACGCGAGCACGACGACCGGGAGCAGTTCCTCACCGGGGTCGATCTCATCCTCACCGGCATCACCGCACAGGCACCGTGCTGAGCGTCAGCCCCTCCGACGCCGGGCCTTGTGGATCGTCGCGACCATGATGGCGAACACCGCCCCGAGGAAGGTCACGTCCACCGCCGGTACCCAGCGCACGTCGCCGCCCTTGAGCACGTACGCGCCGACCGGACGCGCGGCGAGCATGAAGCCGCCGCCCTCGCCCTCCTTGCCCTGTTCGGTGCCGTGCCCGCCGCCCCCGCCGCCGATGACGCTCGCGGCCGGGATCACCACGACACCGTCCTTCTCGACAGGCTCGCCGTAGACGCGCCGGACGGTGAGGTTGTCCCGCATGACGCCGACGATCTTTTCGAGTCCCATTCAGGTCCCCACCCTGTCCAGTTCCAGCGTGATCGCGCCGCGCAGGAGCGTCCGCGCCCTGTCCAGGTCCATCGAACCAGAAAGCCACCGCTCACTGAGTCCTTCGACCAGGCTCGTGAGCCGTTCCGCGGCGTCCTCGGCCTCGACCCCGGCGCCGTGGACGCGCCGGATCACCTCGGCGACCTCGCTCACCCACGTCCGGGTCGACTCCGCCAGCGGTTCGCGCAGCTCGGGGGTGAAGACTGCGCTGGCACGTAGTTCGCCCCAGGCGGTGCTGTTCTCCCGCACCACCTGGGTGTCCTGGAATTCCCCGAACAGCAGGAGTTCCAGCTCGGCGCGGGGTTCGCTGGCCCCGGCCGCGGCCTCTTCGGTGTACGCCGCGGCGCGATCGCTGACGAACTCCAGCGTCTTCCGGAGCAGCCCGGCGCGGTTGGTGAAGTGGTAGTAGATCAGCGACGTGGAGATCCCGGCCTCGGCCGCGATCTTCTCGACCCGCAGGCCCCGCACGCCGCTGCGCGCGATCACCCGCACGGCCGCTTCCAAGATCATCTGCTGACGCTCGAACACAGCTGTTCACCCTAGCGGTCGCATCCTGACTGAATTTTCAGTCAGGATGGTAACGTGTCGGCACCAGCTCAGCCGAGGAGTGCTCTGTGTTCCATTCGTTCCTTCCCCGCCGCACGGTTCTGCGTGCCCTGACGGCGATCGGCGCCGCCTCCGTCGGAAGCTCGGCGTGTTCGGGGAGTCCGGCCGCGACGGAGACCGGTTCATTGGAGCCCGCGGTAGCCGGGGCACGCAGGCTGGGCGCCGAATGGGAAAGCCACGCGCGCACCTATATGTCCTGGCCCGCCTCGACGTCGATCTGGGAAGAGGACCTGCCCGCCGTCCGCGAAGAGATCGCCGGACTGGCCCGGGCAATCGCCGGCTACGAACCGGTGGTGCTCCTCGCCAGGCCCGAGCACGCCGACGCGGCTCAGCGGGCGTGCGGCGACACCGTCGAGGTCGTCCCGATCCCGGTCGACGACCTGTGGGCCCGCGACACCGTCCCGGTGTTCATCGAGGAGGCGGGCAGGGTCGCGGGCGTCGACTTCAACTTCAACGGCTGGGGTGGCAAGCAAAAGCCGCACGACAAGGACAACGCCGTCGCGCGGTCGGTACTCGGCAAGTACGGGCTGGCCCGCACCGAAACCTGGATCACCGCCGAGGGTGGTTCGTTCGAGACCGACGGCGCCGGAACGCTGATGGTCACCGAAAGCTCGCTGGTCAACGACAACCGCAACAAGGGCAAGAGCCGCCAGGAGATCGAAGCCGAACTGAAGAAGGTGCTCGGCGTCCAGAAGGTCCTCTGGTTCGCCGGCGTCCGCGGCGAGGACATCACCGACGCCCACGTCGACTGCCTTGCCCGCTTCACCGCTCCCGGAGTGGTGCTGCTGGACAAGGCCGCGCCCGGCACCCCGCCCGACTCGTGGTCACGGGCGGCGGATCAGGCCAGGCAAGTGCTCGCCGGAGCCACCGACGCCCGCGGCAAGGCCATCCAGGTGATCGACCTCCTCCAGCCGGACCCGGACAAGGTCGAGGGCTACGGCGAGGACAGCGTGATCTCGTACGCCAACTTCTACGTCGCGAACCAGTCGGTCTTCGTGCCGAAGTTCGGCGACGCCACGGCAGACGAACGTGCACAGCGGATCCTGCGCGAGCAGTTCCCCGGCCGCGAGATCGTGCCGGTGAAGATCTCGACCATCGCTTCGGGCGGCGGCGGGATCCACTGTTCGACCCACGACCAGCCGGGTCAGCCTTCCTGAGGCAGCAACGACATCACTTCGGACACCGGGCGCAAATGCTGCTCCAGCAACCGTGACGCCTCTTTCGCGTCGTGGTCGTTCAAGGCGGCGACCAGTTCCCGGTGTTCGTCGTTGATCACCGTCAGCCGCTCGGGCCGTGCCTCCAGCGCGCGGACCGTGACGCGTTGCTGCCGGGAACGGAGCGTGTCGTACAACTCGGTCAGGACGGTGTTGCCCGCCGCGTTCACGATGGCGCGATGGAACCGGCGGTCGAACCCCGAAACGGCGAACCAGTCGCGTTCGGCACCCGAGCGCACCATCCCTTCGATGAGTTCCGACAGTTCGGCGGGAGCACCGGCCCGGTTCGCGCACAGCGTCGCGATGGCGTGGCCTTCGATCAGCCGCCTGCTCTGGTAGACCTCTTCCAGCTCCCGGGAGGTGACCGTGCGTACCTGGGCGCCCTTGCGTGGCAACAGACTGATGAACCGTTCGGCGGCGAGGCGGTGGAACGCCTCCCGCACCGGCGTCCTCGACACGCCGACGACGCCGGAAACCCACATTTCGTCGAGGAAGCGGCCGCCTTCCAGCTCACCCGAGATGATTCCGTCGCGCAGCCACGTGTAGACCCGTTCGCGCGCCGGGCCGCCCCCTTCGGCGGTCACAGTCATCTCGCTCCCCCTCTATGCCGTTACTTTCCGCGACTGAGCCTACACCTGGACCAGTCAAGTATCCATCATGTATACAAGAGTTCCACTTATTGGAAGGGGTCCCATGGTGCACGTCGCGGTGGCGCAGTTCGCGCCCGGCAACGACAAACAGGCCAACCTCGCCCGCGTCGCCGCCCTCGTCGGCGAAGCGGCCGACCGCGGGGCACGGGTGGTCGTGCTGCCCGAGTACTCGCTGTTCACCGTACCCACGATGAGCCGGGAATTCGTGACCTCGGCGGAAGAACTCGACGGCCCGTTCGTCACCGAACTGCGCGGACTCGCCAAGGAACGGCAGCTCACCGTCGTCGCGGGCATCAACGAGGCGCTCCCCGGCGGCGAGCGGATCTCCAACACCCTCGTCGCGGCCGGTCCCGACGGGGCGATCGCCGCGCTCTACCGCAAGCTGCACCTGTACGACGCCTTCGGTTTCCGCGAGTCGGAGCTGGTCCGGCCCGGTGACATCGAAGCCCCGGAGACGTTCGAGGTCGACGGGATCGTCTTCGGCCTCCAGACCTGTTACGACCTGCGGTTCCCGGAGGTCACTCGCCGCCTGGTCGACGCGGGCGCGGACGCGGTGCTGCTGCCGGCCGAATGGATGCCCGGCCCGCTCAAGGAGGATCATTGGACCACACTGGTCCGGGCGCGGGCGATCGAGAACACGATCTATCTCGTCGCGGCCGGACAGGCGGCCCCGACTGGGTCGGGGCACAGCATGATCGTCGACCCGATGGGCGTCGTGCTCGCGTCGGTCGGCGAACGCACAGGGACCGCCGCCGCCGAACTTTCGGCCGAGCGTCTCTCCGAGGTGCGCGCCAAGAACCCGGCACTGGAACTGCGCCGGTTCGCCGTCGCCCCGAAGTCCTGAGTATCTTCTGACCCGGAGGTCCGTTCGTGAAGACACGCCCTCGGGCGTGGTGACGCGGCTTCCGTTCGCCTGGGTGCCGGGTGGCCGCCCGGCACCCAGGCTCTCACGTCACGGCACGAGCAGTCCCCAGTGGATGGCCCACGGAACGAACAGGACGGCTCCGGCCAGCAGTAGCCCGACCCGGACGCCCCCGCCGCCCTCGCGCCGCCACCACGAAACCGCGGTCACCACACCGAAGACGACGACGCCGACGGCGAGCAGCTGCAACGCGAGCCACGGCAACGTCCGTCCGAAAAGGACAGGCCCCGGCGCCATCGCCGCGCCCATCGTCAGCGCGACATAATAGGCGAGGAATCCGGCTGTGGCAGCCAAACCGGTCGACGCCAGCCAGCGTGCGGGCCGGGCGAGCGGCACGCTCTTGCGGCGGCGGAACAACGCCGTCACCGGATAGGCCGCGAACGCCAGCAACGCCAATGCCCATACGCCGATCTGCAACCACGGCGCCTCGTACCAGGCCAGCGGAGCCAGCGCGACGCTCTCGCTCTCCTGCCGCGGCGGCGGATCCGCGGATGGCTGGACAGGCCCGTCCTTTAAGCCGTTCACCCAGGTCCCGACCAGGTCGAGATAGCCGGGAGCGTAACCGTCGAGCTTGTCGAAGCCGTCCGTGGTCCGCCGGAGTCCGTGCTGGGCCTGCGGGAACACCTTCAACGTGTACTGCCGGTTCCCGGTGCGTTCCAGCGTTTCCCGGAAGATCCGGACGGCCTCGCCGGGTGGGGTCAGCCGGTCCAGTTCACCCCACAGCCCGAGCACCGGCTGCCGCACCTTCTCCAGCACCGGCACCGGGTCGTACCCTGCCTCGGGGAACACGCCGGCGCCCGCGAGGGTCCGCATGTTCGTCGACGCCACCATGTCCACCATCGAACCGGTGACCCCGCCGTGCCGCAGGTAGGTCTCGAAGGCCCACGACTGCTGACGGTCGGGAGAGACGCCGTTGGCCCCGACCGTGACCGCGAAAGCGACGTCTTTCGACTTCGACGCCGCCAACGGCGCGACCCAGCCCCCTTCACTCAAACCCCAGACCCCGACCCGGGCCGGATCCACGCCCGGACGCGAACGCAGCGCCTGGACCGCGGCGAGGGCGTCGTCGGCCAGAACCGAGTAGTCCCGTTCGAACTTCGAATAGCCTTCGGTCCGCTTGTCGTAGATCAGCGTCGCGATCCCCGCTTTGGCGAAAGCCTCGGCCTCAGCACGGTACTCGTCCCGGACTTGCGTGCCCGAGCCGTGCACCATCACGATCCCCGGTGCGGCCCCGCCGCCTTCCGGCGCGACCACCGTTCCGTGCAAGGTCGCTCCGTGGCTGGTGAACGACACGTCGCCGTCCGGAGCGGCGGTGGGCACCGGTGACGACACCGCCAGCACCGTGGCCGCGAACAGTGCCGCGATCATCGCCTGCTCACCCGGACCACCTCGAGCGACGGCGATGCGAGGATGTCCTTCTCGCAGTACCGTTCGGTGACCCACTGCTTACGCGAGTACAACTCGGTCTGGTCGCTGTGGTGCGCGGACTTCGGGTTCGCGGACTGCGAATAGGTGACCAATGTCGTCGTGTCCGGGCAGCCCGTACCGTTGAACGCCACGACGTGCAGGTACGTCCCGCCGTGCACGATCTCGGTGTAACCGTGCGCCGGATCCCAAGGCCCGCCAAGGGAGTTGTAGACACCGCGTCCGGCGGTCCCGCCGCCGAGCGGGATCTTCTCGCCGTTGCGCACGACATAGTGGTTGTTGCCGTAGGGCGCGTCGAGCGGGATCTTCGCCGCGGTCAACTCCGCGACCGCGTCGGTGAGCGCCTTCCGGATACCCGCGTTCCCGGTGTCGAGGGTGTTCGGCGTGTGGACGGGATCCTTGACGTCGAACGGAACCTTCCACACACCGGATTCCCTTCGGTCCACTCTGGACCAGAACCGGTCGAAGAGCAGCGCGCCCCGGCTTTCGGCGTCCGAACGCCCGTCCCAGCCCGCCAACGCGGCGCAGGCGGCGTCCTGTCCCGGAATCGTCCGGCACATCGCGACGACGTCGGGCAGCGCCAGTTCGGCGGCGTGATCGCGGTGCGAGAACATGAGGTCCCGCATGGCCTGCCCGGTGAACCCGCCCTTCGCCAACTGGTCGGCGATCTCGACGAAACCGGCCCTTGTCCGCATGTTCTGCTCGGTGCGCACCGGCCCGACGATCCGGGGGAATCCGGTCAGCGGCTCGGCGGGGTTGAAAAGCCAATGGCTGTCGTTCGAGTTCGCGAGGTAGTCGTCCCGTTTCAGGCTCGGCAGACTGGACGGGCCGAAGACGCCGGACCGCAGCGCGTCACGGTCGCGACCCCACGCGCAGGCCGTCCTGGAACCGTCGAGTACGGCGACCCCGTTCGCGGCGAACAATTCCTTGCCAAGCGGAGTGTTGCACCGCGCCGCCTTCTCGTCGGTGACATGCGGGACACCGTGGATCTGGCTGTACTCCACCCGGCCTCGGTCGTCGGTGGCGATGATGTTCATCCACGGCAGGCCCTGGGTCCTGCGAACCGAATCGATCATCTCCCCCGCCGTGCGGCCGCGCGCGATCTCGAACATCGAGTTCACCATCGACAGGTTCCCGGCGTTGGCGTCCGCGATCGCGAAGGCGCTCGACGCCGTCCACGGCAACTCCCGTTCACCGAGCCGGGTCGTCACCGGCCCGTACCGGGTAGTCCACTGTGGACGAACGACGCGTTCCGTCGAACCGTCCGCCTTGCGGGACGTCACGGCCACGTCGTGCCGCCGCATGCGCTCGGGCTTCCCGTCGACGAGGTAGGTCGTCGGCGAACCGGGCACGAGCTTCAGCTCGAACAGCGTGTACGTCCTCGTCGTGTCCGTCGCCGTACCGCTCCAAGCGGCGGTTTCGTTGTGCCCCAGCCACATCAGCGGGATGCCGGGGATACCCGCGCCGCTGACGTTCAGCTTGCCCGGCAGGCTCACCTGCGACTGCCACAGCCTGGTTCCGCTCAGCTGCCACGGCAGATGCGGGTTGGCCAGCGAGATACCGCGCCCGGTCGCCGAAGCGGCCGAGCCGATCGCGATCGCGTTGCTGCCGACCCCGGTCTCCCCGAGCATCTGCTCCCGGCCGGAACCCGCCGGTGGGGCGCCTGGCAGCGACGCGGCGATCGAGTCCGCCACCCCGCCCTGGCCGAAGATCATCCCGACCGCGTGGCTGTGCCGGTAGACGTCGAGTTCGGTGATCGGCTTCAGCCAGCCGGCGCCGCGGCAGGCCGGGTCGGTGATCTCACCGGTGCGCAGGTACTTGTTGACGCCTTCGACGTAACCGCGGATCAGTTCGCGGACCTCGCGGTACGGCCCGCGTGGCGCCGGTTCCGCGGCCAGCCGCTCGATGAGGCCGCTGTCGTTGATCCCTTGGAAGTACAGGTCGCTGGCGAGGTTCGTACTCGCCTGACTCACCCCGCTCGTCGGCGGGGCGTCCGGTCCGAGCCAGCGCGAACGCTCGGCCCGCGTGGTGACCGCGACGTCGGCGATGGCGCAGACGTTGTCCTTGGCCGCGGCGTACCCCTGTCCGAAGCCCAGGTTCACGTAGTCGTTCGCGACGATGTGCGGGATGCCGTACTCGGTGTAGCGAATGGTGGCATCCGCTCGGGATGCTCCATCCGGCGGTTGCGCGGCCGTCGCGGTCCCCGCCGCGAGCAGGCTCATCGCGGCGCCGATGGCCGCGATTCTCTTCCAGAGCAGCATGCTGCTCCCCCTTTGTGTGGAGTTGTCCGTGAAGACACGCCGTCCGGCGTGCTGACGCGATCCCGGGTGGTCGAGTGGCCGCTCTCCCACCTGGCAGTGCTCAGTCCCCCTTTTCCTCATCCCCTTCCGGATCCGGGAACGCCACCCAGCGCACGACCACTTTCCGTGCGCCGGGAGCGGGTTCCGGCCGCCAGTAGCGGCGCAGCAGGTCCAGGTACTCCTCCCAGAACTGCTTCAGTTCCGCGAGGTCCACGTGCACCGCGCCGCGCGAGAACACGAACGCGTCACCCCAGTCGCCCAGTTCGCCGCGCTTTTCGAGGAACCTCGCCATCTGCTCGAGGTCTTCGGTGAACGCGGCACGGTGCGCTTCGTCGAACACCGCGCGCATCTCGTCGTTCTGCTCGCTGTGCCTGGGCCAGCGGATGTCGCGTGCCCGGGCCCGCCACCAGCGTTCCTTGCCGTGCGCGAGTTCCGGTGCCTCGTCGATGAAGTCGTACTTCGCCAGTTCTCGCAGGTGATAGCTGGTCGCGCCCGAACTCTCCCCCAGTTCCTTGGCCAGCTTCGTCGCCGTCGCGGGCCCCCGGCCCAGCGACTCCATGATCCGCCTGCGCAACGGATGCATCACCGCCTTCAGCACGGCGGCGTCGGTGATCTCCTCGGGTGGCGGCGGACCGGTCATGACACCAAGGTACCGCGTGCAAAGGAGATTGTGCAAAGATTTCTTTGCACGCGGTTCAGACCAGTCCCGCAGAGTGGCAGAGGATTCTGCTGGCGTTTCGGTGAACTCAGCGTGAAATTGACAACTTCACTACGAAGGTCTTGTGCCAGGAGGACGAAATCCAGGCGGCTTCGCAGGTTTTTCGTTGCGTCTTCCCCGAAATTCGGTTGTATCGGATAGTTTTGCGCGGAGTCGACCTTGCGGGAGAGAAACATGCCGAAGCACCGCCCTCGACAGACGGACAGGTTGTCCGCCCGGCACCGGACGGCCTTCGCGCTCGCCGGTGGCGCGCTCGCCGTCCTGCCCGCGGTCACCGCTTCGGCGGGTCCCGATACTCCGATCGCCGCGGCGAAGGACACCGCCGCGCCGCAGAATCAGGCCGCGCCTTGGCAACCGCCAGCCGGCAGCGTCCCGGAGATCGCCGTCGACGGAAGCCTCCCCGAACCACCCAACCCGGACCCGCTGACCGTCCCCGGCGGCACGGGCAACGTCGGCGGCTCGTTCGCGCCTTCGGGCGCGCTCGGCATCCCCGCCAGCATGATGAAGGCCTACCGCAACGCGGCGGA
Source organism: Amycolatopsis sp. cmx-11-12 (assembly GCF_046269425.1). Lineage (NCBI taxonomy): Bacteria > Bacillati > Actinomycetota > Actinomycetes > Pseudonocardiales > Pseudonocardiaceae > Amycolatopsis > Amycolatopsis sp. cmx-11-12. The sequence continues at coordinate 165,065 of NZ_JADNQM010000013.1, read as the reverse complement.
CATCCTCGCGAAGGAACTGCCCGGCTGTCACATCGACTGGGAGTTGATCGCGAGTATCGGCCGGATCGAATCGAATCACGCACGCGGCGGTTACGTCGACGCCAAGGGCGACACCCTCGAACCGATCCGCGGCCCGCAGCTCAACGGCGCCGGTCCGTTCGCGGCCATCCCGGACACCGACGGCGGGAAGTACGACGGCGACACGGTCTGGGATCGCGCCGTCGGCCCGACCCAGTTCATCCCGTCGACCTGGAAGGGCTACGCCTCCGACGGCAACGGCGACGGCGAGTCCAACCCGAACAACATCTACGACGCGACGCTGGGTTCGGGCCGCTACCTCTGCTCCGGCGGCGTCGACCTGACCTCCGAGCAGACCCAGCGCGTGGCCGTGTACCGCTACAACCACTCGTTGTCCTATGTGGACACCGTGATCCGGTGGGCGGTCGCCTACCGCGGCGGTGTCGCGACGTTCCCGGACAGCCAGGTCCCGGTCGGCGCCCCCGACTCGCCGGACGTCACCGCCGGCGTGCCCGGTGGCCAGGTCCCGGTGCCGACCCTGCCCGGCACTCCCCCGCCCGGCACGACCACGCCGCCGCCGAACCCGTTGCCCGGCACGTCGTTCCCGCCGAGCAGCAGCAAGCCGCCGAGCAGCACGTCGCCCTCGAAGCCGACCAGCACGCCGCCTTCTTCGACGCCGCCCTCGTCGACGCCTCCTTCGAGCACTCCGCCGTCGTCGACGCCTCCGCCGTCCAGCACCACGACCACTCCGCCGCCTTCTTCCACCCCGGCGGGGAACACCGGTGAGGCGACCCCGACCAGCTCCGCCTCCCCGGCACCCTGATCCCGCCCGGAATGTCCTGAACCTGGCCCGCGTTACCGCTTCTCGTAGATCACCAACCGAAGAGAAGCGAGACACGGATGTCGTCTTTCGTCATGACCGCCGAGGAACGGGAAGCCTTCCTGAGCGAGGTCCACATCGGGGTCCTGGCCGTGGAGCGGGAAGGACGGGCCCCGCTGGCCGTACCGGTCTGGTACGACTACGAGCCCGGCGGGGAACTCCTGATCTGGATGGACGGCGGTTCGGTCAAGGACAAGGCGATCAAGAAGGCGGGCAGGCTCAGCCTGGTCGCGCAGGCGGAGACCGTCCCGTACAAGTACGTGACGGCCGAGGGTCCGGTCATCGCCAACGACCAGCCGCCGACTCGTGAGCAGGCGCTGAAGATCGCGCACCGCTACCTGCCCGCGGACGAGGGCACGAAGTACGTCGACGGCGCGCTCAGCGACAACTCCGTGCTGGTCCGGGTCCGGCCGGAGAAGTGGCTGAGCAACGACCAGTTTAAGGCCTAGTGTCCTGCACCGGATGAGATGAACGGGGCTTTCATCTCATTTTTCGCGATGAAAGCCCCGTTCATCTCACTTCCTCAGCCCGCGATCGGCTCGAACTCGACGACGCTGTCGAGTGCCTTGCCCATCGCAGCGTTCCCTTCGCGTTCGATCATGATCTCCACCAGCACCGGCCGCGAGGTCCGCTCGGCCTCCTTGCGCGCCCACTCCAGCGACGCCCGGATCTCGCCCGGCTCGGTGACGCGGGTCCCGGCGCAGCCGTAGGCCTCCATGACCTTGACGTTGTCCGTGCCGTTCTTGTCGTAGTGGATGTCGACCTCGAAGTTCATCTCGTAGCCGGTCTCGGCCTGCCGGATGAGCCCGAGGTACTCGTTGTTGAGCATGATCAGCACGAACCCGACGTCGTATTGCGCGGCCACCGCCAGTTCCTCCACCAGGAACTGGAACGAGTAGTCACCGACGACGCCGACGACTTCGGCCTCCGGCTTGGCCTTCTTGACACCGATCGCCGCCGGGATCTCCCAGCCGAGCGGGCCAGCCTGGCCGCACACCTGGTAGTGGCGTGGCTTATGCGCGCGCTGGAACTGCCCGGACCAGATCTGGTACAGCCCGATCGCGGTGACGAAGTAGGCGTCCTCGCCGTAGAACTCGTTGATCTCCTTGAACACCCGCGGCGCCTTGATCGGCGTGTCCTCGAAGTCCTCCCGCCGCGGCAGGCTCTCCTTCAACGCACCGATCCGGTGAGCCCACCCGAGGTCCGGCTTCACTGATCGCTTCGATGCCGCCTCGATCAGCGCATCGAGGAACGCACCCGTGTCCGACACGATCCCGAGGTCCGGCCCGAACACCTTGCCCAGCTGCGTCGGCTCGATGTCGACGTGGATGAACTTCCGGTCGCCGCGGTAGACGTCGAGGTCGCCGGTGTGCCGGTCACCGAACCGCGCGCCGAGCGCCAGCACCAGATCCGCTTCGAGAAAGGCCGCGTTCGCCCATCGCTGCGACGTCTGGATGCCCGCCATCCCGGCGAAAAGCTCGTGGTCCTCGGGGAAGGTCCCCTTGCCCATCAGCGTCACGCCGACCGGCACGCCGAGCAGTTCGGCCGCGGTCCGCAGCCGGTCGCTCGCGTCACCGAGCACCACTCCGCCGCCCGCGAGGATCAGCGGTCGTTCGGCGGCCAGCAGCAGATCGAGCGCCCGCTCGACCCTGGCGGGCGACGGCGTCGCGACGATGACCGGCAGCGGCGAATCGATGCTGGAGTCCCATTCGATCTCCTGCCGCTGGACGTCGATGGGCAGGTCGATCAGCACCGGGCCGGGGCGACCGGACCGCGCGATCCGGAACGCCTCGCGGAACACCCAAGGCAGCTGCGCCGCTTCCTTGACCTGCACCGCCCACTTCGTGACCGGCTTGGCGATCTCGACGATGTCGACGGCCTGGAACGCCTCGGTGTGCAGCTTCCGGGAGTCGGCCTGCCCGGTGATGCAGATGATCGGGATCGAATCGGCCTGCGCGGTGTAGAGCCCGGTGATCATGTTGGTCCCGGCAGGCCCCGAAGTTCCGATCGCGACGCCGACATTGCCGGTGGTCCGCGCCCAGCCGTCGGCCATATGGGTCGCACCCTCTTCGTGGCGCACGATCAGATGCTCGATGCCGCTGTCCTGCATCGCGTGGTAGAGCGGCAGGATCGCAGCGCCGGGACAGCCGAACGCGGTGTCGACGCCTTCACTGACCAGGACGTCGACGACGGCCTGCATGGCGGGGATTCTGGGCATTCCTCACTCCTTGCTTTCCGCGCCGGACAGCGCTTCGACGACCTTCAGCAGGGCGGAGTGATCGAGCGAGCCGTGACCCATCGCCCGTCCGGCGGCGACGAGCTGGGCGACCAGCCCGGTGATCGGCAGCGCGACGTCGGCCTGCCTGGCGGCGGCCAGCGCGATGCCCATGTCCTTGTGGTGCAGCTCGATCCGGAAGCCCGGCGCGAATTCCCGCGCCACCATGGACTTCCGCTTGAGTTCGAGGATCCGGCTGCCCGCCAGCCCGCCCGCGAGGACGTCCAGCCCGACCCCGGCGTCCACGCCGGACGCTTCGAGCAGCACGATCGCCTCGGCGATCAGTCCGTAGGTCCCGCCGACCACCAGCTGGTTCGCGGCCTTGACGACCTGACCGGCGCCGTGCGGCCCGACGTGGACGATCGTCTTGCCGACGGCCTCCAGTATCGGGAGCGCGGTCGCGAAATCCTCGGCGTCCCCACCGGCCATAATGGACAGTGAAGCCTGCTCCGCGCCCGCCTGACCACCCGAAACCGGCGCATCCAGCACGCGGATCTCCCGCTCACCGGCCCGCTCGGCCACCTCGATGGAGGTCTCCGGCCGGATCGTGCTCATGTCGATCAGCAGGGTGCCCGGTTTCGCCACCTCCAGCACCCCGCCCGCCGCCAGCACGACGGCCTCGACCTGCGGGTGGTTCGGCAGCATCGTGATGACGACTTCCGCGCCGGCGACGGCGTCCGTCACCCCGTTCGCCGCCCGGCCGCCCGCGGCTTCCAGCCTCGCGAGCGCGTCCGCGTTCGTGTCGAATCCGCTCACCTCGTGGCCGGCGGCGGCGAGATGTCCCGCCATCGGCCCGCCCATGATCCCCAGGCCGATGAATCCCAGCTTGGTCATGCCAGTCCCCTTCGTTCGAAAGGCAGCCACGACAGCGAATCCGCGCTCGGCCCGTCGGGTTTGTACTCCACGCCGACCTGCCCGCGGTAGCCCGCCGTCTGCAGCTTGTCCAGGTATCCCTCGATGTCCAGCGTTCCGGTCCCCGGCTGGTGCCGCCCTGGGGCATCGGCGATCTGCACATGGCCGATCCGTCCGGTGTGGACGGTCGTGACCGTGTCGAGGTCGTCACCGTTGACCGCCAGGTGATACAGGTCGGCCAGCAGCTTCACGTTGTCCCGCCCGAGTTCGTCGAGCACCTTCAGTACGTCACCCGCCGTCTTGAGCGGATACTTCTCCGCCCCCGACAACGGTTCCAGGACGATCTCCGCGTCGATCCGCGCGGCCGCGTCCGAGGCGAGCGCCAGGTTCGCCAGCCCGAGCTTGTCCTGCCCGGCCGGGTCGGCACCGTCGATCCGGTTGCCGTAGAGCGCGTTGAACCGGCGGCAGCCGAGGCGCTCGCCGAGCTCGATCGCGGAGGCGATACCGGCGGCGAACTCGTCCTCGCGCCCAGGCCAGGTGACCAGACCGCGATCACCGCCCGCCATGTCGCCGGGGAAGAAGTTCAGCCCGGTCACCGCGACGCCCGCCTTCTCGACCGACGCGACGAACGCGTCCGCCTCGGCGGCGTCCGGTACCGCCGTCTCGAACGGCCACCAGTACTCGACCGCGGTGAAGCCCGCCGCCCGCGCCGCCTCCGCCCGGTCGAGCAGCGGCAACTCGGTGAAGACCATCGACAGGTTCAGCACATACGGCAGCGCATGACGCGAACCGGCAAGATCAACCATCGAAACCTCAGCAATTTCGCTATGCGGAAACTTTCTTTCGTATATCGAGAATAGCCCGCTGACCTGCCATCGGTCAACGGGCGGTATACCGGCGGGGCGATCGATGGCGGGCCAGCGTGAGCGGCGAAGGGCGCTTTCCTCGCATCGCATGCGGGGAAAGTCCCCTTCAGCCCCACCGGGACGGTCAGCGGTTCTGGACGTGCTGCCAGCCGAAGCGGCCCTTGATGCAGAGGTTCCCGTGGGCCACCGGGCACTCGTGCGGAGAAGTGACCTTGACGATCTCGTTGTCCTGGACGTGCAGGGTGAGGTTGCAGCCGACCCCGCAGAAAGTGCAGACGGTGGTCGTGGCGGCCTGCCGGGATTCGTCCCAGGTGCCGTCCTCACGTTTGTCGTACTCGCGTTTGAAGCCGAGCGCCCCGGTCGGGCAGACCTCGATGCAGTTTCCACAGTAGACACACGCTGTCCGGCAGCGAGTTCGCGAACTCCGTCGAGATCCGCGCGTCGAAACCCCGTCCCGCCATGGTGATGGCGAAGGTGTTCTGCCACTGCACGCGCAACCATCGCAACCAGAGGACGAATTGCGGAGCGAAGCGGGGATTGTCGGGATTTTGCATACCAAAACCTGTATCCTGAACCGGTCGAGACATCCGGAGGTCCTGTGAGCCAGCCCGTTTCGCCCCTGCCCGACCGCGGCCCCACCGGCCGCCGCACCAAGGGCACGCTCAGCTCGGCCACGGCCAAACGGGTCGAGCGGCCGGCGCCGTTGCGCCAGGTCGTCTACGAAGCGCTCGCCGAACTGATCATCAACCGGACCCTGGAACCCGGCCAGCACCTGGTCGAGGCGGACCTCGCCGAGTACCTGGGTGTGAGCAGGCAGCCTGTCCGCGAAGCCTTGCAGCGACTGCAAAGCGAAGGCTGGGTCGACCTCCGCCCCGCACAGGGCGCCTTCGTGCACATGCCCACCGACGAAGAGGCCGATCAGCTGCTCAGCGTGCGCACGGTGCTGGAGGCCCACTCCGCCCGGCTGGCCGCCGACAAAGCCGGCGATGAAGACATCGAACGGTTGTGGGAACTGCAGAAGACCGGGTTGGAGGCGTTGGCCGCCGACGACACCGAAGGTCTCGTCTCGGCCAACGCCGCGCTCCACACGTTCATCACCGAACTGTCCGGGAACACCGTCCTCGCCGAGATGATCGGCATGGTCGATCGCCGGGTCCGCTGGTACTACACGCCGATCGCCCGTCCCCGTAGCCACGATTCCTGGCAGGAACACGAGGAACTGATCAAGGCCATCGCCGACGGCGACGCCACCACCGCCGAGCGGATCATGAACCAGCACACCGAGCGCACCCGGCAGGCCTTCCACGAACGCCCGAAGGAAGCCTAGTGTCGCGTGATCGTGCTTGCTTGACGTTGGGTTTCGTTCCACGGACGGCGATCTCGCGTGATCGGGCGGAGATCTCGCGTGATCGGGCGGAGGACACTCGGCGGAATCCGGCTGCGGGTGTGTTATCCGTCCAATCACGCGTGATCTCCGTCTGATCACGCGAGATCTCCGTCCAGTCACGCGTGATCGCCGTCTGATCACGCGACACTAAACCGGCTTCAACTCCTGCTCACGCCGCGGAGTCCGAGTACGCGAACGCCCAGGCTGGCGCAGGAACAGACTGAGCGCGGCCGCGAACAGGCTCGTTCCGCCCGCGAGGACGAACGCGCCGCCATAGCCCCACGCCACCACGACCATCGCGCCGACACCGGAGCCGACCAGGCCCGAGATCAGTTTCGAGCTGTAGACCAGGCCGTAGTTGCTGGCGTTGTTGTTCTCGCCGTAGAAGTCCGCCGTCATCGCCGCGAACAGCGGGAAGATCGCGCCGCCGCCGAAACCGGAGATCATCGAGGCGAGCAGGAACAGCGGCATGCTGCCGATCGAGCCGGACAGGTACACCGCGACCTGCGCGAGGCCGAGCACCACGCAGACCATGAACAACGTCTGCCGCCGTCCGTACCGGTCGGAGATCCAGCCGATCACGCCGCGGCCGGTGCCGTTGATGATCGCCTTCAGGCTCATCGCCAGCGCGACGATCCCGCCCGCGAAACCCATCTCGTTGCCGAACGGGACCTGCATCGCGATACCGAAGATGTTGACCCCGGCCGTGCACAGCAGGCAGAACCACATCAGCGGCAACATCCTGGTGCGGAGCGCTTCCCGGGGCGTGTACTGCTTCACCGCGGGCGGATTCTTCAGCAGTGACCGGCGGATCCGCGGATCGTCGGACACCTTCAGCGGGTCGACGTGCGACGGCCACCAGTTCTTCGGCGGGTCCTGGAAGTAGAAACCGCTCACCGCGACCACCGCCGCCAGGAAGACGCCGACCACGAGCAGGACGCCCGAAAAGTTGGAAAGGTCCATATAGGAGGTGAAAAGGAAGATGAAGGGCACCGAACCGTAGGCGAAGCCGCCATTGACGAACCCGGTCTTGCCGCCCCTCCGCTCCGGGTACCACTTTCCCACCATGTTGACGCAGGTCGCGTAGACCAGGCCCGCCCCGCCACCGCCGAAGAAGCCGAACCCGAGATATGCCCAGATCTCGCTGGGCGCGTAGGCGAGGGAAAGGTAGGCGAGCAGGGTGCCCACCGCACCCAGCAGCATCGCCGCTTTGGCGGGCAGTTTGCCGTTCTCCCGCATCTTCCCCGCCGGGAAGGCCACGATCGCCTGGAAGAACACCCAGACCCCGAGCAGCCAGAAGATGGTCGCGCCGTGCCAGCCGTGCGCCGCCGCCAGCGTTTCCTCCGCCGACGTGAACGCGTATTCCGAGGAACTGATGGCCATCATGGCGATCCAGGGCAGGATCACCATCGTCCATCGTGGACGGCCCATGATGTCGCGGTCGGTCTCGCCGACCCGGTAGATCCGGCCGTTCGAATCGATGACTTCTTGATACGTTCCGGGTGGTCGAGCCGCGGTCGATGACGTCATTGTCATTCTCCTTGGGTCTGTTGGGGCCGGAATGCCGCGGGAAAGGCCCGGACGACCCTCCCCGCGGCGCCGGAATTCAGCCGAGCAGTCCCGCCGAACGTGCCCAGCGGTACTTCGCGCCGAGCACGGCCACCGGTTTCTCCGTCGTGTACGGATAAGCCACGACGCCGTGCTCGTACAGAAAGTCGCTGGCCTCTTCGACCTCGACGTCGCCTGCCAGCGAGGCGACGACGGGCTTATGGATCCCCTTCGCGCGATATTCGGCTACGACTTCCGAAACTAGTTCCGCGAAGATCATCGGCGGGGTGACGATAGTATGCCAATAGCCGAGGATCAAGGCATGGATTCGCTCGTCCGCCAAACCGAGTGCGATCGTGTTCCGGTAGGTGGGAGGCGGCTCGCCGCCGGTGATGTCCACCGGATTTCCGGCCGCGCCGAACGGCGGGATGAATTTCCGGAAAGACGTGTCGAGATCGGGCGGGATCTCCATCAGGTTCAGCCCGTTGTCCACACACGCGTCGGAAAGCAGGACACCGGATCCGCCCGCGCCGGTGATGATGACGACGTTCTCGCCCTTCGGCGTCGGCAGCAGCGGAATGCCACGCGCGTACTCGAGCAGGTCGTTGAGGCCGGGTGCCCGGATGACCCCGCTCTGGCGCAGGATGTCGTCGTAGACCTTGTCGTCCCCGGCAAGTGCTCCGGTATGCGAACTCGCCGCTTTCGCGCCTTGTGAGGTCCGGCCCGCTTTGAGCACGACGACCGGTTTCCGCGCCGACACCCGTTTCGCCGTTTCCGCGAAGGATCGCCCGTCTTTCAGATCTTCCAGGTGCATGGCGATGAGGTCGGTGTTTTCATCTTGTTCGAAGAAGGTGAGCAGATCGTCCTCGTCGATATCGGCCTTGTTGCCCACTCCGACGATCGCGGACACGCCCATTTTCGCCGACCGGCTGAACCCCAGGATCGCCATCCCGATACCGCCGCTCTGCGAGGAAAGCGCGACCCCGCCCTTGACGTTGTACGGCGTGCAGAAGGTCGCGGAGAGATTCTCAGGCGTGTAGTAATAGCCGTAGATGTTCGGCCCGAGGATTCGGACGCCGTGTTCCCTCGCGATGGCGACGACCTGGTCCTGGAGTTCGATGTTCCCGGTCTCGCCGAAACCGGACGGGATCAGGATCGCCCCGGCCACCCCTTTCCGGCCTGCCTCTTCCAGTACGGCGGGGACAAACTTGGCGGGGATGGCGAACACCGCGACGTCGACGTCACCCGGGACGTCGCAGATGCTCGGATACGCCTTGCGGTCGAGGATTTCGGCCGCTTTGGGGTTGATCGGGTGGATCTCGCCCGCGAACCCGCCGTTGACGAGGTTCTTCATCACCGAGTTGCCGATCTTGCCCGCTTCGGCGGAAGCGCCGATGACGGCGATCGAAGCCGGTTTCATGATCCGGGTCATCGACGCCAGGATCTCCTCCTGGCTGAACCGCACCGGCTCGCGCGCGGCCTCGGGGTCGACCAGGATCCGGACGTCGACCGCGGTGGCGCCGCCGGGCGTGGCCAGCACGGGGTTGAGGTCGACTTCGGCCAGTTGCGGGAAATCGGTGACCAGGGCGCCGACTCGCGTGAGTACGTCGGCCAGCGCGTCCCTGCTCACCGGTTCCGCACCGCGCACACCGCGCAGGATCTCGGCGGCCGCGATCCCGTCGATCATCGAGAACGCCTGGTCACGGTCCAGTGGCGCCAGCCGGAACGTGACGTCCTTGAGCACCTCGACCAGCACCCCGCCGAGCCCGAACGCGACGATCTTGCCGAACGTGGGATCTGTGGTGGCGCCGACGATCACCTCTTGCCCGCCGGTGAGCATCTGCTGCACCTGGACACCGGCGATCGCCGCGCCGGAGTCGTACGCCTTGGCGTTGGCGACGATGGTCCGGAACCCTTCCGCCACCGCGTCCGCCGTCTCCAAACCGACGAGCACCCCGCCCGCCTCCGTTTTGTGGAGGATGTCCGGGGAAACGATCTTCAACACGACCGGAAGACCGATCTCGCCTGCTTGAGCGACGGCTTCCTCGGCGGTCGTCGCGAGCCGTTCCTGTGGAGTCGGGATCCCGTAGGCCTCGCATACCTCATGGCCTTCCGGCGCGGTCAGTGACGCCCTGCCCTCGGCGGCGACCTTTTCGAGGATCTTCTCGACGATCTCTTTGCCTGCCATGCGGTCTCTCCCTCAGATCACGCCGGCCGCGCGCAGCCGGTCCAGGTCGTCCGCGCCGTAACCGAGTTCGCCGAACACCTCGGCGTTGTGCTCGCCGAGCAGGGGCGAACGTTCGACCTCGACCGGTGAATCCGACAGCTTCAGCGGGCAGCCGACGGTCTTGAAGGCGCCGCGTTCGGGGTGCTCGACTTCGACGACCGTGCCCAGTTCGGCCAGCGTGGCGTCTTCGGCGAGCTCACGGGTGGACAGGATCGGGCCGCAGGGGATGTTGTGGGCGTTGAGCGCCTCCATCACCTCCCATTTGCTGTGCTTCTCGGTCCACTCTTCGATCATCCCGAACGCCTTGTCCAGTTTGGACAGACGTGCTTCCGGGGTCGACCAGTCCGGATCTTCGGCCAGTTCGGGTTTTCCGATCAGTGCGGTGATGGGCACCCAGCCGACCGGCTGGATGATCACGTAGATGTAGTCGTTCGGCCCGCCCGGCGCGCATTTCACCGCCCAGCCCGGCTGCCCGCCGCCGGACGCGTTGCCTGAACGCGGGACCTCGTCGCCGAAGACGTCGTTCGGGTACTCGTTGAGCGGGCCGTGCGCGAGGCGCTGCTGGTCACGGAGTTTGACACGGCAGAGGTTGAGCACCGCGTCCTGCATCGCGACCTGGACCCGCTGCCCACGGCCGGAGTTGGTCCGCTGGTACAACGCCGCCAGGATCGCGGCGACCAGATGGATCCCGGTCCCCGAGTCGCCGATCTGCGCCCCGGTCGCGGTCGGCGGGCCGTCCTCGAATCCGGTGGTGCTCATCGCGCCGCCCATCGCCTGCGCGATCACCTCGTAGGCCTTGAAATCCGCGTACCGTCCTGGGCCGAACCCCTTGATGGAGGCGTAGATCAGCCGCGGGTTCAGTTCCGCGAGCCGTTCCCAGGGGTAGCCGAACCGGTCGACCACCCCGGGCCCGAAGTTCTCCACCAGGACGTCCACACTGGACACGAGCTGTTCGAAGACCTTCTTTCCCTGCTCGCTCTTCATGTTCAGGGTGATGCTGCGTTTGTTGGCGTTGAGCATCGTGAAATAGAGGCTGTCCACCCCCGGCAGATCCCGGAGCTGGCCGCGGGTGATGTCGCCGCGGCCGGGTGTCTCCAGCTTGATCACGTCCGCGCCGAGCCAGGCCAGGATCTGCGTGGACGAAGGTCCTGATTGGACGTGTGTCATGTCGAGGACACGGACGCCGTCGAGTGCCTTTCCCATCGATGATCCCTCCCGGCTACTTGTACATGGTCTGGTTCATGGTTCCGGGCGCGTACACGTCCGGGTCGATCCAAACGTTGATGAGCGAAGGCTTTCCGGACTCGCGGGCGCGCAGCAGCGCCGGTCCGATGTCCGCGGGGTCGCGCACAGCCTCGCCGTGCCCGCCGAGCATCCTGGCGAACTCGTCGTACGGGACGTCGCCGAGCGTGTTGCCGACCCGTTCCCTGCCGAGGCCGTACTTCGCGGCCTGCCCGTAACGGATCTGGTTCATCGACGAGTTGTTCCCGACGATCCCGACGAACGGGAGATCGAAGCGCACCAGGGTTTCGAAGTCCCAGCCGGTCAGGCTGAACGCGCCATCACCGAAGAGAGCGACGACCTCCTTCTCCGGACGTGCGTGCTTCGCGGCGAGGACGAACGGGATCCCGACGCCGAGCGTCCCGAGCGGGCCCGGGTCCATCCAATGCCCCGGCGCCTTCGGCTGGACGACCTGCCCGGAGAAGGTGACGATGTCGCCGCCGTCGCCGATGTACAGCGAATCCTCGGTGAGGAACTCGTTGATCTCGTGCACCAGCCGGTATGGATGGATCGGGCTGGCGTCGGAATGTTGCAGCGGCAGGCGTTTCTGCTTCGCCTTGTCTTCGACGCCCTGCAGTTCCTCCAGCCAGACCTTCCGTGCGACGGCGCCGTTGTCGACCTTGCCGGTGGCCGCGTCCGCGACCGCGGCGAGCACCTGGCCCGCGTCGCCGACGATGCCGAGGTCGACGTCCCGGTTCTTCCCGACGGTGCGGTAGTCGAGGTCGATCTGCACTACGGTCGCATCCGGGGAAAGCCGTTTGCCGTAGCCCATGCGGAAGTCGAACGGGGTGCCGACGATGACGATCACGTCGGCGTTGTCGAAGGCGTACCGGCGGGAGAGCTGGAAGTGGTGCGGGTCGCCGGGTGGCAGCGTGCCGCGGCCGGCGCCGTTCATGTACGCGGGAATGTTCAGCCTGCGCACCAGGTCGGTCGCCGGCGCGGTGGCACGCGTCGTCCACACTTGGCTGCCCAGCAGGATGGCCGGCTTCTTCGCGTGGACGAGGAGGTCCGCGAGCTTCTCGATGTCGGCCGGGTCGCCCGCGTTCCGGGTGGATGCCCGGTAGCGGCCCGCAGACGGGACCCGTGCCTTGTCCACCGGGACCTTCGCGTCGAGGACGTCGCGGGGAATCTCCAAAAAGGACGGTCCGGGCGCACCGTGATAGCACTCGCGGAAGGCCATGGAGACCAGGTCCGCCACGCGCGAGGTGTCCGTGACGGTCGCGGAGAACTTGGTGATCGGCGCCATCATGTCGACGTGCGGGAGATCCTGCAATGAGCCCATCTTGTGCTGGGTCAGCGCGCCTTGCCCGCCGATGAGCAGCATCGGGCTCTCCGCGCGCAAGGCGTTCGCGACCCCGGTCACGGCGTCCGTCGTCCCCGGTCCGGCGGTGACGACCGCGCAGCCGGGACGGCCGGTGATCCGCGCGTAGCCGTCGGCCGCGTGGGCCGCCACCTGTTCGTGCCGGACGTCGATGACCTCGATGCCCTCGTCGACGCAGCCGTCGTAGATGTCGATGATGTGACCGCCGCACAAGGTGAAGATCGTGTCGACGCCCTCGGCTTTGAGCGCCTTGGCCACCAGGTGGCCGCCGGAGATCAGGTCCGGGGCGGGTTCGGAACCGTTGGTGGTGGCCCTCGCCGTGGTGTCCCCCGCGGCGGTGCCGGTCGTTGGCGTCATCGTTCAACTCCTCTGGTCGCACGCCGGACCTCTCTGATCCGTGCGCTCGTTTCCGATCTGCTCCGCCCGCCGCGTCCCCTGCGCCAAACTCCTGGTCGCGGCAGACTGTAGATTGCATACCGTATGAGGTAGACATACAATTACTCTTTGAAGACTCCGGTGTCCAGGGCCGTAAGGAGGTGGGAAGTCAGGACAGTCCGAGGCGGTCCGGACGGCTGTAGACGTTCATCGACGTGCCCCGCAGGAACCCCACCAGCGTCAGTCCCATCTCCGCGGCGAGGTCCACCGCCAGCGAAGACGGCGCGGAGACCGCCGCCAGCAGCGGGATCCCGGCCATGACCGCCTTCTGCACCAGTTCGAACGACGCCCGCCCGCTGACCATCAGCACCGTCCCGGACAGCGGCAGCCTTCCGTCGCGCGCCGCCCAGCCGACCACCTTGTCGACGGCGTTGTGCCTGCCGACGTCCTCCCGCAGGCACAACAGCTCCCCCGCCGCGCTGAACAGCCCTGCCGCGTGGAGCCCGCCAGTGCGGTCGAAGACCAGCTGTGCCGTGCGGAGCCGGTCCGGGAGTTCGGCCACTGTGGACGGTGTGATCGCCAAGTCGTCGCCGTCCACCGGCCAGGTCGCGGTGGTCCGCACGGCATCGAGGCTCGCTTTCCCGCACAGCCCGCACGAGGACGTCGTGTAGAAATTGCGCTCCAGCGAGGCGTCGGGCGGGTCGACGCCGTCGGCGAGGACGACGTCCAGCACGTTGTAGGTGTTGAAGCCGTCGGCGGTCGCACCGGCGCAGTAGCGGATCGAGTGAATGTCCTTCGCGGACCTGGAAACCCCTTCGCCGACGCGGAACACCCGCCGCTGCTCGTCACGCGACCCATCAGCGGACCACCGGCAGCAGCGATTTCGGCCGTCCAGGCTGGGAAAGCCGTCCGCCCAACAGTGCACCGAGAACACTGAGCGCCCCCGCCACCGCGAACGCGCCGAGATAGCCGTGCGTGGAGACGACGAACGCGGCGAGGCCGACGCCGAACAGCGCCCCGACGGCCTTGGCGCTGTACAAGACCCCGAAGTTCTGCAGGGCCGATTCCTCGCCGAAGTAGTCGCGGACCAGTGACACCAGCAGCGAGTAGCAGCTTCCGTTCCCGAGCCCCGCCAGCGCGGCGCCTGCGATGAGCCCCACCGCGTGATCACCCGAGTAGAGCAGGACGAACTGGGCGATCCCGCCCGTCGCCAGTGCCAACCGCAGGATGCGACGGCGGCCGAGCCGGTCCGAGAGCCTGCCGAGCAGGACCCGCCCGGCGCCGGTCACCCCGGCGAGCACCGCGAGCGCGACGGCGGCGAGCACCGGCCCACCTCCTTGCGCCGCAACGAAAGTCGCGAGATAGGCGACGTCGAAGAGCAGGACCGCGGCGGCGAGCACGACAATGAGGTACATCGCCAGCGCCGCGGGACAGCGGAGCACCTCACCAGGCCGGTACTCGCGAAGGGCGGGCCGGTTCACCGCGACCCCGCGGTTGCGCACCTTGTCGGCCGCCCACTCGCGCGGGTCCGGCCGTTCCGGCCACCAGCGGCGCGGCGGATCACGCAGCAGGGCCGCGGTGCCCGCGATCATCATCAGCACGGCGACCGCGACGACGTCCAGAAGCGGCCCGCGATTGCCCTCCGACAGCCAGAACCCGGCCGCCAGCACGAAAAGCACGCTGCCGTAGGCGAACGCGCCGCTGACGGCGCCCACCCGCGCCGGGACACGGTCGGGGAACCAGTTCATCACCGTGCCGACGCAGGTCGCGTAGACGACGCCGGTCCCGATCCCGCCGAGCACGGAGTACCCGATGAACATCGCGACCAGATTGTTCGCGTGTCCCAAGGTGAACATCCCGGTGGAACAGAGCACCCCACCGGCGATCACCGTCACCGCGGGCGGGAACATCCCGCGCTCGCGCAGCCATGCGGTGGGGTACACCGCGCACGCCTGGCACACCGTCCAAAGCGCGAAGGACACGACCACTTCGGGGAACGTCCAGCCGTAGGTGGTCATCAGGACCGGCGCCACGGCGCCGAAGCCGTACTGCTGGATCCCGGCGGCGAACATCGCGGCCCAGCTGAGCCACGCCATCCACGACCGGGGCTTGCCGAGCAGCTCCACATCGCTTTCACCGACGCGATACCGGCGTCCGTAGTGATCTCGCAGGATTCGAGGATCGGGCATGGGTCCACCCCGCTCACGGCAGATTGTATACAGTATGTAGTTTGGTTATAGCACCGGCCCGGCCGGAAGTCCACGAATTGTCGGGCCCCCTCGTTACCGTCGGCCGCCATGGACACGACACCCTTCCGAGTCCAGGTCCCGGAGGCCGATCTCGAAGACCTCCGCGCCCGGCTCCGCCGCACCCGCTGGCCCGAGGACGAGACCGTCGACGACTGGTCGCAAGGGGTGCCCGCCGCCTACCTGCGAGAACTGTGTTCGCACTGGGCGGAGACCTACGACTGGCGTGCCGCGGAGTCCCGGCTCAACGCGATTCCCCAGTTCCGGACCGAGATCGACGGGCTCGGCATCCACTACCTGCACGCCCGCTCCCCGCATCCCGGCGCGCTGCCGCTGATCCTCACGCACGGCTGGCCGGGTTCGGTCTTCGAGTTCCTCGACGTGCTCGGCCCGCTCACCGATCCGGTCGCGTACGGAGGCGACGCGGCGGACGCGTTCCACGTCGTCGTCCCGTCCCTGCCCGGCTACGGCTTCAGTGACAAACCCACGCGAACAGGCTGGTCGATCCAGCGCGTCGCCGACGCGTGGATCCGCCTCATGGACGGCCTGGGCTACGAGCGTTACGGCGCTCAAGGCGGTGATTGGGGTACCAGCATCACCACGCTCATGGGGCGGACGGCTCCCGAGCGCCTGGCCGGAATCCACCTCAACCCTCCGCTGGCGGCGCCGGACCCGGCGACGTTCGACGACCTCACCGAATCCGAACGAAGGTCACTCGACGACCTCGAACGCGCGAAAGAGGACGGGTCCGGCTACGCGATCCAACAGGCGACGAGGCCGCAAACGATCGGCTACGCGCTGGCCGACTCGCCGGTGGCGCTGTGCGCGTGGATCGTCGAGAAGTTCCAGGCTTGGACGGATTGTGGTGGCCATCCGGAGAACGCGCTGAGCCGGGACGCGATGCTCGACGACATCACGCTCTACTGGCTGACCGGCACCGGCGCCTCGTCCGCCCGGTTGTACTGGGAGAGTTTCGCCGAGGTGTCGAGCTGGTTCTCCGAGTCCACTGTGGACACGATCGCCGTGCCAACGGGCTGTTCGATCTTCCCGCGCGAGACCCCGCGCCCGTCCCGCCGCTGGGCCGAGCGCCGATTCACCGACATCCGGTACTGGAACGAACTGGAGCGGGGCGGGCATTTCGCGGCCTTCGAACAGCCCGGCGTCTTCACTGAGGAGGTGCGGTCGTTCTTCCGGATCGTGCGATGACCGCTTGACTGTGACACCGTGTCAGGCTGTCCGCTGGGAGACATCATGTTCAGTATCGGAGATTTCGCCAAGCACGGCCGGGTGTCGGTCCGCATGCTGCGTCACTACGACGGCATCGGCCTGCTGCGGCCCGCCCACGTCGACCCGTTCAGCGGCTACCGGTCCTATGCCGGTGAGCAGTTGGCCAGGCTCAACCGGGTGATCGCGCTCAAGGATCTCGGCTTCACCCTCACCCAGGTGCAGGAGATCCTCGACGCGGAGATCGGCGTGGACGAGTTACGCGGGATGCTGCGGCTGCGGCGGGCCGAACTCGAAGCGGCCATCGCGGCCGACGAGACCCGGCTCAAGGCCGTCGAGGCGAGGCTCCTGTCGATCGAAAGCGAGGGACGCATGCCTTCCGAAGACGTCGTCGTCAAAAGCCTGCCCGCGGTGCGTGTCGCCGAACTGACCGGGACGGCGAGCGGATACGTCAACGAGGAGATCGGGCCGGTCGTGCAGCGGCTGTACGAGGAACTGTTCCCGGCGCTCGGCGGGATCACCCCGTCGGGACCCCTGATCGCCTACTACGAAGACGAACCCGACGGGGAGCGAGTGCTGATCCACGCCGCCGTCCCGATCACGGCCGAAACCAACGGCACCGAAGGATTCTCGACGGTGAGCCTCGCCGAAGTCCCGGCAGCGGCGACGATCCTGCACCGCGGCTCGATGAAGACGGTGCTCTCCAGCTACCAGGCGCTGGCGAAGTGGGTCGACGCGCACGGCTACCGCGCGAGCGGCCCGGCGCGGGAGTACTACGTCGATTGCCCGGCCGACGAGGACAAGTGGGCCACCGAGTTGCAGCAGCCGATCACCAAGGCCTGACGCTCTCGGTACCGGCGCGTGGCCATGTCGCGAAAGCCACTTTCGGGACATCAGGCGTCCCGAAAGTGGCTTTCGCGACACACCCTGGAGTAGCGGCCGCGCTCAATGCCTGAGTCACGCTTCGGCCGAATCGCCCAAGAAGTCGGCCACGGCGGCGCGGAACGCGTCCGGCGCCTCCAGCCACGGCACGTGACCGACGCCGGGCAGCCGCACCCGGGTCACCGACGGCAAGGCCTGTTCCAGCGAGTCGACCGCCCACCGCGGCCGGTTGTCCGCCATCCCGTCGACGATCAGCGTCGGCACGGTGAGCGCCCGGCAGGCCTCGATCAGCGTCTCCTCCGGCACCGTCCGCATTTCCTCGCTCAACGCGGCGTTCGCCTCGTAGTTGACCGGGAACCAGGGTGTCGCCATCGCCTCGGCATGGCGCTCGCCGTCCGCCGCGAAGTCCGCCGTCCATTGCAGCACCGCGAGTTCGCGGCCTTCATCGTGGTCAGCCGCGCTCAGCTCGGCCCACCGGGCGTGCCTCTCCCCCAGCGCTCGCTCGAAGTTCCGCTTGAACTCCGCGTGCCAGCCATGGCCGAGGCCGACGCCCGACACGTAGACGAGCGCGCTCACCCGCTCCGGACGCGCGAGCGCGTAAAGGAGTCCGAGATGCGCGCCCCACGAATGCCCGAGCACGGCGACGCGGTCGAGCCCGTGCCACTCACGGACGGCGTCGACGTCGGCCACCATCCGTTCGAGGGTGTACGGGCCGCGTGGTTCCGATCGCCCGGCACCGCGCTGGTCCCATCGGATCAGCCGGAAACCCGGACCGAGATCGAGCGTGCCGAACATGTCCCACAGGCCAGGGCCACCGTGGCAGCACAGGATCGGTTCGCCCGCTCCGGCTGCCGAGGTCCACAGTTCACAGCCGTCGTCGGTGATCATCACTCGATTATCCGGTAGCCCGATCGCCGTCGTTGGCTATCTTCCACAGTATGACGACGCCTCTGCCGCCGCAGCGGACGGCCACCCTCGCCGACGCGCCCGCGATCGCGGCGTTGATGCGGGCTTCGGTGCTGGAGTTGTTCCCCCGCTTCTATGACGAGCGGCAGACCGCGAGCGCGGCGGAGCACATCGCGCACCTCGATCTGCGGCTGATCGAAGACGGCACCTACTTCGTGCACGAGGCGGACGGCGAGATCGTCGCCTGCGGGGGCTGGAGCAGGCGCCACAAGATGCACGCCGGCTCCGGCGAGGCGGCGGACGACGACCGTCCACTCGACCCGGCCACCGAACCCGCACGGGTGCGCGCCATGTTCGTGCGCGGTGACTGGACTCGGCGAGGGCTCGGGCGCGCGATCCTCGAGTCGTGTCGTCTCGCGGCGAAAGCCGAAGGATTCACCTCGCTGACGTTGACCGCGACCCTGCCCGGTGTCCCGCTGTACCGGTCGTTCGGCTTCGCTGAAGTCGAGCGGGTGACGATGACGACACCCGACGGAGTGGACGTCCCGGGCGCTGTCATGACCCGGGGCACCGACCGGCCCGATAGCATCGAAAGATGATCTCCGGGGCCACCGCACTCTCGTTCGTCTTGGTCTGCCTGCTCGGCGCGATAGCACCCGGCCCGGACTTCCTGGTGGTGACCCGCTGCGCGATCCTCGGCGGGCGCAAGGCCGGGATCGCCGCCGGACTCGGTATCGCGCTCGGCGTCTTCGTCTGGGTGGTCTCGATCGCGCTCGGCGTCGCCGCGATCCTCACCGCGTCGGCGATCGCCTTCACCGTGGTGAAGCTGATCGGCGCCGCGTACCTGATCTTCCTCGGCGTCAAGGCGTGGCTGGCGGTGCGCCGCGGCGACTACAGCGAACTCGTGGACAAGGCGGCGCCCGTGGTCGCGCCCCGGGCGGCGTTCCGGCACGGGCTGCTCACCAACCTGCTCAACCCGAAGGTCGCGATGTTCTTCCTCGCGCTGATCCCCCAGTTCCTCCCGCATTCCGCCACGACCGCGGAAACCCTGCAACTGGCGGCGCTCGCCACCACGGTCGCCGTCGCGTGGACTTTCGTCCTGTCGACGCTGGTCGGTTCGCTGCGGAGGTTCTTCAGCACCGGCCGTGTCCGGCGCGCGCTGGACGCGGTGATGGGCACCTTTCTGGTCGGGCTCGGCATCCGCGTCGCCATCCAGAACTGACCGAAGGTGCCCATCACGCGACGTCAGTGGAGTGCTTCGGCGGCGAGGCGCGTGCCCTCGACGCGGGCGGCGATCTTGGCGAACGCGGTGTCCCGCGACGTCGAGGTATCGTCGGCAAACGGCGAGAATCCGCAGTCGTCGCAGGTGCCCAGCCGGTCCGGCGAGATGAACCGCGCCGCCTGAAGCACCCTGTCCCTGACCTCTTCGGCGGTCTCGACGCGCGGGTCGATCGGGTCGATCACGCCGACGAAGATCCGCTGCTCCGGCCGGGAGTGCTCGGCGATCACCTGGAGCGCCCGCTCGGGCTCGGTCTCACTGGCCAGTTGGACGTAGACGTTGCCCACCTTCAGCTGGAACAACGTCGGCAGCAGTCCGGCGTAGTCGACGTCGAGGCTGTGCGGCGAGTCCTGGTCGCCGCCAGGGCAGGTGTGCACCCCGATCTTCTTGCGTTCCTCCTCGGAGAACCGATCCAGCACCGCGTTGTTCAAGTCCACAAAGGACTGCAAGAGGCCGCCGGACGGGTCGAGCTTCAGCGACAACCGGCCTTCGGTGAAGTCGATCTGAACACTGTCGGCGCCCGCGTCGAGACTGCGGCGGATATCCGCCTCGGCTTCGTTCACCAGGTCGGCGATGAACTGCTCTTTGTCATACCCGGCCAATTCTTCACCCGGATAGATGAGCCCGATCGCCGAAGCCGCGATCACCGCCTGCTTCACCGGTTTGGTGGCATGCTTCTTGGCCTCACGCAGATAGGAGTCGGCGTAGGTCTGATAGCGGAACGGGCCGGCGGTGAGCCTCGGAAGCTGCCGGGTGTGCCCGTCGGCGAAGGGGATGACCACGCCGTCCGGCGCCAGCGAAGTGAGGCCCGCCAAGGGGTACGTGGCGAAGCTCGGCTTGCCTTGTTCGCCATCGGTGATGACCGGGGAACCGGTCTCCTCAAGGCGTTTGATGGTGTCTACGAGGGCCTTCTCCTGCAACTCGCCGAGACCGTCGGCGTCGAGCCGCCCGGAAGCGTGCTCACCGAGCGCTTCGACGAGATAGCCCGGACGAGGAATGCTGCCGATCGGTTCGGTGGGTATGGTCATCGCTCGTATCCTCCCAGGTGGAGCAACCGTGGCCACCCTGGCCACAATCGGAGAAACTACCGACCTCCGCACCTCTTTGACGATCTTTCATCGTGCCGAAACCACTAATGGCGCAACCATTCGGTCCAAATAGGATGATCCGTTCGCCAATCCGTATAGGTCGTTATACAACACTCGGCGAAATTCGATGCTTATCCGGCCCTGGTCCTGGGTATTCCCCCGATATCGACGGGCGGGGCGCGCCGAAGGAGAAACCGATGCTGAGCCATCATGATCGGCAGGAGCTGGAGAAGATCGAGCGCTGGTTCGAGCTGACCGAGCCGGCGCTGGCCGCGCAGCTCCGCTCCGGCAGGCCCACACGGCCTCCCCTGCTCCGGCTGGCGATCATCCTGAGTCTCGACCTCACCGCGGGTCTGTTGATGCTCTTGGGCATGGTGACGAACAGCCCGGCCCTGCTGCTGGTCGGGTTGATCACCGTGACGTCGGCCGTGATCGTGCACCTGTCCCGGTTCGGTCGCGGCTGATCGTCTTCCCGCCGGTAGAGTCCGGGCGAAACGTCCGGTTCACTGGGAGGAAGACCCATGCGGTTCATGATCATCATCAAGGCGGACGAGGATTCCGAAGCCGGGAAGATGCCGCCGATGGAAGCCTTGACCGCCATGGCGAAGTTCAACCAGGACATGCTCGACGCCGGGGTGCTGGTCGGCGGCGAAGGTCTGCAAGAAAGCTCGAAGGGCGCGCGGATCACGGTCAACGCCGCCGGGTCCACGGTCACCGACGGCCCCTTCACCGAAGCCAAGGAACTCGTGGGCGGCTTCTGGATCGTCGACGTCCCGTCGCGCGCCGAGGCGATCGAGTGGGCAAAGCGTTGTCCCACTCCCCCGCATGGCGACACCATCCTCGAGGTCCGCAAGATCCTCGAAGCCGAAGACTTCGGCGAGAACTTCACGCCGGAGCTTCAGGAGAACGAGCAGCGGATGCGCGACGAGGTCGCGGAACGGGCCTAAGGTCACCTGATGGCCGTCCGGGAGTGGGTGCTCCACGTCGACCTCGACCAGTTCATCGCGGCGGTCGAGGTCGCCCGGCGGCCTGAGCTGCGCGGCAAGCCCGTGGTCGTCGGTGGCACGGGCGATCCGGCCGAACGGGCCGTGGTGGCGACGGCGTCGTACGAGGCGAGGGAGTTCGGCATCCGGTCCGGGATGCCGTTGCGAACCGCCGCGAAACGGTGCCCCGAAGCGATATTCCTAGCCACGGACGCGCCCGCGTACCAAGAAGTGTCCGATCGGGTGATGGCGACGCTGCGGGAGTTACCCGTCGTCGTCGAGGTGCTCGGCTGGGACGAGGCATTCCTCGGCGTCACCACCGACGATCCCGAAGCTCTCGCCGCCGACATCCGGCGAGTGGTGGCCGAGGAGACCGGGCTGTCCTGCTCGGTCGGGATCGGGGACAACAAGCTGCGCGCCAAACTCGCCACCGGATTCGCCAAACCGGCCGGGATCTTCCGTCTCGTCCAGGAGAACTGGTGGGACGTCATGGCCGAGAAGCCGACGGACGCGCTTTGGGGCATCGGCGCCAAGACCACCAAGAAGCTCACCGAAGCCGGCTATCGCACCGTGCTGGACCTGGCGGGCGCCGACCCGGCGGATCTCGCCGCGCGGTTCGGCCCGAAACTCGGCCCGTGGTACCGGATCCTCGCCGGGGGAATCGGCGACGCCGAGGTCACCGCGACACCGTACGTCGCGCGATCCCGCAGCCGGGAGACGACGTTCCAGCGGAACCTGACCGACCCCGATGCCATGGCCGCCGAGGTCGTCGCGCTGGCGAAGCGCGTTTCCCAGGACGTCGACGAGGAAGGCAGGCCCGCCGCGCGGGTCGCGGTCAAGGTCCGGTTCGCGCCGTTCCTGACCCACACCCACAGCGTGACCCTGCCCGCACCGACCGCGGACCCGGCCGAGATCGAGCAGGCGGCGCTGGCCGTGCTCGACATGTTCGACCTCGGCAGACCGGTCCGCCTGCTGGGTGTCCGCGCCGAATTCTCCTCGACGGCGGCGGGATCCGCGTCGCCTTGACAGCCCTCGCGGCGCTTTGCCATCCTGGTCGCGGGCCGAGAGGCGCTGCGACGGAATTCTTCCGCCACGCTCGGCCCATCGGACAGACGTAAGGGCGCCTCCCACCGCGGAGGTGCCTTTCTTGCGTCAGAACCCTTTTCCGGCCTTCTTGGTCGAGGCCGAGCGCTGAACCCCCGCACTTGACCCCTGTCCTTCCCGCCACCGGCGAGAAGGACCGCTTCACCTTGCCTTCCTCTCGATTGGAGAACCTGTGAGCCCCACCCTGTCCAAGGTCAACGGGATCGAATTCGCCGTCGCCGACCTTTCCCTCGCCGAGGCCGGCCGCAAGCAGCTGCGCCTCGCCGAGGTCGAGATGCCCGGCTTGATGGCGCTGCGCCGTGAATACGCCGCCTCCCAGCCGCTGAAGGGCGCGCGGGTCGCGGGGTCGCTGCACATGACCGTCCAGACCGCTGTGCTGATCGAGACGCTCGTCGCGCTCGGCGCCGAGGTGCGCTGGGTGTCCTGCAACATCTTCTCGACGCAGGACGAGGCGGCCGCGGCCGTCGTCGTCGGCCCGAACGGCACCGTCGACGCGCCTTCGGGCTCCGCGGTGTTCGCGTGGAAGGGCGAGACGCTCGCCGAGTACTGGTGGTGCACCGACCAGCTCTTCGACTTCGGCGACGGCCGTGTCCCGAACATGATCCTCGACGACGGTGGCGACGCGACCATGCTGATCCACAAGGGCGTCGAGTTCGAGGCCGCCGGTGCCGTTCCGCCGGCGACCGACGAAGACCCCGAGGAATACCACTCCGTGCTGCGCACGCTGAGCGAGAGCCTCGCGCGCGACACCAGCCGGTTCACCCGTATCGCCAAGGAGGTCCGCGGGGTCACCGAGGAGACCACCAACGGCGTCAAGCGGCTCTACAAGCTCGCCAAGGAAGGCGAACTGCTCTTCCCTGCGATGAACGTGAACGACTCGGTGACGAAGTCGAAGTTCGACAACAAGTACGGCATCCGTCACTCGCTCATCGACGGTCTCAACCGCGGTACCGACGTGATGATCGCGGGCAAGGTCGCGGTCATCTGCGGCTACGGCGATGTCGGCAAGGGCGCGGTGGAATCGCTGCGCGGCCAGGGTGCCCGTGTGGTCGTCACCGAGATCGACCCGATCTGCGCGCTTCAGGCAGCGATGGAAGGCCTCGACGTCGTGGAACTCGACGACGTCGTCGAGCGCGGCGACATCTTCATCACCACCACCGGCAACTTCGACATCATCATGGCCGACCAGATGGCCAAGATGAAGCACAACGCGATCGTCGCGAACGTCGGCCACTTCGACAACGAGATCGACATGGCCGGGCTCGCGAAGATCCCGGGCATCGAGAAGATCGAGATCAAGCCGCAGGTGCACGAGTGGGTCTTCCCTGCGACCGACGGCCGTGAGAAGCACTCGATCATCGTGCTGTCCGAAGGCAGGCTGATGAACCTCGGGAACGCCACCGGCCACCCGAGCTTCGTGATGTCGAACTCCTTCACCAACCAGACGATCGCGCAGATCGAGCTGTTCACGAAGCAGGGCGAGTACGCCACCGACGTCCACGTGCTGCCGAAGCACCTCGACGAGAGGGTGGCGCGCCTGCACCTCGACGCGCTGGGCGTCCGGCTGACGAAGCTGACCAAGCGCCAAGCCGAGTACATCGGCGTGGACGTCGAGGGACCGTACAAACTGGACCACTACCGGTACTGAGGCTGGGCACGTTCGCGACAGCACGTTTGCTCGCCTGAAGTACATGAAGGCCCCCTTCCTTGCGCCTAGCGCAAGGAAGGGGGCCTTCATGTACTCGGGGTAGGTGGTCCTTCACTCTCCCCGCTAGACCAAATGCGTGAAAACTACCGCTGGATGCCATGTTTTCTTTCGGGTGAACCGGGAACTCCTTCAGTAGCCCCATCCCGGCGGCTCCTTTCGCCGGGCGACTACGAAGGAGAAGGTGCCCCCGTGATCATTCTCGGCGTCATCCTGATTGTCATCGGTGTCATCGCCAGCATCCCCGTTCTGTACTCGATCGGGATCGCGCTTGCGGTCATCGGCATCATCCTGGCCGTTCTCGGCAACACCGGGAAGGCCATCGGCGGTCGCGCCCACTGGTTCTGAGCAACTCCGGACCTTCTGGTACTGAGCCCCCGGTACCAGCCATGAAATGACCGAGCACCCGGCGTTCCCCTCACGCCGGGTGCTCGGTCTGTGTCCGCCAGGCGAACCATCCGTGCGGACGCGAAGGAAACTTCGTGACATGAAGGGGCCCCCCGGCTCCGAGGGGGAGGGAGAGCCGGAGGACCCCGTCATAGTTAACACATTTCCGGCGACGATGTACACGAATGCATACACCTTCGGGTGGCAATCGGTTTCGATCACCCGGATCGAGCCGGACTGGTGTATTGGCCGCCGGTCAAGAAGCCCGCAGCAGCTCCCGGGCCTCCACCGCCGCGCACGAGCAACCGCCGTCGACGTCGAAGCAGTCGATCGTCAGCGTGTGCCGGGCGAAGTCGAGATCGACGCAGCCATCCTCGCTGCATTCGGTGAAACCACCCTCGAGGTGGACCACCAGGCTTCCGTGGCAGTGGTCGAGTCCGCCGGCGCAGAACGCGCACTCCATGCTCATGCCGCCTCCCGCGATCAGATCGAAGATCGCTTCGGAAAAGTTCTCCTCGATTGCCTTACTACCACCGAGGGACGACAGAACCTGGCAAGCAGACGGCGTGTCGCCGGACCCGGCGGAGTGACGCCGGGCACAAGTCCACAAGGGACGGTCAAGCGCTCTTCGGGGCTCGCTTGCCGGAAGCGGGTTTCTTCGCCGCGGTGGCCTTCTTGGCCGTCGACGGTTTCCGGCTCTTCTTCGCCTCGCTGACGCTGGCCTGCAACGCCTCCATGAGATCGACGACGTCGGCCTTCGCACCCACGGCCTTCGGTTTCGCCGTCTCGTTCCCCGCGGCCTTGGCCTCGATCATCGCTTCCAGCGCTTCGCGATAGGAGTCGGTGTACTTCTCGTGCTCGAACACCGGCTCCGAGAGCGAGTCGATCAGCGAACCCGCCATCGTCAGTTCCTGCGGCCGCACCTGCGGCGGATCGTCGTGCAGGAAGCCGAAGTCCGGGACGCGGACCTCATCGGGCCACAGCATCGTCGTCATCATCAGGACGTCGCTGTGCACCCGCAGGATCGCGAGCGTCTCCCGCTGCCGGATGGCGACCTTCGCGATCGCCACGTGGCTCGCCTTCTGCAACGCGTCACGCAGGACCACGTACGGCTTGACGGCGTTCTTCTGCGGTTCGAGGTAGTAGGTCTTGTCGAAGTGGATCGGGTCGATGGACTCCAGCGGCACGAACTCGAGTACGTCGATCGCCCGTGACGACGCCAGCGGCAGTTCGGACATGTCCTCGTCGGTGAGCACGACCATCTCGCCGTCGGGCAGTTCGTAGCCTTTGGCGATCTCGGCGTAGGGCACTTCCTCGCCGTCGATCGTGCAGAACCGCTTGTACTGGATCCGGCCGCCGTCGGCCTCGTGCACCTGGCGCAGCGAGACGTTCTTGTTCTCGGTGGCCGCATAGAGCTGGATCGGGATGCTAACCAGCCCGAAGGACACCGAGCCCTTCCACATCGAACGCATCGCGTCGCACCTCCACCGCCGTCACCGACCGTACTCACGCTCGGTAACAACGGTAGCCCGAAACGGCGCACCGCGACAGTCCCGCGAACCCGATCGCGGGACCCTCACGGCCCGGGAATCACGCTTCGGCCAGGTACTTCTCCGCCTTCGCGGGGTCGAGGAACCAGTGCTGGAAATCGGTCGGATCGGAGAAACCGTTCGCGAACCGCTTCGCCACGGCGGGCTTCTCCCCCGCCGCGCCGATGATCTGGAGCACGTGCGGGGGCGGCGGTTGCAGCATCGCGTTGGTCCAGGTCGTCACGTGCTGGGCGTACTCCCAGTACTTGTCGAACGCCGCCGTCATCCACGCCTCGTCGAACGGCTTGTCCCCGCGGTCGAGGATGGAGTCCAGATAGGACGCCGCGCAGTGGCTCGCGTTGTTGGAGCCCTGGCCGGTGATCGGGTCGTTGGCGACGATGACGTCGGCCATGCCCAGCACCACGGTGCCCGAGTCCAGCTTGCCGACCGCGTTCCGCACGACCGGGGTGTACCCGCCGGCGAGCGTGGCCTTCTCGTCGGTCAGCACGGCGTTGCGCGAGCGCTCGTACTCCCATGGGAGGAACTGCTTCATCAGCGAGAGGATCCGGTCGAGATGCGCCTGCGGCGACGGCCGGTCGCCCCAGCAGTCCAGCGGCCCACCGGGCACCCCCTCGAAGAAGAGGATGTCGCAGTTCCCGCTCAGTGTGTACGCGGGGATCATGAACAGCTCACCGACACCGGGGATGATGTTGAACCGCACCGCGGCCTTGTCCGGGTGCTCCGGACGGGGCTCCATGCCGTGCACGTAGGCCAGCGAGAGCGCCCGCTGCGGCTCGGTGTAGGGCGACAGCTCGGGGATGCGGTCGAACAACTGCACCAGCTCGCCCTTGCCCGCCGCGACGACCACGAGGTCGTAGAGCTTCGCCAGCGGCGCGAGGTCCGAAGTGGTCACCCCGTGGATGACGACCTTGCCGCCGCGCTCCTCGACCAGTTCGAGCCAGCTCGCCATCTTCACCCGCTGGTCCACCGACTGCGCGAAATGCTCCAGCGGCCCGAACCAGTCCAGCACCCGGCTGGAGTCGGGGCCCGCGATCGAAACCCCGAGCCCCTCGACCCGGACCGTCTCGTCCTCCCACAGGTTCAGCTTGTGGTCCCGCTCGTGTTGCAGGGCGGAGTGGAACATGCACTGGGTCGACATCACCTTGCCGGACCGGATCTCGTCCGGTGTCCGCGCCGACATCACCGTGACGTCGTAGTCGTGGCCCAGCAGGCTCAAGGCCAGCTGGAGCCCCGACTGCCCGGCACCGACGATCAGAACCTTGCGCATCCTCGACATTCCTCCCAGAGAACCGTCAGCTGAGTGCGAACTCGCGGCCCGGCCCGGAGACCACCGCGAGGGACAACGTGTGCGTCACCAGTTCCTGCAGGGTCGCGACCGCCGACTTCGGGTCGCGCGCGTCGCAGGTGACCAGCGGGATGTCCGGGGACAGCGCCAGCGCGTCGCGGACCTCGTCGAGGTCGTGCACCGGCATCCCCTCGAACTGGTTGACCGCGACGATGAACGGCAGCTCGGAGTCGTTCTCGAAGTAGTTGATCGCCGCGAACGACTGGTCGATCCGGCTGGTGTCGACCAGGACGACGGCGCCGAGCGCCCCACGCGACAGGTCGTCCCAGAGGAACCAGAACCGGGCCTGGCCGGGGGTGCCGAACAGGTACAGGAGCAGGTCCTCACGCAGGGTGATCCGGCCGAAATCCATCGCGACCGTGGTGGTGGACTTGGTTCCCGGGGGCACCAGCTCGTCGACGCCGGCACCGGCCTCGGTCATCCAGGCCTCGTTGCTCAGTGGCGGGACCTCGGAGACGGAGCCGACGAACGTCGTCTTGCCAACGCCGAATCCACCGGCGACCACGATCTTGGCGGAGATGGCGAGAAGATCGGCGTCAGACCGGGAGGCGCTTGAGTCCATCGAGGATCCTCTCGAGCACGTTCGTATCGTGGTTGTAGGCGTGGGCCGTCGGGTGCACGAAGACGGCGCCCTGGGTGGCGAGGTCGCCGATGAGCACGCGGACCACGCCCAGCGGCAGGTCGAGCCCCACCGACAGTTCGGCGATCGACGCACGCTCACGGGCGCGCTCGTACAGCGAACGCGATTCGGGCATCAGTGCCTCGGACAGCGCCGGGTCGTAGCGCGGAACCGAGATCAGGGTCTCCACCAGCAACAGGTGGCTGCTCTTGGTGCGGCCGCCGGTCAGCGCGTACGGCCGGATTCTGCGGCTGCGCATCTTGACCGGCCGGTCCGGAGCTTGGTCGCTGGACACGGTCATCCCTTCCTTCTCCGGATTTTCAGGCCTGCGGCCGTCGGGCGGTCAGGACCTGCCGGAGTCCCGCTCGCACCTCGGGGGTGAGGGCGTGACCGGCGTTCGTGATGAACTGGGTCATCTCGTAGGCGACGACCTTCATGTCACAGTCGGGCTCGGTCAGCACGGCGAGCCCGGCCTCGGCGCCGATCCCCATGAACAGGAAGTACCCGCGGGTGAGCCGGATGATGATCTGCTCGCAGTTGCCCTTGCCGAACAGCGCGGCGCTGTTGCCCGCGAGGCTGAGCAGGCCGCTCGCGATCGCGGCGAGTTGCTCTGCATCGTCGCTGGACACCGATTCCGACGCGGTCAAAGGGAAACCGTCGACCGACATGATCAGCGCGTGGCTGGCGCCGTGCACCTTGCGCACGAAATCGTCGAGCAGCCACGTGAAATCCGTGGTCGCGTCCTGGGCGGTCACTGAGTGTTTCCTCCGGTCTCACGCTCGTGCCGGTCATCGAGAGCGGCGCGCTCGCCGTCGCTGAAGGCATCGAGGTCGGCCAGCAGCGCCTCGTGCCCGTCCGCCGCGTCGGCGGGCGAGGTGGTCGGCGGGGCCGGTTCGTCGGGCAAAGTCCTGATACTGCGGGAAACCCGGCGCGGCAGGCCGCTCGCCGTGGTGCCGCCGTCGGCGGGCGGCGGGACGGCCGTGCGCGGACGCGGGCTGGGTTTCCGTTCCGGCTCCGGTCCTGGCGGTGTGGCCGGGCGGCGCCTCGGCAGCCCGGAAGGCGTCGCCACGGGGCTGCCCGCGGGCGCTCCGTTGGTGATCCTCGTCTGCGGCAGCACCACGGTCTGGCTGCCGGACCACTGTTTCTCGGCCAGTTCCGAGACCACCGGGACCGGCAGCAGCACGGTGGCGACCGTGCCGTGCGGGGTACGGCGGTCGAGTTTGACGGTGATCTCGTGCCGGTCGGCGAGCCTGCCGACGACGGCGAGTCCCATATGCCGCACCGAATCGTCGTCGAGCACGGGACCGGCGGCCAGTCGCTCGTTCAGCACCGCGAGACGTTCCGGCGGCATGCCGATGCCCTCGTCCTCGATGCGGATCAGCACACTCCCCTGCTCGGTGAGGTGCGCGCTGACACTGACCGGAGAACTCGGCGACGACTGGTTCGCCGCGTTGTCGAACAGTTCCGCGAGGATCCGGCTGACGTCCTCGGCGGCGAACCCGACGACGCCGAGCGAAACGACCCGGCCGATAGTGATCCGCGAGTAGTGGTCGATCGACGACATCGCTGCCCGCATCACGTCGAGCACGGACGAGATCCCGGCAGCGGTGTCATCGGCGTCGCGGCCGGCGAGAACGCGCAGGTTCTCGGCGTTGCGCCGCAAGCGGGTCGCGAGGTGGTCGAGCCGGTAGAGCTCGGCAAGACGGTCGGAGTTCTCCTCCCCCGCCTCCATCGTCTCCAGCTGTGCGAGCAACTGGTCGAGCAGATTGAGGTCGCGCAGCGCGACATTGGAACAGACACCGGCGAGCGCACCGGCGTCCGGTGCTTCGACGGCAGGCCGCTGTTCCACCGCCGGTTCGGCGGGCGGAGCCGACGGAGCGTGCCGGGGCGGGGCGGCGAGGAACTGCGCCGCGGCGACCCTGGAACGGTCCAGAAGAACCCGTGAGCGGTCAAGCAAGCCTCGAGCCCGCGTCACCATGTGCTTCCACTTCTTTCTCTTCGCCTACCCGGACCCGTGTCGCACTCCCCAGCACAACGACGGCCATGCAAGCAGAAGTCACTATCCGTGTCCACAGTCGGTTCCCGTTCAACCGCTGGCAGTGACGTGGTCACGAAAGCGTTGCGGCTGGTGAGCGGTGCGCACTAGGCCATTCGGCTCATCTTGAGTGTTCCGCGACACGGGGGATGCCCGAAAAGTGCGGAGTGCGCATAAATTTGCGTGCCCCGCAACTTTTGCCTACTCTTGCCGTCGTGACACTCGACCCTGCCGCCCCACTCGGACTGCGTGAACGCAAGAAGCGCGCGGCCCGGCGCGCGATAAGCGAGGCAGCGCTCAGACTCGCCGTCGAGAAAGGCGTCGAACAGGTCCGCGTCGAGGACATCGCCACCGCCGTCGGAGTCTCGCCGCGCACGTTCAACAACTACTTCTCCAGCAAGGAGGAGGCGATCTGCTCGTTCATCGTCGAACGGCAGGAACGGCTGCGGGAGGCGCTCCGCGAACGGCCGGCGGAAGAGACACTGTGGGAGGCGGTCAGCGCCGCGACGGTGGAGGCCTACAGCGCCTTGGGAGAACCGAACCGCGACTCGGTGACGCTGGCGCGGTCACTGCTCCTGCACCCGGCGGTGCAGGGCGAGTTCCTCAAGGCGCACGCCAAGGTCGAGCAGGTGCTTGCCGACGCCATTCTGGAACGTGCGGGCGCGGGCGCGGAAAACGCGTTGAACGCGCGGCTCATGGCGGCGATCGTGGAGTCCGCGGTGAAGACCGCGTTCTTCAGCTGGCTGATCTACGAGGGCGCCGGACCCTTCCTGGAGACACTCGCCGTTCTCCTGCGCGAAGCCTCCGCGGGCATTCCCTCGCTCACCGGATCCGGACCCGAACCGGTGAAGAAACCGAAGAAGAAGTAACACCCTACCCACCACTGGGGGAGAAACCGTTGTGCTGACGAAGCTGTTGCGCACTCACCTGCGCCCGTACCGGCGAGACCTGTGGCTGATCGTGCTGCTGCAGTTCGTCCAGACCCTCGCCGGGCTCTACCTGCCGACGCTGAACGCCGACATCATCGACGACGGCGTGGTCAAGGGCGACATCGACTACATCCTCGGCGTCGGCGGCGTGATGCTGGTGGTGTCGCTGGTGCAGATCGTCTGCTCGATCGGCGCCGTCTACTACGGTGCCCGCACCGCGATGTCGGTCGGCCGTGACGTCCGCGGCGCGATCTTCCACCGGGTCCAGGATTTCTCCGCCCGCGAAGTCGGCCAGTTCGGGACGCCGTCGCTGATCACCCGCACCACCAACGACGTCCAGCAGGTGCAGATGCTGACGTTGATGGCGTTCACCCTGATGGTGTCCGCGCCGATCATGTGCTTCGGCGGCATCATCATGGCGCTGAACCAGGACGTCACGCTCTCGTGGCTGCTCGTGGTCGTGGTGCCCATCCTCGGTGTCGCGGTCGGGATCATCATCGCGAAGATGCGCCCGGCGTTCCGGCTGATGCAGGTACGCATCGACAAGATCAACCAGATCCTGCGCGAGCAGATCATGGGCATCCGCGTGATCCGGGCCTTCGTCAAGGACACCCACGAGCGACGGCGGTTCACCAAGGCCAACACCGAACTTCTGGACGTCTCGCTGATCGTCGGCAGGCTGATGGCGCTGATGTTCCCCATCGTCATGCTGGTGATGAACGCCTCCAGCGTCGCCGTGCTGTGGTTCGGCGGGCTGCGCATCGACGACGGCAGCATGGAGATCGGCGCGCTGACCGCGTTCCTGTCCTACCTGATGCAGATCCTGATGGCGGTCATGATGGCCACCTTCATGTTCATGATGATCCCGCGCGCCGAGGTCAGCGCCGAGCGCATCACCGAGGTGCTCGACACGCACACCAGCGTCGTCCTGCCGTCGAACCCGATCAGCCCCGGTGAAGTGCACGGGCGACTCGAACTGTCCGATGTGGAATTCCGCTACCCCGGCGCGGAAAAGCCGGTACTGCAAGAGATCTCGCTGCTGGCGAGGCCCGGCGAGACCACCGCCATCATCGGCAGCACGGGCAGCGGGAAGACCACACTGCTCAACCTGATCCCGCGGCTGATGGACGCCACCGACGGCTCCGTGCGCGTCGACGGCGTCGACGTCCGCGAACTGGATCAGACCGTGCTGTCCGACGCCGTCGGGCTGGTGCCGCAGAAGCCGTACCTGTTCGCGGGGACGGTCGCGAGCAACCTTCGCTACGGCAAGTCCGACGCCACCGACGAGGAACTGTGGCACGCGCTGGAGGTGGCGCAGGGCAAGGACTTCGTCGAGCGGATGTCCGAAGGACTGAACTCCCCCATCGCCCAGGGCGGGACCAACGTCTCGGGCGGCCAGCGGCAACGGCTCGCGATCGCGCGGATGCTGGTGCGGCGCCCCGAGATCTACCTCTTCGACGACTCCTTTTCCGCGCTCGACTACGCCACCGACGCCGCGCTGCGGCGGGCTCTCACGGCCGAGACCGCCGAGGCGACCGTGGTGATCGTCGCGCAACGGGTCAGCACGATCCGCCAAGCCGACCGCATCGTCGTGCTCGACGAAGGCCGCGTCGTCGGCACCGGCACGCATACCGAACTCATGGACGGCAACGAAACCTACCGGGAGATCGTGCTGTCCCAGCTGACCGAGCAGGAGGCCGCCTGATGAGCGCGCCCGAATCCACCACCGAATCGAGCGCCCCGGCCAAACCCGTCGGCGAGCGCGCGAGCGCGGCGCGAGGACCCGGCCCCGGCGGAGGCGGCTTCGGCCGCGGTCCCGGCGCCTTCATGGGCGGCCAGCCCGCCGAGAAAGCCTTGGACTTCAAGGGGTCACTGAAACGCCTGCTGCGTCTGCTGCAACCGCAGCGTGCCCTGCTGTACGGCATCCTGGCGTTCGGTGTCGTCAGCGTCGCGCTGAGCGTCATCGGCCCGAAGATCCTCGGGATGGCGACAGACCTGATCTTCGCGGGCGTCGTCGCGAAGGACATGCCACCGGGGGTGAGCAAGGACCAGGTCATCGCCGGGCTGCGAGCGGAAGGCGACAACACCCTCGCCGACATGTTCTCGGGGATCGACTTCGTCCCGGGTCAGCGGATCGATCTCGACGCCGTCGGCCAGGTGCTGATGTGGGTGCTGCTGCTCTACATCGTCGCGTCGTTCTTCGCTCTCTTGCAGACCCGGCTGACCACGAACCTGGTCCAGCGGGCGGTGTTCGAGCTGCGGGAGAAGATCGAGGAGAAGTTCGCGAAGCTCCCGCTGAGCTACTTCGACCGCCAGCCACGCGGCGAGGTGCTGAGCCGGGCCACGAACGACATCGACAACCTCGCGCTGTCCTTGCAGCAGACCCTCGCGCAGATCGTGTCGTCGCTGCTGATGGTCGTCGGCGTGCTCGCGATGATGTTCGTCATCTCGCCGCTGCTGGCACTGGTCGCGCTGCTTTCGGTGCCGGCTTCGGTGTTCGTCGCGGCCAAGATCGGCAAGAAGGCGCAGCCGCAGTTCATCAAGCAGTGGTCCACCACCGGGCGGCTCAACGCGCATATCGAGGAGATGTACACCGGGCACTCGCTGGTCAAGGTGTTCGGCCGCCGGGAAGAGGCCGAGGAGGTCTTCCGCGAGCACAACGACACCCTGTACGGCGCGAGTTTCAAGGCGCAGTTCATCTCGGGCACCATCCAGCCCGCGATGATGTTCATCGGCAACCTGAGCTACGTGCTGGTGGCCGTGATCGGCGCGCTGCGGGTGGCCTCCGGGACGCTGTCGCTCGGCGACGTCCAGGCGTCCATCCAGTACTCGCGGCAGTTCAGCCAGCCGGTCACACAGATCGCCAGCATGGCGAACCTGCTTCAGTCCGGGATCGCGTCCGCGGAGCGGGTCTTCGCGTTGCTCGACGCGGACGAGCAGGAGCCCGAGCCCGCCGAGCCCGCGCGGGTCGAGAACGTGCGCGGCCAGGTCGAATTCGAACACGTGTCGTTCCGGTACACGCAGGACACCCCGCTCATCGAGGACCTGTCGCTCATCGTCGAGCCGGGGCACACCGTCGCCATCGTCGGCCCGACCGGGGCGGGGAAGACCACGCTGGTCAACCTGCTCATGCGGTTCTACGAACTCGACGGCGGCCGGATCACCCTCGACGGCGTCGACATCGCCGAGATGGACCGCGAGGACCTGCGGTCCAAGACCGGCATGGTGTTGCAGGACGCCTGGCTGTTCGGCGGCACGATCGCGGAGAACATCGCCTATGGTTCCGCCGACGCCACGCACGAGGAGATCGTCGCGGCGGCCAAGGCCACCCACGTCGACCGGTTCGTCCGCACCCTGCCGGAGGGCTACGACACGATCATCGACGACGAGGGTGGCACGGTCAGCACCGGTGAGAAACAGCTGATCACCGTCGCGAGGGCGTTCCTGGCGAAGCCCGCGATCCTGATCCTCGACGAGGCGACCAGTTCGGTCGACACCCGGACCGAGGTCCTGATCCAGCGGGCGATGAATTCGCTGCGCGAGGGGCGGACGAGTTTCGTCATCGCACACCGGCTTTCCACCATCCGGGACGCGGACGTCATCCTCGTGATGGAAAACGGCTCGATCGTCGAACAGGGCGACCACGAAACGCTGCTGCTCACCGGCGGTGCGTACTCGCGGCTCTACGCCGCCCAGTTCGCCGAGGCACTGGCCGAAACCGACTGAACCGCTTGAAGTGAAGGCCCCTTTCCCTACTCTCACAGTGGGAAAAGGGGCCTTCACCACGCGTACGGGTGGTGAACGGCGCTAGGCTTGCGTATCCGGATCCGAAGAGGGGTGCGCTGGCCGACCATGGCGGAGAAACTCGGCGACTACCGCCGTAAGCGCAGACCGGGGCGGACCCCCGAACCCATTCCGGACCGCGAGGGGACAGCCGGGTCCGACGATCTTTTCGTCATCCAGGAACATCACGCGAGCAGCCTGCACTGGGACATCCGCCTCGAACGGGACGGGGTGCTGGTCTCCTGGGCGGTGCCGAAGGGCCTGCCGATGTCGCCCGACCTCGAACGCCTCGCCGTGCACACCGAAGACCATCCGATGGAATACCTCACCTTCGAAGGTGAGATCCCCGCCGGCGAATACGGCGGCGGCACGATGACGATCTGGGACACCGGCCGGTACGAAACGCTGCACTTCAACGATCACAAGGTCGAGATCGTCTTCCACGGGAAGCGGGCACGCGGGAAATACCTGTTCCTCAATGTGAAGAAGGACGGGAACGACCGCGGCTGGTTACTCAAACGGCTCGACCCCGCCGATCCCGGCCGAACGGAACTTCCCCCCTTCCTCGCCCCGATGCTGTTCAAGCCGGGGCGTCTCCCCTCGACCGGCGAAGACGCGGAATGGGCCTACGAATTCGACTGGTCGGGGCGCCGCACCCTGATCCGGGTATCCGGCGGCCGGATCACCGCCTACGACGATTCGGGCGACGACGTGACCGGGCTGTACCCCGAATTCCGCGGGCTCGGCGAGCAACTGGGTGCCGCGGAAACCTTTCTCGACGGGGAAATCGTCGTCTTCGACGGCGGGAAGCCGAGTGCGGAAGGACTCGGCCACCGCGCGCGGGCCACGAAGAACTCCGCGAAACGGCTCACCTCGCGGTTTCCGGCCTTCTACCTGGTGAACGATCTCCTGCATCTGGACGGCCGTTCCTGTCTCGACACGCCTTACGTCGAACGGCGAGACCTCCTCGACGGTCTCGGCCTAGCCGGACCGCATTGGCAGGTCCCCCGGTACTACCTCGGGGACGGCGGCGCGGTCGCGCGTGCGGCCCGTGAACACGGGCTCGCCGGGATCGTCGCGAAACGTGCCTGCTCCGCGTACCACCCGGGAAGGCGTACCGGGGAATGGCTTTCCATCACCGGGACCAGGGTCCAGCAAGTGGTACTGGGCGGCTGGCGGCCGGGTGGCGGGAGCCGCGCGGGCACGTTCAGTTCGTTGCTGCTCGGCGTCCCGCACGAGGACGGCTTGCGGTACATCGGAAACGTCGGTGTCGGCTTCGCGGGCGACGAACTCGAAGAGCTGTCCCGGCGGCTGTTTCGCTTGGAGCGCAAGACATCCCCGTTCCGCTCCGTACCGGACAAGCAAGCACGGGACGCGCGCTGGTCGCGGCCGACTATCGTCGGCGAGGTCGTCTTCGGCGGCTGGACCGACGGGGGCTGCCTGCGCAACCCGCGCTGGCGCGGCCTGCTGCCGGACGTCACCGTCGACGAGGTCGAACTGGATGGCTAGAGAAGTACGTCCTCGACGTCACGCCACACATCGAGATCGGCTCCGACACCGCTGACGTCCAGAATCCGTGACACCAGCGTGGTCTTCACGATCACCGAGAACCGGGGCGCCGCGGCATTGGCCTCCTCGAGGGCGTGCAATCCGGCGCAACTGAGGAAACCAACGCCGGAGAGGTCGAGGATCACTCGTTTTCCCGTGACACACGCACCGCTGAGTTCGGTGCGAAACCGTCCGACGGTCGCCGCGTCGATCTCACCCACGGCGGTGAGGACGATGACGCCGTCCTTGCGGCGGCTGCTTGTCACGGCCAGGGGCGGCGGTTCGCCGGGTACGCGCTGGCCAGGCAACATTGGGGGCGCCTCTCTCCAGACCACCAAGTCCCCTCGACCGTACTCAGCGAGGGCGAGAGGTCAACCCGGGCTACCTCATTTGAGCCATTTCGGGCGAGAACCTTTACTCAACTCTTGCCATTCTCCGGCGAAGCGCCGGTGTGCGGCCTCGGCGGAGGCAACGGAACGTCCGTGCAGGAGGCCGTAAGTGAAAGCGTTTTCGCTTTCGGCGTAGGCGCGGAGACCGAGAAGCCGCAAGACCTCCCGGGTGACCACGACGTCGTGGTGCGTGCCGAGCGTGGTTTGCACCGCCTTGACGTTCTTTCGCCATTTTCGAAGCTTCTTGCCGGTCACCGGCCGGACCGTGTCCGCGGCGTATCGGGCACGCTTGGCCTTCTTGCGCACTTCGTGCAGCGCGGCATCCTGTTCCGGACCGGGTTCGAGATCACTCGCGACCGCCACGGCCTTGCGCAGCTTCCGATCCGACCGCGCGACCGCCTTGCGGAGCTCCTTCTTGTCATCCTTGATCTTCCGGGGTTTGCCTACGAGATTTTCCAGTGCCCGCAACAGATCCGTGTACCGCTTGCTGTCGAGCGCCTGGATCGCCCGCGCCTTGGCCTCTTCGGCCTCACGCGCGAAGTGCCGTGTCATCAGCTGCTCGACGTTGCCCAGTACCAGTTCGACGGGAAGCGCCTTGACCTCGTGGTGCAGCCGCTCGTCCAGCACCTCGTTGTCCCTCGCCGGACCGAGTTCGCCACCCAGCCAGCGAAGTTCGGCGGCCAGCCCGTTCGCGACGTCGGCGTCGAGGGAGCGACGAAAAGTTTTCAAGCCGCTCCGCAGCCGCCTGCTGGCGACCCGCATCTGGTGCACCGAGTCATCGACGTCCCGGCGAACGCCGATGTCGTTGCGGCGCAACGCGTCCAGCTGCTCGGCGAAGTAGTCCGCCAGCACCGAACCGGACGCGCCACCCGCCGACGGCACGAGCTCGTCGGTCAGCCGCCGGAGCTTCGACGGCCACCTCGACCGCTCCGCCCCCGCGTTCACGACGGCCCTGTCCAGGCTGTCGAGCACTTCGGGATCGGTGCCGGGCGAGAGTTCGATCTCGATCTCCCGCCAGCGGTCGAGGTGCGCCTTCTCCCCACCCGCCTCGCCGGTGACGACGTCGTCCGTCAGCGTCGCGAGCTCGCGACCCTCCGCGTCGAGCAGGGCGTACGAAGTGCGCTCGGTGCGCAGGTGCGCGGCCTGGACGAGTTTGGCGCCGAGGGTGCGCGCGCGGACCAGTTTCGCCAGCGCGCCAGGCACCTTCTCCGGCTTACCCGACAGCGGGAGGCGGAGTTCCTCACGCTTGTCCTCACTGACCGGAAGTTTGAGATGCCAGCCCTCGTCGCTTCCGCCGAGCCTCCGCCGCAGTGTGATGCCCGCCTGCGCGAGCCGGAAGTCCGGCGTGTCGAAGTACGTGGCGTCGAGGACGTCGACCCTCGGCTCGGCCTGGTTCGTCACGGGACCGGCCGGGACCAGGGCCGGGATGGGCTTGTCGGCCGCCAGGTCGTACTTCCGCTCGATCTCCGCCTCGGCGACCGGGGCACCGCCCTGCGTCTTCGTCACCACGAACTCCTTCTCCTCGGCTACCCGGAAGGGATACCCCAGGAAGAGGCCCCGGGAAACCCCGATCGGGTCACTCCCCCATCCGGTCGTACCGGTCCGCCCATTCGGCGAGCATTTGGCGTGACCTCTCCTCGGTCAGGGTATCGCTTTCCAGTCGCGC
Organism: Amycolatopsis sp. cmx-11-12; assembly: GCF_046269425.1. NCBI lineage: Bacteria > Bacillati > Actinomycetota > Actinomycetes > Pseudonocardiales > Pseudonocardiaceae > Amycolatopsis > Amycolatopsis sp. cmx-11-12. The sequence goes on along the minus strand of NZ_JADNQM010000013.1, from coordinate 126,367 downwards.
GATGAGCGAATAGTACGCCTCGACCGCCACTCGATCGTCGATGAACACTCCGGCCGCATAGGAATCCGTGTACACCACCGCGGGATGCTCCGTGAATTCCATGATGGTGAACGCATTCTCGATCGCCCTGCTCACTTCGTTGCTTTCGGGGACGATACGGATGGAGCAATAAGGGAGATTCGCCGACAGGACGAGGTGGAGCAGTTGCTCGTGCATGATGCGCGGACCGCCGACGACCGAACGCAGCGCACGCTCGTGGACGTAGAACCGGCATCGCGGCGGGCGGTCCCGTCGCAGCAGCTTCTGCCGGTCCATCCGGGCGTTGACGGCCTGGTCCAGCTGAGCCTGGCCGCGGTTGCCGATCAGTTCGTAGGTGGTGCGGGCGTACGGTTCGGTCTGCAACAGTCCTGGCAGCGTCAACGACTCGTAGCGCACCACGGTGTGCGCGAGATTCTCTTGGATCGCCAGGGATTTCATCGGATCGACGAGTTCGTCGAAGTACGGCCGCACCCAGTACAGGTCGCTGCCGGGCTGCGTGAGTTCCAGCAGCAGGTCACGCTCGGGCTCCGCCTCGCCACAGGTCGCGAGATACAGCGCCGCGTCCACGACGGACAGCTCACGCAACCCTTGTTCCCACCGCGTGACCTTGCTCTGCAACCAGCCGTTACGGCGGCTGACGTCGGCTCCGCTGAAGTGCCTGCGCTGCCGGAACGCCTTCATGCGGTGGCCCAGTTCCCGGGTCCGCGCCGTCGAATCCTTCTCAACCATGCGGGCCAAAGTAGGGCCGAACTCCGGCCGCGCAGTGATTGCCACGCGGGAATTCACCTCAACTGCTGATAACTTGCGCTCGCGCATTCCTGCGAAGGCCTGCTTCGCGAGCGAAGCACCTTCGCACGCGAAGGGTTCTTTAACTTTATATCGCAATAAAGGAATGGAGTCGAGTAATTCGGAAGTGGAATTGTTGCGGAGACGGCAGGGCGCGACGACCGTCCGCCCGCCCGCCGCCGCGCACCCGATCGGACGAGTACATGAAGGACCCCTTCCTGTACCTAGGCGCAAGGAAGGGGTCCTTCCTGTACCTAGGCGCAAGGAAGGGGTCCTTCATGTACCGACGCCGATCGGCGACTGCCCACCGCCGCGCACCTTGCGACGGTGGGTCGTGAAGGTCCCCTTCCCTACCTTGAGCGTAGGAAAGGGGACCTTCACGACCTGCGGTACTCAGCGCTGAACCGCGTGAAGGCCTCCTTCCCTCGGCTGAGCCGAGGGAAGGAGGCCTTCACGCGGTTCATTGTGACTGGGGCGCCGACGGCTGACACCGCTTTGAAGCTTTACCACGCCCACCACAGGCACAGTCGGCCAAAGTCTCAACCGAGCTATCAACGATACGCTTGAACCCCATGAGTCAAGACATTCGAGACTTCGTGACCCCCTCGTGCGACCTGCTCGCCCTAGGCGAGCCGACGCACGCGACCCCCGTCTTCGCGGAGGTCCGCAACGAACTGTTCGCCCAGCTGGTCGATCGCGGCTTCCGCTCGATCGCCCTCGAAGCCGATCGCGTGGCCGCGCTCGTCGCGAACGACTTCGTCCAAGGCGGCACCGGCACCCTCGACCTGGCCATGAGTGAAGGCTTCACACACACCTTCGGCGCCATGGACGCGAACCGGCGGCTGATCGCGTGGATGCGCGAGTACAACGAGGCTCGCCAACCCGGGGAACGCCTTTCGTTCCACGGCTTCGACACCCAGACCGAGTATGCCTCCGCGCCCAGCCCGCGACGCTATCTCGAGTACGCCCGCGATTTCCTGGGACTCGACGTCGACATCGCGGGCCCGGCGGGTGACGACGAACGCTGGAACCGCACGGAAGCGGTCATGGACGCGGCATCGTCGATCGGCGCCACGGCCGACGCCTACCGGCTGCGCGCGATCGCGAGCGATCTGCTCACCGCGCTCCGCTCCCGGAAACCGGAACCGGTCACGGACGCATGGTCGAGGGCGGAGATCCAGCTCATGGCGGGTATCGATCTGCTGCGCTACCACCGGCAATGCGCCGAGCCTCTTGAACCGCACGAGCGGTACGCGCCGCTGAGCGCCGTCAGAGATGCCATCATGGCGCGGAATCTGCTCGACATCCGCGCCGCCGAAGCCGGTCGCGGTGCGACGCTGGTCTTCGCCCACAATCTCCACCTGCGCCGCCAGGCGGACACGATGCGGGTGGCTGGGAAGGAGATCCAAATGTTCCCCGCCGGCGCGCTGGTGGGGCCGCTGCTCGGCGATCGCTACACCTTCGTCGCGACCAGCCTCGGGCGCAGCGAGGCCATGGCGCTTCAAGAGCCCGACGCCGACACCTACGAAGGGTTCTTGCAGAAGCACGTCACCACGGCCTGGGGTTTGCTCCCCGCGTCCGAGATCCCGCCCGCCCGGGTCCGGACCGACCCCACTCCGCGGCAGGGCTACTTCCCGCTCGACCAGGTGATCCTCGACGACGCCGAGGCGGTCCTGCACGTCGGCGGATGACTGCGAACCGGGTGACGCCTCCTGCCCTCGGAAGGCGTCACCCGGCCACGGGCACGCGCCGTCACCCCCAGTCCCGCACAGTTCCGGGACGGCGCGAAGTCCGGTTGACTCAGGGACGAGTCAACACGCCGTCGCCATAACTTCGCCAAACTCCGCGGCCGGTGCGCCACCGCCGGACTAGCCCTGAGCCGCCCCGGAGCGGATCTTCGTCAAGGCTTCACGAGTCCGGTCCCGCTGTCGTCCGCCACTGTCGACGGCGGACAGGTCCTGGAGCGCACGCAGTTCCCACACCGGGAAGCCCAGCTCCCGGAACAGTCCCGCCGCAGTGCGGAGCCCGTCGGCGGCTTCGGTGGCGACGCCTTGGTCCGCCCGTAGACGTCCGAAGCTGAGCAAGGCGTATCCGCCGCCCCGCCGGTCACCGAGCGCGCGGAACGTGCTCATCGCGAGTCCCAGGTGCTCCGCGGCCCGGCCGTGCTCACCCGCAAGACGCAAGGACTCGCCGAAGCTCCGGTGGGTGTAAGCGGCGGCGTGCCGGTGCCCGACGTGCTCGAACAGTTGCAGTGATCGCGAATGACAGCGTTCGCTCTCCCGCGCGTCGCCCGCTTTCGCGTGGAGATCGCCGAGACTGCGGAGGACGTGCGCCTCCCAGTGGCGTTCATGCGAACTCCGGGTGCCGGTCAGCGCGCTCGTCAGCAGTTCACCGGCCTCGTCGACGCGGCCGTACCGTCGCAGGACGTCGGCATACCGCTTGGCGGACCGGTCGTGTTGCCACCCGTCCTCGCAATGGAGCGAAAGCAGCAGGCTCGCGTCGAAGCATTCCTTCGCCCGCCGGAAGTCGCCGAGGTCGTCCCAGAGCGAGCCGAACTGGGCCGAAGCCATCGCCTGCCCGGCGAGGTCACCACAGTCCCGCAACAGGTCCAAAGACTCCCGCAGCGCGTCGACCGCCGAGTGGGTCCGGCCGGAGTCCGCGTCGACGTCGGCGAGCGCGACGAGCGCGGCCCCGGTGCCCCGCTGATCGCCTGCGGAGCGGAACCGTGCCTCGGCCAGCGAGAAACACGTCCTCGCTCGCGCCAAATCCCCCGAGTCGGCGTGGGAATGACCGAGCTTCAGCAATTTCGCCGCCTCCGCCGGGCGGTCGAACCGGTCGCGCACGATCTCGAACCCGAGCAAGGCCAGCGAACCGCCATGCCGGGGGCCGACGAGATCGCTGTAGGCGTCGGCCAGCCGCTCGGTCAGCGCGGCCCAGCCGTGGGCGCGCGCGGTCCGGACGGCGAGCGCGAGGTTCGCGGTTTCCGCGGTGCGCCACCCGATCGGATCGGCCGCGACCCGGGCCAGGGCCTCCGTCGGGGCGGCCGCCCGGCGAGCCGGCGGGTACTCGGGGCCGAGTGCGGCGGAGGCGTGTTCGGCCAAAGCAGCCATGAGCGTCAGCGCGCGTCTGACGGCGGCGGGATCCGGCGGTTCCCGGAGCGCGAGGCGGATCAGGCCGGGCAGCCGGTACCGGAGGCAACCGGACCGATCCGGCTCGGCGTGGAGCAGGTGATCGTCCACCAGTTCGTCGAGCAGTCCGGCCGCCTCGCGCGACGAACAGCCCAGCAGGGCCGTCGCGAACCAGTCCGCCATCTCGGTGGCACCGGGGGAACCGAGCAACCGCAAGGAATTCCGCTGCCTCGGCGACAGCTCGGCGAGGACTTCGGCGAGCGCCGGGCGGACGGCGAGGTCGCCGGCGGCCAGTTCGTCGAGCCGCAGGCGCTCGTTCTCCAGGCGGGTCGCGAAGTCGGCGATGCTCAGCCTTGGCCGCTGGAGTAGTTTCACGCCCGCCACCCGCACCGCCAGCGCGAGCCCGTCGCAGCAGGCCAGCACGCGGCGGACGGCGTCGGTTTCGGCGGACAACCTGGCCTCTCCGACGATCGCGCCGAGCAGCACTCGCGATTCCGGGTAGGACAGTTCACCGACCTCGACCGGTCTGGCTCCGACGAGCCCGGCCAGCCGTCGTCTCGTCGTGACGATCGTCGCGCAGCCGGGGCCGCTCGGCAGCAACGGCCGCACCTCGGCCTCGGACCGGCCGTTCTCGAGGATCACCAGCAGCCGCCGGTCCGCGGTGTGGCTCTGCCACAACGAAACCAGCCCGGCCCGGTCGGTGGGGAGTTCCGCTTCCGCAAAGCCGAGCGCGCGGAGGAACCCGGCGAGCACGTCGCCGGTCTCACGCAGGTCGGCGACGAGCTGACCGTCCGGGAACCGCTTGCGTACCCGCCAAGCGGCCTGCACGGCCAGCGCACTCTTCCCCGCCCCCGCCGTGCCGTGCAGCACGACCGGCGCGGGACTCCGCAACGCCCGCGCCACTTCCGCCAGCTCCGCCGCCCTGCCGGAGAAATCCGGCGTCGCCTGCGGAAGACGGCTGGGCGGGCCGCCCGCCGACCAGCCGGTTCCGGCGATCCGGCGGTGGACGGCGAGCAGGTCCTCCCCCGGTGAAACACCGGCGTGCTCCCAAAGCGCGTGACGGCAGCGGTCGAGGACGGCCAGTGCGGCGTCGCGCCGCCCGAGCCCGTTCAGTGCCTCGGCCAGCCATCCGGCGAGACGTTCGTCGCCCGGCCGGGTGGCCAGTTCGGGTCCCAACCGGTCGGCGACCGCCTTGTGGTCACCGGCCGCGAGATCCAGCTCCACGAGTTTGCCCAGTACCGCGCACCGCTGGTCCTCGAGCCACAGTTTGTGCGCCTCCACCAGCGGCCCGGCCGGAACGTCGGCGAACGCCGCACCGCGCCACAACCCCAGTGCCCGGGCGAGCAGCGCCCGGCGCTCACCGCCGGTCGCCGTCGCGGCCGCCGCTGCCAGGCTGGAGAAACCGGAGGCGTCCAGTTCCCCTTCCGACACGGTCAGCCGGTAGCCACCGGTGCCGGATCGCAGCCGCTGCCGGGCGTCGTCCACCGGCAATCCAGGCGACAACGCCTTGCGCAGCTTGGAAACCGCCATCTGCACGACCGCCGCGGCACTCGACGGCGGCTCCTGCGGCCAGAGTTCGTCCACGAGTACGTCCCGGTGGACGAACTCGTTCGGCCGGGTCAAGAGCACCGCGAGTACCCGACGGGGCTGGGCCGCCGACGGAAGCGGAACCGAGGCCCGGAGTGGGCCGAGCACCTTGAACTCCACGAACCACCTATCACCTGGACGGATGACCCGAATCTAACCCGGCGCAGTCCCCGAGTTAGCGCTTCTCACCCGGATGGCCGCCCCCTTATCACCCAGTGTGCGCGAGCAGTTTGTCCCGCAGGGCGGGCTCGTTCGCGAGTGCGTCGTTCAGGCTGTGTTCCAGCAACGGCTTGAGGTCCCCGTACGGCCGCTTCGACCAATCGAGCGCGCCGAGCGGCGGCTCCGGGTCGTACTCGATGACGAACTGGATCGTCCGCGCGATCTCGGTGCCGACGAGCCACTCGACCAGGTGCAGCGCGAGGTCGATCCCCGCCGACACCCCGGCGGCGGTGATCAGGTTCCCGTCCTCGACCCAGCGCTCGGCGACCGGTTCCGCGCCGAACGCGCGCAGGAGCTCGCGGAACATCCAGTGCGTCGTGGCCTGGCGGCCCTCCAGCACACCGGCCTGCCCCAGCAGCAGCGATCCCGTGCACACCGACGTCACGAGTTCCGCGTTCGCCGCGGCGGTCCGCAGGTAACCGATCAGCTTTTCGTCGGCGAGTGCCTTCAGCGTCGGTGTGCCGCCGCCGGGCACGAGCAACGCGTACGGCGACAGAACCTCGTCGTAGGTATGTGTCGCCACGAGCTTCAACGGGTTGTCGGTGACGATCGGGTCCTTCGTCTCGCCGACCACGACCGTCCGGTACTCCTCCACCGTGCTCGCCATACCGTCCAGCACGGTCAGCGGTCCGACCATGTCGAGCGGGGTCATCCCCGGGTACACCACGAACGCGATGGTCTTCCTGTCGTCAGTCATGGGCCAACCGTGTCGCAAGGGCGGAACCGCGGTGCGCCGGATGTCCGGATTCCTGCGAACTACGTCCGACGGCCGGGCGTTACTGCTAGCGTTCGATCATGCCGGGTTCACCCAGACGAGTGTTGATCGTCGGCTACAGCAATGCGGAGATGCTCGACATCGCCGGTCCGGCGGATGTTCTGGACGCCGCGACCAAACTCGGCGGCAAGCCGGGATACGAGATCATGCTCGCCAGCGTCGACGGCCGCGGCATCCGCTGTGAGTCCGGGCTGACGTTGCAGGCACAGCACCGGCTCGACCAGGTGACCGGTGAACTGGACACACTGATCGTCGCGGGCGGCACCGGGCACGAGACCGCCGCCGCGGATCCGAGGATGGTCTCCCACATCCGCAGGCTCGCGCAGGACACCCACCGCGTCGCCTCGGTGTGCACCGGCGCGACCGTCCTCGCCGCGTGCGGGCTGCTCAACGGGCGCCGCGCCACCACCCACTGGCGGTTCGCGAACCGGCTCGCGGTGAACTACCCGCAGGTGAACGTGGACCCGGTGCCGCTGTACGTGCGCGACGGCAACGTCTACACGGCCGCCGGGGTGACCAGCGGGATCGACCTCACTCTCGCGTTCGTCGAGGAGGACCTCGGCCCGAGCGTCGCCAGGGAGGTCGCCCGCATGCTGGTGACCTACCTGCAACGGCCGGGGAACCAGGCGCAGGTGAGCATGTTCCTGTCCGGGCCGCCGCCGGAGAACCGACTGGTCCGCGATATCACCGCGTACGTCGCCGAGCACCTCGCCGGTGATCTCGGCACCACCGTGCTCGCCGAGCGCGCGGGGATCAGCACCCGGCAGCTGACCAGGCTGTTCGACGCGCACCTGAGCACCACGCCCAGCCGGTACGTCCGGGCGGCGAGGACCGAGAACGCGGCGAAACTGCTGTGCGGCACCGAACTCCCGCTGACGTCGATCGCGAGGCGGTGCGGTTTCGGCTCGACCGAGACACTGCGCCAGGCCTTCCTCGACCACTTCGACACACCGCCGTCGGCGTATCGCCGGGTGCATCTGCGGCAGGCGTTCGGCTAGAGGGTGCCTCCCAAACTGAACTTGGCAGATTGGGTGAGGACACACGCGCGCGTTTCATTTCGGCCGGAGGCCTCGGCTTTGCGGAGGCGGGCCGCTGACACGGCCGGGTGAGTGAACAGCCGATGCCGCGGCCCGGCTGCGGAAAGCCGAAAGCGCGCTTTGAGAGATCTAGCCTAGGCCGAATGCGGGCCCCGATCGGGGCTGTGGAGGATATGCGGGTGAACCGCCGCGACATCTCCGACGACGACACCGGCCCGATTCGCCGGGTTACGGACACTCCGTCCGATCGTTCGCCCGGAACGTCCCGTACGCCGCGCCGGCCCCCGTCGGAAGGCACTCGTCCCCCGGTCAAACGGCCGCGTCCGGCCGAGCCGGGCAGGCGTCGCGCCCCCGAATCTAAGCCCGAACCCGAGCCCAAGCCGGCCGGTCACGGGCACTCGCACGGCCACGGTCCGGCGGCGCCCGCGTCGCGCCGCGTCCGGCAGCTGCTGATGTGGCTGCTGATCCCGCTCGCCGTCGCGACCGTCGCCGGCATGGTCCTGCTCTACCCGTGGGGCAAGGACCCGGCGAAAAGCGTCTTCCCCCAAGGGACCCCGGTGAGCGCCACGATCAAGGCGACGATCACCGGGCCGTGCCTCGCCGAGGGCCAGGTCCAGGTCGGTGAGCCGTCACCGGACGCGAAACCGTGTCTCACCAGCGAACTGACCATGACCGACGGTCCCGGCGTCGGCAAACCGCTGAAGCTGACCCTCCCGATCGAGCCGAGTACGCCACGGTTCACCTCAGGCGACGAGGTGGTGCTGTCCTACAACGGTGGCGACGTCACGAACCCCGCGTCGTTCCAGATCGTCGACTTCCAGCGCGGCACGCCGTTGCTGCTGCTGGCCGGGCTGTTCGCGCTCGCGGTGATCGTGCTGGGCCGCTGGCGGGGTCTCGCCGCGCTGGTCGCGCTCGGACTGAGCTTCCTGGTACTGGCGCTGTTCGTGCTGCCGTCGATCCTCGCCGGGGAAAGTCCGCTCCTGGTGGCGATCGCGGGGGCGGGCGCGATCATGTTCGTCGCGCTGTACCTGACGCACGGGCTGTCCGCGAGAACCTCGGTTGCGGTGCTGGGCACTTTGGTGAGTCTGATCCTGATCGGCGTCCTGTCGGCGATCTTCTCGGCCGCGTCGTCACTGACCGGGCTGGACGACAGCACCTCGCAGCTGATCGGCTCGCTCGGGCACGGCATCGACGCGCGGGGGCTGCTGCTGGCAGGCGTGGTGATCGGCGCGCTCGGCGTGCTGGACGACGTCACGGTGACGCAGACGAGCGCGGTCTGGGAACTGCGGCGGGCGAACCCGTCGCTCGGCTGGCGTGAGCTGTACGGCGCGGGCCTGCGGATCGGGCGTGACCACGTCGGTTCGGCGGTCAACACACTCGTGATGGCGTACGCGGGCGCGGCGTTGCCGGTGCTGCTGTACACGTCGCTTTCGGGCGTCGGACTCGGCTCGATCCTCGGCGCGGAAGAGATCGCGCAGGAGATCGTGCGGACACTGGCCGGAAGCGTCGGCATCGTCGCGGCGGTCCCGGTCACCACCGTCCTGGCCGCGCTGATCGCCTCGCGGGAGCCTCAAGAGTCCCTGTAGTCACAAGCACCCCAAAGCACGAGCCCACCGCGCGATCACGGGCCGAAGTCGGGTACGAAGAGGCCGCACCCGAGGTTCGCCGCGTGATCGGAGGGGCCATGTTCGACGCCGTGTTCGCCGTCCCGAGACAGCTGACCGCCGTCGCGCGGCGCGTGCTCGTCTCGACGCTGGAAGCCGTCGAGGCGGTCCCCAAGATCGCTGCCGCCCTCGACGACGTTCGGGCGACCCTCAAGCACTCTGAACGGCTGGCGACCTTCGCCGCGGGCGAGTTGCCGGAGATCGTCTACCAGCTGGAGGAGATCAAGGCGCGGCTGGAGAAGCTGGAGACCCGCACCGAGGTCTCGTGAGTGGTAAGGCCGGTGGCTGTGTCGCGAAAGCCACTTTCGGGACATCAGACGTCGCGAAAGTGGCTTTCGCGACACCCCGGACGACGGCCTAACCGTCCAACGTCGCCACGAACCGGCTGACCGCTTCCATCGTGAACCGCTGGATGTACTTCCCCGACGGCGCCGCCGAAGCCAGCCGGTACAGCGGCCGCTCCGCCGCCGCGTCCCCGCGTGCCTCCGACTTCAGCTGCGCCACCAGCAGTTCCGAGAACACCAGGCCGTTCGCCTCGGTGTTGTTCAGCAGCGCGTTCGCCAGCTTGCGCAGCTGCAGGATGCCGAGTTCCCGGCCGCCCGCGCCCGAGTAGACGGCGAGGTCGACCTTCGCCACCTTGCGGCGTTTGCCCGCGTTGACCAGCAGGCTGACCGTCCGGGTGCCGCGCACGTCGCTGATCACGAGGTCGATGCGCTCGGCCTCGGTCAGGCCGATCCGCCGCAGACCCCAGGTCCGCACGATGAGCGTGTCGCCTTCGAGCCAGACTCGGCGGCGCAGGTTGTACAACATGATGTAGAGCAACGGCAGCGCGATCACCCCGGCGACGACGAGCCCGGCGATCTCACCACCGATCAGCCCGGCGATCCCGCCGAACGCGGCGGCGAAGATGACGACACCGGCGATACCGGAACAGCCGCGCCTGCGGCGGAGCTTGGGGTCGTCGTGGAACAGCGGGAGACGCTCAGGGGTCTCCGGCGTCCCGGTCGGCTCTGCCATCACACGCCCGTCCCGGCCAGGAACGGGTTGCCCGCGCGCTCCTGGCCGATCGTGGTGGCCGGGCCGTGGCCCGGCAGGACGACGGTGTCGTCGGGCAGCGTCATCACCTTGGTACCGAGGGACCGTACGAGTTCGCCGTCTTCACCGGAAGACCGGCCGATCGAACCGGCGAACAGGCTGTCCCCGGTGAGCGCGATCCGGCCGCCCTCGGCGGAGGTCAGCCCGAAGACCACCGAACCGGCGGTGTGACCCGGTGTGCGGGACACCGTGATCTCCAGTCCGGCCAGCCTGAGCGGGCCATCGACGAGTGGCACGATCCCGTCCTTCCATTCTCCGGCGTCCCCGGCCACCAGTGGCCGGTCCGCCTCGTCCAGATAGAGAGGTATTCCGTGTCGGGCACCGACCTCGGCCGCCGAAGCGACGTGATCCGGGTGTCCGTGCGTCGCGAGCATCGCGACCGGCGTCAGCCCATGGGCCGCCAGCGCGGCCTCAAGCGGTTCGAGAACGTCCTCGCCGGGATCGACGATCACGCACTCCCCACCGTCGGCCGGAGCGAGCAGATAGCAGTTCGCTTCGAGGGGGCCTGCCGGAAACCCGACAACCAGCACGAAACGCCTCCTCGTATCTTCCGCCGAACAGGTGACAGGATGGCCCTGATCACGATCAAGTAAGCCTAGCGGCCCCTGTACGGGGGCCTCACAGGCTGTGCCCATAGACTTCCGCTACCTCAGACGTGTGACATCGAGTGGAAACCGGGAGGGCGGGTGCCGACCAACCAGCAGCGCCGCGAAGCCGCGAAGCGCAAGCTCGAGCGACAGATCGTGCGACAGGCCGAAAAGGCCAAGCGGCGCAAGATCGTCGGCTCGGTGGCGGTCGTCGGCGTCGTCGCGATCGTGGCGGGCGCGGTGTGGTGGATCGTCAGCAGTAACACTGGTGACGACGCCGCCTCCGACGCTTCCCCGAGCTCGGCTCCGCCGACCCCCGAGGTCACCATCCCCACCGAACGCGCGCCGATGCCCAAGCGGGCGACGCCGCTGGCGAACCCGGTGGCCTGTGACTACAAGGCCGACGCCACCAAGAAGGCTTCGAAGCAGGTGAACAAGCCGGAAGGCAAGGACGTCTCTTCGAACGGCACGGTCAACGTCGTGCTGAAGAGCACCGCGGGCGACATCCCGCTGACGCTCGACAAGGCGCTCGCCCCGTGCGCCGTGCAGAGCTTCATCAGCCTCTCGCAGCAGGGCTATTTCAACGACACCAAGTGCCACCGGCTCGGCACCACCGGCCTGCAGATGTTGCAGTGCGGTGACCCCGAGGCCAGCGGCATGGGCGGTCCGGGCTACACGATGCCGGACGAGGCGTTCCCCGAGATCAAGTACGGTCGCGGCCTCCTCGCGATGGCGAAGACGCAGCAGCCGAACTCCGGTGGCAGCCAGTTCTTCATGGTCTACGGCGAAGCCGAACTGCCCGCGGAGTACTCGGTCTTCGGCAGCATCTCCGACGATGGCCTGAAGGTGCTCGACAAGGTCGCGAAGGCGGGCATCAACGCCCAGGCCGGCACCGGCGACGGCACCGGCCCGCCCAACACCGAGGTCAAGTTCACCGGCGTCACGGTCAACGCCTGACGTGAAGCTGAAGGGCGCTTTCCCCGCATGACATGCAGGGAAAGCGCCCTTCACCGCGTGCGATGCGGGGAAGTCCCCTTCGGCTCCGACCTCAGCGGTAGGTGAACTTCGGCGGCCGCCGCGCGAGAAAGGCGGCCACTCCCTCCGCGTAGTCCTCGCCGTGCAAGGCACCGAGCCGGATCTCGTCCACCTCGGCGTCGGATTCCTCTTGTCCCGCGACGATCTTCTCGATGATCCGGTTCATCCCGCGCACCGATGCCTGTGAGCGCGAAGCCAGCGTCTCGACGAACTTCGCCGTCGACGCCTCCAGTTCGTCGGCCGGGAAGACGTCGTTGAGCAGCCCGATCTCCCGCGCCCGCCGAGCGTCGACGAGTTCACCCGAGAGCAGGAAGTACTTCGCGTTCGCCGGGCCGACCAGCGAGACCAGCTGCCTCGTCGAGCCGAAGTGGTAGACGATGCCGAGTTTCGCCGGCGTGATGCCGAAGCGTGAGCCTTCCGCCGCGAACCGGAAGTCGCACGCGACCGAGATCTGACAGCCGCCGCCGATGCAGTTCCCCTGGATCATCGCCACCGTCGGCTTCCGAGACGCCGTCAGGGCCGCCACGGCACCGTCGACCGCCTTGTCGTAGGTCTCCGCCGCGTCGGCGGTGGACCGCAGCTCCTGGAACTCGCTGATATCCGCGCCCGCCGAGAAGTGCTTGCCGTCGCCGGTCAGCACCAGCACCTTGATCGCCGGGTCCGCCTCCACCGTCGCGACCACGTCCGGGATCGCCGACCACATCCCGTAGGTGATCGCGTTCATCTTCTCCGGCCTGGTGAAAGTCAGTCGCGCGATCTCGCCGTCACGAGTGAACTCGAACCCTTCAGTCATGTTCGCACCCTAAGTGGTTGCCATCGGATGTCCTTCGGGGGTATTCGGCGGATCCCGCACTCGCGTGCTTGGAGACCGCACACGCGAGTTCGGCGAACGGGGGACGCTAAGACGCTGAAGTCACCCGATAGACGTCGTAGACGCCTTCGACACCTCGGACCACCTTCAGCACGTGGCCGAGGTGCTTCGGGTCACCCATCTCGAACGAGAACCGGCTGACCGCGACCCTGTCACGCGACGTGGTCACCGACGCGGACAGGATGTTGACCTTCTCGTCCGCGAGCACCTTGGTGACGTCGGAGAGCAGGCGGTGCCGGTCCAGCGCCTCGACCTGGATCGCGACGAGGAAGACCGACGACGCCGACGGCGCCCATTGGACTTCGACCAGGCGCTCGGGCTGCGCGGTCAAATCGTCGGCGTTGGTGCAGTCGGTTCGGTGGACGCTGACACCACCGCCGCGGGTGACGAAACCGAGGATCTCGTCACCCGGCACCGGCGTGCAGCAGCGGGCGAGTTTGGCCCAGACGTCGCCGGCGCCCTTCACCACGACACCGACGTCGTTCGAGCCGCGGCGGCGGGTGACCGTGGACGGAGTCGCGCGCTCGGCGAGCTCCTCCTCCGCCTCGTCGACCCCGCCGATGAGCGCGACCAGTCGCTGCACGACGTGTTTCGCGCTGGTGTGGCCCTCACCGACAGCCGCGTACAGCGAACTGATGTCGGGGTGCCGCAGTTCCGTGGCGACCGCGCCCATGGACTCGGCGGAGACCAGCCGCTGGATCGGGAGGCCGACCTTGCGGACCTCCTTGGTGATGGCCTCCTTGCCGCCTTCGATCGCCTCGTCGCGGCGTTCCTTGGCGAACCACTGCCGGATCTTCGCGCGTGCCTTGGGGGAACCGGCGAACTGCAACCAGTCGCGGCTCGGCCCTGCCGTCTCGGCCTTCGAGGTGAAGATCTCGATGACCTCGCCGTTCTCCAGCTTGCGCTCGAGTGCGACGAGCCTGCCGTTGACGCGGGCACCGATGCAGCGGTGGCCGACCTCGGTGTGCACGGCGTAGGCGAAGTCGACCGGGGTCGAATCGACCGGCAGGGTGATCACGTCACCCTTGGGCGTGAACACGAAGATCTCGCGCGAGGCGAGCTCGTAGCGTAGCGATTCGAGGAAGTCACCCGGGTCCGCGGCTTCACGCTGCCAGTCGAGGAGCTGGCGCATCCACGCCATCTCGTCGACGTCCACCGCGTTGGCCGCGTTGCCGCTGTGGGTACCGCGGGTTTCCTTGTACCGCCAGTGCGCGGCGATGCCGTACTCGGCGGTGCGGTGCATCTCGTAGGTGCGGATCTGGACTTCCAGCGGCTTGCCGTCCGGGCCGATCACCGTGGTGTGCAACGACTGATAGACGCCGAAACGCGGCTGTGCGATGTAGTCCTTGAACCGGCCGGGGACCGGCTGCCACAGCGCGTGGACGACACCCATCGCGGCGTAGCAGTCGCGGACGTCCTCGACCAGGATCCGCACGCCGACCAGGTCGTGGATGTCGTCGAGGTCGCGCCCGCGGACGATCATCTTCTGGTGGATCGAGTAGTAGTGCTTCGGCCGTCCCTCGACCTTGGCGGTGATCCGCGAGCCTTCGAGGTTGCCGGTCAGCTCGGTGATCACGGACCGCAGGTACGTGTCCCGCGAGGGTGCGCGATCGGCGACCAGGCGGACGATCTCGTCGTACTTCTTCGGTTGCAGGATCGCGAAAGCCAGATCCTCCAGCTCCCATTTGACCGTCGCCATGCCGAGCCGGTGTGCCAGCGGGGCGAGGACTTCCAGGGTCTCGCGAGCCTTGCGGGCCTGCTTCTCCGGCGGCAGGAAACGCATCGTGCGCATGTTGTGCAGCCGGTCGGACAGCTTGATGACCAGCACGCGCGGGTCGCGCGCCATCGCGATGACCATCTTGCGGATGGTCTCGGCCTCGGCGGCCGTGCCGAGCTTGACCTTGTCCAGCTTGGTGACGCCGTCGACCAGTTCGCCGACCTTCTCGCCGAAGTCCGCCTTCAGGCTCTCCAGCGAGTATCCGGTGTCCTCGACGGTGTCGTGCAGCAGCGCCGCGACCAGCGTCGTCGTGTCCATGCCGAGCTCGGCGAGAATGGTCGCGACCGCGAGCGGATGCGTGATGTACGGGTCGCCGGACTTGCGCCGCTGTTCACGGTGGAGCTCTTCGGCGACGTCGTAGGCGCGCTGGAGCAGCGCGAGATCGGCGTTGGGGTGCAGCTCGCGGTGGATGACGGCGAGCGGCTCGAGAACCTGCTTGACCGGCGCGGCACGCTGTGCGGTGATCCGGCGGGCGAGACGGGCACGGACGCGGCGCGTCGCGGATGGCGTCGGCGCTGCCCCCTGTCGCGCCGCACCGTTCTGCTCGGTGCCGTCCTTCGAGGACACCGCGGCATCGAGCTCTTGGCTCACCCGCACCTCCTGCGCTTCGTGCGGCCTTCGGACGTCAAGGGTAACCGTTCCCCCTCGCGGCACACTGGGTACGCCCGCTCAACACACCCGGAGAGCCTCCACACGACGCCCTTCAAGCACGGAACGACCACCGAGCGCGGCGAGTTCCATGACCACCGAGACCCCGGTGACCTGCGCCTTCGCGTCTTCCAGCAGTTTGCAGGTCGCCGCGACCGTGCCGCCGGTGGCGAGCACGTCGTCGAGGACCGCGACACGCTGACCAGGCTCGACGATGCCTTCGGGCAGTTCGACGGTCGCCGTGCCGTATTCCAGCTTGTAATCGACCCTGCCCGCGACTCTGGGAAGCTTGCCGGGCTTGCGGATCAGCGCGACGCCGAGACCGCGGGAGTAGCCGACGGCGGCGGCCAGCAGGAACCCGCGCGCTTCCACGCCCGCCAGCAGGTCGACGCCGGGATCGAGGGTGGCGGCCAGCGCGTCGGTGACGGCCTTGAAACCGGCGGCGTCGGCGAACAACGGGCTCAGGTCCCGGAACAGCACGCCGGGTTCCGGGAAGTCCGGCACGTCGGCGATCAGGTCGAGTGCCTTGTCCAGCTCCATGTACTTCCCTGCTCTCAAACTCACCGCTGCGGTACCCCGGACGTTATGAACGGACCTTTCATAACAAATTTTGTTATGAAAGGTCCGTTCATAACACGCTTCGAACCTGCGGTTACCTCTTGCGCTTGCCCTGCGGACGGCCCTTGTGGGCCTTCTGGTTCCGCGCCGGAACGCTCGCCGCGGCGGCGTAAGCCTTCTCCCTGCGGAGTTCGGCTTCCAGCGCCTCTTCGTCGTTGGGGTCGAAGTCGTCGTCGCGTTCGGCGGCGGCCTTGCGAGCCTGGTTCGCGCGCCGCGAGGCGACCCGATCGGCCTGCTGCCGGTACTTCGGGTCACGCATCTTGAAGTCGACCAGCAGCGGCGTCGCCAGCGCGACCGACGACAGCACGCCGACCACGGTGCCGGTGAGCTGCACGAGCGCGAGCTCCTGCAGGGTGCCGGAACCGAGCAGGAGGTAGCCGATCACCAGCAGACCGAGGATCGGCAGCGCCGCGATCAACGAGGTGTTGAACGAACGCATCAGCGTCTGGTTCAACGCCAAGTTCGCCGCTTCCCCGTACGTCCGGCGGGTCAGGCCGAGCAGGCCGCGCGTGTTCTCGCGGACCTTGTCGAACACCACCACCGTGTCGTACAGCGAGAACCCGAGGATCGTCAGCAGACCGATCACCGTCGCCGGCGTGACCTCGAAACCGATCAGCGAGTACACACCCGCCGTCACCACGATGTCGTTCAGCAGGGTGACCAGTGCCGCGGCCGCCATCCGAGGGTCGAAGTACAACGCCAGGAACAAGGTGACCGCCAGCAGGAAGACCCCGAGCGCGATCAGCGCCTGCCGGGAGATCTCCCCGCCCCAGGACGCGCTCACCGCGCTGTCACTGATCGCCTGGACACTGGGCTGGCCGGAGGAGCCGATCGGGCCCAGTTCCCGGAACAGGGCCTGCTTCACCTCGGCGACCTCGGCCGCGTCCAAGGTGTCCGAACGGAGCTGGATGGTCGACGAGACACCGCTGCCGACCTTCTGCGCCTCGTCGGCGGGCTTGCCCAGCGCGGAGGCGAAGACCTCCTTGGCCCGCTCTTCGGTGATCTGCCCGCTCTTGCCGTTGGCGGGCAGCTGGATCTGGGTGCCGCCTTCGAAGTCGATGCCGAAGTTGAAGCCCTTGACCCCCATCGACGCGATGCACACCAGCACCAGCGCGCCGAAGAAGAGGTACCAACGCTTGCGGACGCCGACGACGTTGAAGACGCCGCTGCCCACATACATACGGTGGAAGACGCTCTCGCGCTTGTTCTCGGTGGTGTTCTTCTCGTCGACCACGGTCACGCCTCCTTCACGTTCGGACGGCCGGAGACGGCGCGAGCGGCCTTGCGGTCCGAACCCAGCTGCTGCACGGCGCCGAGGCCGAGGTTCTTGGGGTTGGACAGGAACTTCGACTTGGACCGGGACACCATCGCGACCAGCGGATGCGTGACGAGGTAGACGACCACGAGGTCGAGGACCGTCGACATGCCGAGAGTGAACGCGAAGCCCTTCACGTCACCGACGGCCAGCAGGTAGAGGACCGCCGCGGCGAGGAAGCTGACCGCGTCCGCCGCGAGAATCGTGCGCTGGGCTCGAGACCAGCCGCGCGGGACCGCTGATCGGAAGGTTCTGCCTTCGCGGATTTCGTCCTTCAATCGTTCGAAGTAAATGACGAACGAGTCCGCGGTGATACCGATGGCGATGATCAGGCCTGCCACGCCCGCGAGGTCGAGGGTGTACCCGATCCACCGCCCCAGCAGCACCAGGACCCCGTACACGATCGCGAACGACAACCCGAGCGACAGGATCGTCAGCAGGCCGAGCAGCCGGTAATAGAACATGCAGTAGATGAACACGGCCAGCAGGCCGATACCGCCGGCGATGAGGCCCGCCTGCAGCGACGCGAGACCCAGCGTCGCGGACACCGTGGTCGCGTCCGAGGACTCGAACGACAGCGGCAGCGAACCGTACTTCAGCACATCCGCCAGATCCTTCGCCTCGGTCTGGCTGAACCGGCCGGTGATCTCCGTCTGACCGCCGAGGATCGCGGACTGGATGGTCGGCGCGGAAACGACCTGCGTGTCGAGGACGAACGCCGCCTGCTTCTGGGTGTTCTTCGAGGTGAAGTCGCCCCAGATCTGGGAACCCTCACTCTTGAAGTTCAGGTTGACGACCCACTGGGAGTTCTGGGTGCTGTAGGACGAAGAGGCGTCGGAGATCTGCGTTCCGGGAAGGAACTCCGGTTCCAGCAGATACTTCATGGTGTTCTTGTCACCGCAGGCGACCAGCGGCTTGTCGGTGAGGTCGTTACCGACAAGCGGGTCCGCGATCTTGGGGTCGCAGTTGAGTGCCGCGAACGCCTTTTCGGCCGCCGCTGCCTGCTTCGCCTGGTCCGGCGACATCAGATCGGGGTTCTGCCGGAGGTTCCGGGCCTCGTCGATCTCCCTCTTGGTCCGCTCGTCGGCATTCTCGTCCGGCTGCTGCTGCGGCGCGCCGGCGGCGGCGGCACCGCCACCGTTGGCCGGACTGCTCGGCGGAGCGCTCACGCCGGGGGCACCCGACGACGCGGGCGGCGCCGACGAAGGCGCACCGGAAGTGGGCGGAGTTGACGGCTGCGGAACCGGGGTCACCGGCTGCGACGTCACAACCTTCCGGAAGCCCAGTTTCGCGGTCTTGCCCAGGGCCTTGGCCTGGTCGCCCTGCTCGCCGGGGACGGTGATCACGACGTTGCTGCCGTCGAGGACGACCTCGGTGCCGCTGACGCCGATACCGTTGACCCGGCGCTCGATGATCGAGCGGGCCTGTTCGAGGGAATCTCGCGGAGGGTCGCCGCCGTCGGGATTGCGGGCGGTCAGCGTAACCCTCGTGCCGCCTTGCAGATCGATGCCGAGCTTCGGCGTCGGCTTGCCGCTTCCGGTGAAGAACACCAGGGCGTACAGCGCCACCACGATCAGGGCGAAGAAGGCGAGATAGCGTCCCGGGCGGAGATGCCCGGCCGGTGCGGCCACTGTGCTTCGGTCTCCTCGGACGGACTGGGTTTCCCCAATGGGCTTGGCTGTTCACTCACCGGACTCCGAGTCCGGCGGTACCGCGAACCTGCCTCGATGACGATGCCCGGTGAACGGGCACGACTATGACGACGGACACGCACGCAGCACCGAGACAGTACTCGGTGCTGCGTGAGCCCGGCGTTGCCCCCGCACCTACGAAAGTCTGGTGTCGGGGATGGCCTTGGCCCCTTGCCGGCGGAGCTGAAACGCGCCCACCAGAAGTGACCGGACTCGAACCCGCCCCGGCCGAAGGCCCCGCTATCGCGGTGCCACGGCGCCCTGTCCGCCGACTGCGAGCGGACAGTCCAGACTGCGCCGTGGCGACGTCGATCGCGGTCGCGGGTTCACCGGATGTCCCGGTGCTACTTCTTGCCGTGCTCCAGCGGAGGAGCGATCTGCGCGCCGGACTTCTCCTCGACGCGCTCTTCGTCCTTCGACTCGATGACCGGCTCTTCGACGACCTCATCGGTGTCGAGGGTGTCCTCGTCGGTCTCGACGACCGGCTCGATCTTCTCGCGAACGGCCTGGCGGAGCCAGGTGGTCACGACACCAGGGGCGATCTCGAGGTCGATCGTGGTGTCGGCGGTGGCGTCGGCGACAGACGCGTAGAGACCGGAGGTGGTCATCACCCGGTCACCGGGAGCAAGGCTCGAGAGCAGCTCCTGCTGCTTTGCCGCCGCCTTCTTCTGCTTACGGGTGCCCATGACGAGTGGGATCGCCACAACGAGCATCAGGAGCAGCGGCAGCAATAACTGGTTCATGACTCTCCATTTCGAGCGGACGCCGCGCGGTGCGCTGTTTTGTCCGATTTGGCGGGGTGTGCTCTACCCGAGTGTGCCAGGTGCCAGCGGAAACTCCACCACCACCCGTCTCCACCACGGGCCTCGTACCGCGTGAACGGTCCGGTCAGTCCTGGTCGAACAGGTTCGGGCCGCCCTGCTCGCCGCGTGTGGCACCGGGCGGAGCCGGCAGGCCGAGGTGTTCCCACGCGGCCGCTGTGGCGACCCGGCCGCGAGGAGTGCGGGCGAGCATACCGGCGCGGACCAGGTAGGGCTCACACACCTCTTCGACGGTAGTCGGTTCTTCCCCGACCGCGACGGCCAGTGTCGACACGCCGACCGGGCCGCCGCCGAAGGACCGGACCAACGCTGTCAGCACCGCGCGGTCGAGCCTGTCGAGGCCGAGTTCGTCGACGTCGTAGACCTCCAGCGCGGCGCGCACGACCTTGCGGGTGGCGTGCCCGTCAGCGCGAACCTCGGCGTAGTCGCGTACCCGGCGCAGCAGCCGGTTCGCGATCCGGGGTGTGCCGCGGGACCGGCGGGCGATCTCCGCGGAACCGTCGCGGTCGATCTCGATCTCCAGAATCGTGGCGGCCCTGCGCACGACGAGGTCGAGTTCGCTGTCGGTGTAGAACTCCATCTGGCCGGTGAAACCGAACCGGTCGCGCAGCGGGCCGGTCAGCGAACCGGACCTCGTCGTGGCCCCGACCAGCGTGAACGGCGCGATCTCCAGCGGGATGCTGGTGGCGCCGGGCCCCTTGCCGACGACGACGTCGACCCGGAAGTCCTCCATCGCGAGGTACAGCATTTCCTCGGCTGGCCGGGCGATGCGGTGGATCTCGTCGATGAACAGGACGTCGCCGGGCGCCAGGTTGGACAGCATCGCGGCGAGGTCCCCCGCGCGTTCCAGTGCGGGCCCCGAAGTGATCCGGATGGCGGCGTTGAGTTCGGCGGCGACGATCATCGCCATACTCGTCTTGCCCAGTCCTGGCGGGCCGGAGAACAAGACATGGTCCGGCGGGACACCCCGGCGGCGTGCACTCTCCAGGACGAGTTCGAGCTGCTCACGGACTCGCGGCTGGCCGATGAACTCGTCAAGCTTGCGCGGGCGAAGTGTGGTCTCGACCTCGCCCTCGCCGGTCTGTGGCAGCGCCGAAAGGGTCTCGTCGGCCTCGAAATCCGTCACGGCCTCATAGTCCATGTGGTGAGCTACCGCTTACGTCCGAGGGTGGCCAACGCGGCGCGCAGCACGGAGGACGTCGTGTGGCCTTCGCCCTCGCCGAGCGCCTTGTCGACGGCCTGTTCGGCCTGCTTGGCCGGGAAGCCGAGACCCGCGAGCGCCTCGACGACCTCACCGCGCAGCGCGCCGGGCGCGACGATCGGCGGGGAGCCGTCGGTCGGGCCGGCGAGCGCGGTGACCTTGTCGCGCAGTTCGAGCGTGAGCCGCTCTGCCCCCTTGCGGCCGATGCCGGGCACCTGGGTGAGCACGGTGATGTTGCCTTCGACCAGCGCGGAGCGCAGCTTGTCGGGGTCGAGGACGGCCAACGTCGCCAGCGCGAGCCGCGGGCCGATCCCGGAGACCGTCTGCAACAGGCCGAACAGTTCGCGGGCGTCGGCGTCGGCGAAACCGAACAGCGTCAGGGAATCCTCGCGGACCACGAGCGCGGTGTGCAGCATCGCCTCCTCGCCGCGGCGAAGCGTCGCGAGAGTGGCGGGGGTGGCCTGCACGGCGAAGCCCACTCCCCCAACTTCGATCACGACGTGGTCGAGGCTGATGGAGAGGATTTCTCCGCGTACCGAGGAGATCATCGTGCCGCTCCCTGCGTTTTGGCTTCCTGTTTTTTGGCGCGCTGTGCCGCGGCGGCGAGCCTGGCCTTGTGGTTCTTGGCGATCTCGGCCGCCCTTGCCTCGGCTTCGGCGAGCCGGACCCGCATCGGTTCGCGCCACAGATGGCAGATGGCGAGCGCGAGCGCGTCCGCGGCGTCCGCCGGATGCGGTTTGACCTCGAGGCCGAGCAGCCGCATGACCATACTGGTGACCTGCGCCTTGTCCGCGCGGCCGGAGCCGGTGACGGCCGCTTTGACCTCACTCGGCGTGTGGAAGACGACCGGCAGCCCGCGTTTGGCCGCGGCGAGCGCGACGACGCCGCCCGCCTGCGCGGTGCCCATCGCGGTGCGCACGTTGTGCTGTGCGAAAACGCGTTCCACCGCGACGGCCTCGGGTTTGTAGCGATCCATCCACCGCTCGGCGGCGTCGGAGATCCCCAGCAGGCGTACGGAAAGGTCGGCGTCGGGCGGCGTCCGCACGACGTCGACGGCCACGGCGCGGACGGTGCGGCCCGTGCCGCCGTCGACCACTCCGAGCCCGCACCTGGTCAGACCGGGGTCGACCCCGAGTACCCGCACGCGTTTCCCTCCGCTGCTCCGGCTGTTACGGCGAACATCAGTTCGAGCCTGAGGCTACCTGGACCAAGAGACGGCAGGATGGAGACATGCCGAGCCCTGCCGACTTCACCGCACATCTGGGTCTCCAGCCGCTACCCGTGGAGGGCGGGCGCTGGGCACAGAGCTGGCGCGACGAGACCGCTTCGGCGATCTACTACCTGCTGGCGGCGCCGGAGACCTCGGCTCCGCACCGCTTGGACCGGCTGGAGATCTACGCCCATCACGCCGGGGCCCCGGTGCGGATGCTGCTGCTGTTCCCGGACGGGCGGATCTCCCGGCCGGTGCTGGGACCGGACGTCGCGGCCGGTCAGCGTCCGCAGGTGGTGGTGCCCGCCGGGGTATGGCAGGCGTCCGTGAGCACCGGTGAGTGGAGTCTGCTCGGCACCGTCGTGGTGCCGCCTTACACGGACGACTGCGTGGAGTTCCGGTCCGCCGCCGCTCTGGCCGCGGAGTGGCCGGGAGCCGCCGAGGACCTGGCGCCCTGGCTTGCTTGAGGCCGCAAGTAGCCCTCTAGTTGCGGCCGCGGCGCACTCTCCCCAAGTACATGAAGGCCCCCTTCCTTGCGCCTGGCGCAAGGAAGGGGGCCTTCATGTACTTCAAGTGAGCAAGGGCGCCGGTACCGAGGGGGTTCAGGTGGCCGTGGACTCAGGGGCCGTCGACGCCCGGTGTCCAGCTCTCCGGGTCACCGGATTCGGTCAGCACCGGCTGGTATCGCGCGAAGCCCTCCGGCGCGTCCGGGTGCCACGGGAAATGCCCGTCCGGCGTGGCGACGAGCAGTTGCAGCGCCGGGAAGTCCCCGTCCGGGTAGATCAGGAACGCGCTCCCGAAGTACTCGGGATAGTGCCCCTTCGCGACCCGTTCGAAGACCACCGGCGCGCCCTCGAAGAAATCGTCGTAGCGCCTGCCGACCTCGAAGATCTCGCCGGCGGCCGCGCGGTCGACGTAGGCGTCGAGCAGGACCGGCCCCATGTTCTCGGGCAGGCCGATCACGACCGCTTCCGCGACACCGTGCAGCGCCCAGGCGCACGCGGTGAAGCAGAAGGCCGCTTCCTCCTCGTCGCCCTCGACCGCGATGACCGCGTTCCCTCTCGCCTGCGCCTGAGACTCGATCCATTGGATGAGTTCGGTTTCTTCGGCGGTGAGGGCATCGGCTTCGGAGGTCGTCACGCGCGACATTCTGCCCCACGTCCGTGTCTGCACCTAGTCCCGGGACGGATTTTCCGCGGCATGGCGGGAAAAACGATCAGCCTACCTCGGCCATGACCTCGTCGGAGACGTCGAAGTTCGCATAAACGTTCTGCACGTCGTCGCAATCTTCGAGGGCGTCGATGAGCTTGAAGACCTTCTTCGCGCCCTCGACGTCCAGCGGGACACTGACCGACGGCAGGAACGTGAGATCCGCGGACTCGTACTCGAAACCGGCCTCCTGCAAGGCTTTCCGGACGGGGACGAGGTCCGTGGCCTCGGAGACGATCTCGAAGTTCTCGTCGAGGTCGTTGACCTCTTCGGCGCCCGCGTCGAGCACGGCCATGAGGACGTCGTCCTCGGCAGCCTCACCCTTGGGCATGATCACGACGCCCTTGCGGTTGAACATGTAGGAGACCGAACCCGGGTCGGCGAGCGAGCCGTTGTTCCGGGTGAGCGCGGTCCGGACCTCCATGGCGGCGCGGTTCTTGTTGTCGGTGAGGCATTCGATCAGCACGGCCACACCGTTCGGGCCGTAGCCTTCGTAGGTGATGGTCTGCCAGTCGGCGCCGCCCGCTTCTTCACCGGCACCACGCTTGCGCGCGCGCTCGATGTTGTCCTGCGGGACCGAGTTCTTCTTGGCCTTCTGGATGGCGTCGTAGAGCGTCGGGTTGCCATCCGGGTCGCCACCGCCGGTCCGTCCAGCCACCTCGATGTTCTTGATCAACCGGGCGAAGAGCTTGCCGCGCTTCGCGTCCAGGTTGGCCTTCTTGTGCTTCGTGGTGGCCCACTTGGAGTGGCCGCTCATCTCTCCTCCATCTACTCCTGTGCCCGCCGCTGAGCACAGTGTCGGTTTTGCCTAAGCCTGCCGCACGAGGTCGACGAACAGCCTGTGCACGCGCTCGTCCCCGGTGAGTTCGGGGTGGAACGACGTGGCGAGTACCGCCCCCTGCCGGACCGCGACGATCCTAGCGGTCGTGTCGTCCGAGCCCGGCATTTCGGGGACACTGGCGAGTACCTCCACACCGTCGCCCGCTTTTTCGACCCACGGGGCGCGGATGAACACAGCGTGCACCGGGCCGCCTTCGATACCGGTGAAGTCGAGATCGGCCTCGAATGAATCGACCTGTCGTCCGAACGCGTTCCGCCGGACGACGACGTCGAGTCCGCCGAGTTGCCGCTGGTCAGGGCGACCGTCGAGGGCCTGGCGGGCGAGCAGGATCATCCCGGCGCAGGAGCCGAACGCGGGCAGTCCGTCCGCGATGCGCTCGCGCAGGGGTTCGAGCAGTTCGAAGGTCTCGAGCAGCCTCGACATCGTGGTCGACTCGCCGCCCGGCAGCACCAGACCGTCCACTTCGGACAGTTCGCTCGCGCGGCGGACCGGCAGGGCGCGCGCACCGGCGCGCTCCACCATCTCGGCGTGCTCCCGCACGTCACCCTGCAGTGCGAGCACGCCGACCACCGGCCGTGCCCCCGTCGCGATCGCCACCCGACCTCCCGAAAAACGTTCCCCTTAGCTTAGGCGCTCCGGGGAACGGCCAGGTCAGGGGACCCCGGCGAGCCGCAGCAGGGCGGCGGTCGCGGCGGCCGCCACGACGACCAGCGCGAACGGCGCCTTGCGCCAGGCGAGCACGCCGCCGACCAGGACACCGGCGGGCCGGGCGTATCCGGCGAACTCGTGCCCCTCGGTGAGCGCGGCGACCGCGACCAGCGCGGCCAGCAGGACGACGGCCGAGCGTGCCATCAGTTTCTCGACCTTGGGTGACACGGTGAACCGCGCCTTCAGCACCGGTCCTGCGAAGCGGAAGGCGAAGGTTCCGGCAGCGAGCACACCGCCCGCGATGATCAGTTCGAGCGGATCCATCAGTGCACTCCCTCGGGTTCGCGTTCGGCGGGTTCTTTCGCGGCCACTCCGGCCAGCACGCCGACCAGCGCGAGCAGCACCGGCAGCCCGGCGGGCAGAAACGGTGTCGTGGCCAGTGCGACGGCCACCCCGACGAACACCGGCAGCCGGGTGGCGCGGTCGCGCAGCGACGGCAGGACCAGCGCGAGCAGGACCGCGGGGAAGGCCGCGTCGAGCCCGAAGGCGTCCGTGTCACTGATCGCCGTCCCGGCGAACGCCCCGGCGAGGACACCGACGTTCCAGCACACGAACAGCCCGATCCCGCACACCCAGTAGGCCGCGCGACGGCGGGCCTCGTCGCGCTGAGCCAGCGCGAACGCGACCGATTCGTCGATCATGAGGTGACTGCCGACCACCCTCGACGACCATCGCTTCCCCAGGACGTCGCCGATCGCGAAGCCGAACGGCAGGTGCCGGGCGTTGGCCAGCAGACCGGCCGCGACGGCCGCGACCGGGCTGCCGCCGGCGGCGATGATGCCGACGAACATGAACTGCGAGGCACCGGCGAAGACCAGCACGGAAAGCAGCATCGGCGCCCAGATCGGGAAGCCGGAGCCCACGGCGATCGCGCCGTAGGAGATGCCGACAATGGTGTCGGCGAGGCAGACCAGTCCGATGTCACGGAGAAGATCGCGCCCCAGGACACGGGTGGCTGTTCGCCATATCGAACGCATAGCGTCATACGATGAACGAACGCACCCGTGTTCGTCAAGGCGAACGCAACGACCGATGGAGCGAACGCATGTCCCCGACCGCGTCCGACGGCGCACCACTGGACGTCATCGCCATGTCCCTGCGCCGGGAGCGCGCCCGCACCGGGCTGTCCCTCACCGAGGTCGCCAAACGCGCCGGCATCGCGAAGTCCACGCTCTCCCAGTTGGAGTCCGGGGCCGGGAACCCGAGTGTCGAGACGATCTGGGCGCTGTGTGTCGCGCTCGACGTCCCGTTCTCCCGGGTGGTCGAGCCCGAGCGCCCCCGGGTGCAGGTCATCCGGTCGGGCAGCGGGCCGACGGTGTTCGCCGAACACGCCGACTACGCGTGCACGCTGCTCAGTTCCTGCCCGCCCGGAGCCCGGCGCGACGTGTACCTGATTCGCGCCGAGCCCGGGAAGCCGCGGCTTTCGGATCCGCATATGAGCGGCATCGTCGAGCACATGATCCTCAGCGCCGGGCGGGCCAGGGTCGGGCCGCAGGACGACCCGGTCGAACTGCTGCCCGGCGACTACATCTGCTACCCCGGCGACATCCCGCACATCTTCGAGGCCCTCGAACCGGGCACGTACGGCGTGGAGATCGCGGAGTACACCTGATCAGGCGTGCTCCTCGGTGACCTTCTCTTCCGTGACAGCGGCGAGCTTCCAGCCGCCTTTTCGCCGCAGCACCAGGACGTAGTACGCGATCGACAGCAGGGCGACGCAGGCCGTGACGATCAGGCTCGGCCGTCCCACCGCCGGATCGAGCAGGTTCTGGTAGACGACGAACACCAGCACGGCGAGCGCCAGCACCGGCGCGACCGGGAACCAGGGCATCCGGTACTTGGCGTGCGCCGTGGCGCCGGTGCGGCGGCCGACGATCGCGCCGAGACACAGCGCCGCGTAAACCGCGACGATCGACGTGCTCGTCACCACGAGCAGCAGTTTCGGGTCGACGAAGCAGAGCAGCGCGGCCACCAGGCCGGTGCCGACGGTGGCCACCCATGGCGTCCCGAACTTCGGGTGCACCGCGGACAGCGCCCGGTTGACCGGCGAAGGCCACGCCCGGTCGCGGCCGCTGCTGAACAGCATCCGCGAGCTGATCAGCACGATCGCCAGCACCGCGTTGACGATCGCGAGCGCGACCGCCAGGCCGAGCACGGTGTCGAGTGTTCCGCCGCCACGCGAGTCGATGAAGTAGGACAACATGTTCTCCGAGGCGAACAACGCGTTCAGGTCGGGCGCGCCGAGCAGGACCGCGGTCACCGGGATCAATTCGGCGAGCACCGTGATGCCGAGCGCCAGCAGGATCGCGCGGGCGATCCCGCGGGAGGCGTCCTGCGTCTCCTCGCCGAAGTACACCGCCGAGCCGTAGCCGTTGTAGGCGAAGATCGCGACCGAGGTGGCGATCGCGATGGCGCCGACCGTCGCCGGGCTCCCATCGAAGGCGACCGGATGCGCGAGCAGCTCGCTGAACGACCGCGCCGGGTTGAACAGCCCGAGCGCGCTGACCACGATCAGCGCGAGGATCTCGATGGCGAGGAAGATCCCGGTCACCCAGGCGTTGAGCTTGATGTCGAACACGCCGACCACGGCCGCGACCACGCAGGTCACGGCGGCGATCACCGGGCCGGGTACGCCGGGCATGAGCACGCCGAGATAGGTGCCGACGCCGAGCGCGATCACCGCCACGATGAGCACCTGCGTGATGATCATCAGGCCCAGTACGGCGAACCCTGGCAACCTCCCGAGCGTGCGGGTGACGATCGCGTATTCCCCGCCGGCCAGCGGGAAGGCCGACGCGAGTTCGGCGTAGACGAAGGCCATGAACACGCCCACGACCGCGGCGGCCACGAAGCTGTAGAAGGCGCCCGTCCCGGCGCCGGAGATCACTCCCGGCGCGATGATGAAGACCGACGAGGCGGGACTGATCGCGGAAAGCGTGATGAGCAGCGTGCCGAGGGTGCGCAGACCGCGGCGTAGGGCGGGAGTGGACACGGCCGACCTCCTGGAAGGTGGGTTCTTTGAGTCTCCTTCGAAGAACTGTTGAGCACGCATCAAAGGCTCTTCACCGTGTGACGTCAAGACCTGATCCGGATCAGGTCTTGCGTTTTTTGAAGAAGGTTCGAAGAATGAACCCATGGCGAGACCGAGCAAGGCACCGGAGCGACGGGCCGAACTGATCGAGGTGGCCGGACGCGCCGTCCTCGAACGCGGCGTGCTGAACCTGCGGCTGCGGGACATCGCCGAGGGCGCGGGATTGTCGTCGGGTTCGGTCCTGTACTACTTCCCCACCCTCGCCGACCTGCTCCAGGAGGTGCAGCGTGAGGCGGTGGCACGCTTCTGTTCGGCGAGGGAACAGGCCGCGAGCGCGAAGACGGCCCCTGGCGAACGGCTGCTCTCGATGATCCGCAGTGGCCTGCCCGCCGGCCCCGACGACGAACTCTGCGTGCTGCTCTACGAACTCGGCACGATCGCCCGCCGCGATCCCGTGTACGCCGCCCGGCACATCACGCTTTACGAACAGCAGGTGCGGATCTACACCGGCATCCTCGAAGCCGGCGCCGCCACCGGCGAGTTCGTGCTGACCACGGACGCGGTGTCGATCGCGCGGAACCTCGTCGCGCTGGAAGACGGCTACGGCCTGCACCTCACCCAAGCCGTGCCGACGCTGGAAACCGCGACCGCCGAAGCGATGTTGCTGTCCTACGCCCGCACCGCCACCACGAATCCCCTGGAGGAACGTTCATGACCCGCGCCCGCGATCTGGGTGTCCCCCTGCCAGGCCGGACCGGCGAGCACAACGCGCTCA
Organism: Amycolatopsis sp. cmx-11-12; assembly: GCF_046269425.1. Lineage (NCBI taxonomy): Bacteria > Bacillati > Actinomycetota > Actinomycetes > Pseudonocardiales > Pseudonocardiaceae > Amycolatopsis > Amycolatopsis sp. cmx-11-12. The sequence goes on along the minus strand of NZ_JADNQM010000013.1, from coordinate 97,699 downwards.
CCGACGTCCCCGGCGTCGAGATCGGCTTCACGACACTCGTCGAAGGCGAGTCCGTGCGCACCGGCGTCACCGCCGTGCTGCCGCGCGGACGCGCGGATTTCGCCGTGCCGTGCGCGGCCGGGACATACGCGCTCAACGGCAACGGCGAGATGACCGGCACCGCTTGGCTGGCCGAGACCGGTTCACTGACGCTGCCGGTGCTGATCACCTCCACCCACGCTGTCGGCGCCTGTCACCGAGGCGTGATCGACTGGGTGGTGCGCGAACGGCCCGACGTGGCGGCCGAATGGCTGCTGCCGGTGGTCGCCGAAACCTGGGACGGCTACCTGAACGACAGCACCGCGCCGACCATCCACAATGGACACGCCATCGACGCGATCGACGCCGCGCGGACCGGCCCGGTCGACGAGGGCTCCGTCGGCGGCGGAACCGGGATGACCTGTTACGGCTTCAAGGGCGGCACCGGCACGGCCTCCCGCCTGGTGCCCTATGGGGACGACGAGTACACCGTGGGCGTGTTGGTGCAGGCCAACTTCGGCTCACGCCGCGAACTCACCGTCGGCGGTGAACCGGTCGGAATCGAGCTGAGCGCGGACAACCCGATGGAGGAGAAGTGGGCGGCGCCGTCGGGCGCGGGGTCGGTGATCGTGATCGTGGGCACCGACGCTCCCCTGTTGCCGGGCCAATGCACCTCGCTCGCGCGCCGGGTCCCGCTCGGCCTCGCCCGCACCGGCACCGCGGGCTCGCACTTCTCCGGCGACCTCTTCCTCGCGTTCAGCACGGCGAACCCTGGCTCGCTCACCAGCCGCTTCCCCCGGACCGAGGAAGCCGAGTACGAGAACCTCCGGTTCGTTCCCTGGGGCAGGCTCGACCCGTTCTTCGAAGCCGTGGTGCAGGCGACCGAAGAAGCCGTGCTCAACGCGCTCGTCGCGAACGAGGAGATGACCGGCCACCGAGGTCACCGGGTCCCCTCGCTGCCGACAGCACGCTGGCGCGCCTGAGCGGGCCCTGCTCACGGGAGCCGATTCCGGAGAATGTGCCACGATTCCCGATGTCGTGGCAGAAGCGATCCACCGATACATTCGCCGACTGTTTTCGGGCGGGTTCTCCCTTTCCGTCGTGGGCTTGGCCGCCGAATTCGGGGCGGTTGCCTGGGCTAGGCTCTGCGCATGGTGACGGAAACAGACCTGGCACTGAATGACGGCCGCACGTTGCACGTCTACGACACCGGCCCAGGCGACACCGAAACGCGACTTCTCGTGTTCTGGCATCACGGCACCCCGAACGTCGGCGCGCCACCCGAGCCGCTGCTCGCCGCCGCGGCCGAACGAGGCGTGCGGTGGGTTTCGCACGATCGGCCCGGCTACGGCGGATCGACGCCCCACCCCGGCCGGGCCATCTCGTCGGTGGCAGCCGACGTGGCCGCGATCGCCGACGCGCTGGGTGTCGAGAAGTTCGCGGTGATGGGGCATTCCGGCGGCGGCTCGCACGCGCTGGCGTGCGCCGCGCTGCTGCCCGAGCGCGTACTGGGCGCGGTCTGCGTTTCCGGGCTGGCCCCGGTGGGAGTCGAGGGACTCGACTGGTTCGCGGGGATGAGCGCCTCCGGTGAGAGAAGGCTTCGCGCCGCTTCGGAGGGGCGGGCACAGCTGGAAGACTTCCTCTCCGACAGTGAGTTCGACCCGGACGAGTTCACGCCCGCTGACCACGACCTGCTTTCGGGCGAATGGTCTTGGCTGGGTGAAGTCGCGGAGAAGGCCATCCAGGGTGACCCCGGCGGCATGATGGACGACGAGCTGGCCTATGTCGCGGAGTGGGGTTGCGACCTCGGGCAGGTGCGTCCGCCGGTACTGCTGATCCACGGCGGCCAGGACCGGATCGCGCCCAGCGCGCACGCCGAATGGCTGGCGAACCGGTGCGATTCGGCGAAGCTCTGGCTGCGGCCGGACGAAGGGCACATTTCGGTCCTCAGCTCCGCGGTCGAGGCGCTCGACTGGCTTTTGCAGGACACCGCCCGGAAATGACCGCAGCCACCCGGGTGCGATGGGGATCGAATCCCGTCGCACCCGGGTGGGGCGCGAACGCAACAGGCACTCGTGAGCGCCACGTCTTCCCCCGTGCCCTTATCGGCCACGGTGCTGGGAGTATCACCCGATCAAAGTCACTTTGGGTCACGTCCGTCCCGGTCCCGCACCTCCTCAGGACCTCCCTTATTTTGGCCACGTAAGACCCTTGACGCTAAAGGGATCACTCTGCGAATTGCACCATGGGCCGTTGCGGTGAACAAGTCCGCGATCACTAGTGCGAGGTTCGGTCGCCATGATAAGAAGATCGCTTCCTTTGACGACCCCTGAATCGCTTGGTACTGTTTTAAAGTGACATTGAAGGGATTACGAGTTCGGTTGTCACAAGGGGACTGGGGAAAGTATGACTTCTTCCGAGCGTGCAGTTGATCGTGCAGTCGGATACATGTTCGAGAATTTCAATGAAAAGGTGACAGTCGAAGATCTGGCGCGAGTCGCCATGTTCAGCAAGTTTTATTTCACAAGAATGTTTCAGCGAGTGACCGGAATTTCCCCTGGGCGTTTCCTCACCGCCATCAGGCTGCAAGAGGCCAAACGGCTGCTGCTGACGACCTCCATCAACGTGATCGAAGTGAGCCATTTGGTCGGCTACTCCAGCGTCGGCACCTTCAGCACGACGTTCAGCAAGGCCGTCGGGGTCTCGCCGACCGAGTACCGGAGCGGCGGCGGGGTCGCCCAGCTGCGCTGCCAGGGCAGGGCCGGCAGGAACAGCCACAACACGGGCGTGGTGCACGGGAAGGTCACGGCACAGCACCCGGACGAACTCGGCGTGGTGTTCGTAGGCGTGTTCCCTGGCCGCATCCCCCAAGGACGCCCGATCAAGTGCACCGTGCTCGACAGGCCGGGCCACTTTCGCATCGACGACGTTCCGAACGGGGAATGGTACGTACTGTCGCACTCGTTGTCCAAGGACCGCAATGAGGTTTTACGCGTCCCGGTCGATGACGACCTCGGGTTGTCGGTTGGCGCATATGGCCCCATAACAGTAGGCGCCGGCGTCTCCTGCGGGCCGGTGAATCTGACTCTCACGCCCAAGCGAATGATCGATCCCCCGGTAGTGCTCGCCCTGCTGGAAATCAGGTCGTCGATACTCACGGAAGTCGGATAGCCTTCCGACTTCACCTTTTCGCGGCTTTCGGCACGAAATACAAGAATTGCCCGGATTCGCTCCGGGCCCCTCTTGTATTTCGATACCGCGCATTGTGCCCGCCGCGAACGGGCCGGGCCACCTGGCCTACAGCGGCACGTTTCCGTGTTTCCGCCGGAAAGGCTGCCTTCTCTTGTCCCGCAACATGGCCAGCCCCTTGGCGATCAGGGACCGGGTCTCCGCCGGGTCGATCACGTCGTCCACCAGGCCCCGCTCGGCCGCGTAGTACGGATGGATCAGCTGTTCGGTGTAGTGCGCCAGCAGCTCGGCACGCAGCTCCCGCTGGTCGTCGACGGCGGCGAGTTCGCGGCGGAACAGGATGTCCACCGCCCCCTCCGCGCCCATCACGGCGATCTCGTTGGTGGGCCAGGCCAGGGACAGGTCGTTGCCCACTGAGCGGGAGTCCATGACGATGTAGGCGCCGCCGTATGCCTTTCGCAGGATCACCTGGATGCGTGGCACGGTCGCCTCGCAATAGGCGTAGAGCAGCTTCGCTCCGTGACGGATGATGCCCCCGCGCTCCTGTTCGCTGCCGGGCAGGAAGCCCGGTACGTCCACCAGGGTGATCAGAGGAATACCGAAGGCGTCACAAAACCGCACGAACCGTGCCGCCTTCTGTGCCGCGTCGGCGTCCAGCACTCCGGCGAGCACGATCGGCTGGTTGCCGACGATCCCCACCACCTCACCGTCGACGCGGGCGAACGCGCACACGATGTTGGCCGCCCAGCCCTCGTGCAGTTCGAAGTACGCGCCGTCGTCGGTCACCTCCGCGATCACGTCACGGACGTCGTAGGGCTTGGCCGGATCCGCGGGCACGATCTCGGCCAGCCGGGGGCGCACGTCCGTGTCCGCGCCCGACGCGGCGGAGCGAGGTGGCAGCTCCATGTTGTTGGACGGCAGCAGCGAGACCAGGTGACGGACATCTTCCAGGCAACCCGGTTCGTCGTCGTACACGAAGGTCGCCACCCCCGAGGACTCGCCGTGCACCCCGGCCCCGCCGAGTTCCTCGTGACTGACGTGCTCGCCGGTGACGGCCTTCACGACCGCGGGGCCGGTCAGGTACATCTTCGCGATGTCACGGACCATGAAGGTGAAGTCGGCCAGCGCGGGCGAGTAGGTGGCGCCGCCCGCACAGGGGCCGAGCACCACGCTGATCTGCGGGATGATGCCCGAGGCGGCGACCTGACGGCGAAAGATCCCGCCGTAGCCGTGCAACGCCATCACCCCCTCCTGGATCCGCGCACCGCCGCTGTCGTTCAGCCCGATCAACGGCGAACCGGTCTCCAGCGCCAGATCCATCACCTTGTGGATCTTCGCCGCGTGCGCTTCGCCCAGTGAGCCACCGAAAATGGAGAAGTCCTGGGCGTAGACGAACACCTGGCGGCCCTCGATCGTCCCGGATCCCACGACCACGCCATCGGTCCGCGGCCGCTCACGGGGACTCAACGGACCTGTCGGCAGCTGCCGTCTATGCAGGCCGAGCTCGACGAACGATCCTTCGTCGAGCAGGAGGTCCAATCGCTCCCGTGCGGTGCGCTTCCCGCTCGCGCGCTGTCGTTCCACGGCCGTGTGGCCGCCGGCGAGCGTGTCCCGGTGCAGGCTGTCCCGCCGTTCGCGCAGCTCGCGCATCGACACGACCGAGGCGGCACGCTCTTCGAACGGGATCCTCGGACTGGCTTCTCGCTCGAAAGTGCTCAAGACGAGATCACCGGCCACGGCGTTCTGTCCACTTTGGTCCCTTCCCGGGCGGTGCCCGGCGATCCGCTGGCCTGCATCAGGTTCCTCCTCGGTCGAGCCGGGCCACGCCCTGCCCTTGGTCCGTCTGCCCGAAGGCTCCGCCGAAAAAGACGAGCGCGTCGTGCCCGGCGCCCACGGTGGACGCCAGGACCGACCCGACGAAGATGGAGTGGTCCCCACCCTGGTGCCCGTCGACCAGTTCGCACTCGAGCCAGGCGAGCGCGCCGGTCAGCAGAGGGGCGCCGGTACGCGGACCCGGTACCCACTCGACGGGGTCGAACTGGGCGGCGCCCAGGGGCCGCGACCGGCCGGCGAAGTACTTCGCCAGATCTTGCTGCCGGGCACCCAGCACGGATACGCCGAACGACCCGGTGGCGGTGATCGCCTCGTGCATCACCGCCGCCCGGGACACACAGCACAGCACCAGCGGCGGTTCGAGCGACACCGAGGTGAACGCGTTGGCGGTCATCCCGTGCACCCGTTCGCCACCCGTGGTGAGGACCGTGACCCCGGTGGCGAACCGGGACATCGTCTCGCGGAACCGGGTGGGTACCGGGTTCCTGGCGAGTACCGGGGAGCCGCGCCCCGGCCCCGGTGTGACGTCGCCGCCCATCAGGGGCTCACCGCCGCCGTCGACACCGCATAAGGCGCGAGCGCGTCGCGGAGCGCTTCAGGAACCCTGGTCGGGACTGTCGCCGTGTTGGGGCCTCGCATGCAAGCGATGCGTTGACGGCCCTGGGCGACCAGCGTCTCTTCGCCGTCCCGCCCCAGCAGTACGTAGTCGAAGGTGAACTGGATCTGCGTCTGCGTCAGTTCCTCGAGCCGCATCCGTACCGCCAGTTCGTCGAAGGCGGTGATCTCCGCGAAGAACTCGCAATCGACCTTGAGCGTGAAGAGCTTGAGGTCGTCGCGTACCTCCTCCAGCACCGCCGGGGCCCTGTCTTTGAGGAACATCTCGCGGCATCGTCCCTGCCAGCGCAGATAGTTCACGTAGTAGACGTTGCCGACCAGGTTCGTCTCCTCGAACCCGACGATGTGACGGATCTCGTAGTACCCGGACATGTCACCACTCCTTCCCCACCAGCACGGCGAACACCACCGGCTCGGCCACCCCGGAGATCGTCGTCACCCAGGTGGCGATACGGGTGTCGCCGGCGGAAAGCACCGTCCAGCCCTGGGGCAGCACCCGGTCCACGGTCAGCGCCTGACCGGCCGAACCCGCTTTGCGCACGCACTCGAGCGCGCTCCAGACGCGGGTGCCCGCCACCGCCTCGTCGTCCGCCGACAAGGAACACAGCAGGTCGCGGACCGCGACGCCGTCCGGCCCCAGGAGGCCCGCCCAGTCGGCTTCGGCGCGGGACAGAACCGTCTCGATGTCGCAACCCAGCCGTCCCTCGCCCACCACCGCCATGGTCAGCCCGGCGGTGTGGGAAGCCGAGATGACCGCGCCGTCGGTCTCGGGGCGCCCGTCCGGCCGGTACCGCACCTGGACGGGGCGGCCCAGCGCCCGGCTCACGGCGAGCTTCGTCTGCGCCCGCCGCTCCGCGGGCGGACCCGCGTCCGTCCGGACCGGGTCGGGTTCGATCACCACCGTGCGCCCGCCCCCGAGCACGTCTTCGAGGGAGCGTTCGAGATACGGCCCCAGCAGCGACGGCACCCACGGGCCGGCGCCGTCGCGTTTGCGGACCGCCCTGAGCTTGAGGCCTTCCCATCGTTCGACCAGGATCCCGACCTGGTCGCGGACGTCGATGTCGTAGATGTAGCTGTCCCCGTCCTGTGACCGCTCACGCGCGTCGAGAACGACGTACGGCGTGTTCTGGTCGTCCACTTCGGACAGATGGAGCCGGTCGACGCGTTCGGGCAGCAACGTGGCGTCGGGGACGCAGCACTGCAAAGCGTGCATCATCGTGTCCCGGGTGCCCGGGTCGGCCAGTACCAGTTCCTGCGGCAGGAACGGCGCGAACCACGCCGACGTCGAGCTCGTCGAGACTTCGGCGACGGCACGTCGCGCTCCGACGCGCCGGTAGGCCTGTAGCCGTTGGAACCGCTTTCCCTGGAACAGCACCCCGCCGTAGAGGTCGCTGACCGGTTCCACCGGGACCAGCGGCAGAGCAGGCTCGGCCCCGTCGACCGCCGCCATCAGCCGGGGACGCGGATACCTCAGGGTGGCCCGGAAGTGGTCGGCGCTGAAGCCCGTCTCGGCACTGCGGATGACCACTTCCACCGTCGAGGCGTCCCGTACGAGCGCCGCGAACCGGACGGTCGTGACACCGCCGGGGCGCACGACGATCGGGCGCAGGAACTCGGCGTTCTCAAGCAGGGGCGAGCTCCGGTGCCCGACGGCCGCGGCGCCGACCTGCGCCATCGCCTCCATGCCCAGCACCGCCGGGAACAGATAGTCGCCGTCGAGCAGATGATCGGCGAGGTACGGGTCGCTGCCCGCGCTCAGATCGGCTTCGGTGACGAGTTCGACCTCCGGGTAGTGCACGAGAACCCGGTCGGTGAACCGGCGCAGCGGCAGTTCGGGGCGGGGCAGGTTCAGCGTCGGCAGCCCGCCAAGCCTGCCCGAAACCACCAGCACCGGTCCTGCCGACGGGTCGCCCAGCGCCTGGCGCAGCACCGCGATTCCCTCTTCGGTCGAGATCGGCGTGATCCCGTCGCGCATCAGCGCCTCCACCACGCCCAGCCGCTCCCCCATGCCCGCACCGGACCACACCGACCACTCGAGCGCGAGCGCCCTGGCCCGCGGGTGCTCCCGCTGGAACCGCGCGGTCAGCTCGGACATCCAGTCGTTGGCGGTGGCGTAGTGCGCTTCCCCGCGTAGACCGGCACGGCCGATGACGCTGCCGAAGGTCAGCAGCAGCTTGAGCCGGTCCTGGTCGACCGCGGCCAGCACGTTCCGCAGCCCCGAGACCTTCGGCGCCAAGGTCGCGCTGAACTCCTCCGGGGTCAGCGAGCCGATCGCGGCCGGCATGTTGCGCCCGGCGCCGTGGAGAACGGCCGTGACGGCACCCAGGCCGGCTTTGATCCGGGCCACCCCGGCCGCGACCTCCGCCGCCGAGGTGACGTCGACCTGTTCGTACTGGTACTCGACTCCCGCGGCGTCCATTCTGGACAGGTTCGCGGCGAGTTCGGTGTCCTCGTGCACCGCCGCCCTGCCGAACAGGGCCAGCCTGGCACCGCTGTCCATGGCGATGGCCAGTGCGCACTCGGCGGTGATGCCCTTGCCGCCCCCGGTCGCCAGCACCACGTCGGTGGCGTCCAAAGGGGACGGTCCGGCCCGGTCCGGCAGCATCGCGGTGAGCGCCGGTACCGTCCGGGTGCCGTCCGCCGCGTAGCGCACCGCGGTGTATTCCGTGGTCGCGGCGACCTCGGTGGCCACCAGCGCTGCCGCCGCCTCGGCCGCGATCGCCGGGTCGTCGAAGGTGATCACGGTCGTCGGCGTGGTGCCCGACTCCAGGAACAGCGTCCTGGCCAGCCCGTCCGCACCCAGCCCGTGCTGGACCACCGCGAACCGGCTGCCCGCGGACGCGGCCAGCGCCGCTCGTGCCGCTTCGAGGAACAGTCCCGAATGCGACTCGTCGCACTCGGGCGGCAGGCACAGCAACACACCCTCGCCGACGGCCGCGGCCTCGAGCGCCCTGCGCACGGGTTCGGCGAGGGGATGACCTGCCACCGTGTGAACGGTCCAGGAGCCGGGGCCGGCGCTCGTCGCGTCGTCGGCCGCGGGGACGGGTTCGGCGACTTCGCCGACAGAGAAGGCCCGCACCCAGGTCGCGACACCGGGCGGCTCCGCGTTGTCCGGCGACTCGTCCGCCTGCGCGGTCGCGGCCAGCTCGTCGATCATCTTCGCGAGCTCACCGATGCTCACCGTGGCGAAGTTCGTCGTCGCGGCCAGCGCCGGACGGCCCAGCTCCCTGGTCACGTCGTTGATCAGCTGGCCGACCGTGATCGAGCTCAGATGCAGGTCGTCGAGCGGATGAGTGTCCGGGCCGACGACGTCGGGCGGGAGTTCCAGCCGGTCGGCGACCAGTTTGCACAGCAGGTCGAGCGTCGACCGGCCGATGTCGGATGAGGGGACGGCGGTCTCGACGGGTGCTTCCTCCGCGAGCATGGTCTGCCCGATCGAGCTCTCCGGGGCCTCCTCACAGGGACTGGCCAGGAAGGTGAACCCGCCGTCGAGCGGGAACGGCCGGACGACCCGGCCCTCGAAGAGCGCCTCGGTGTCCACCGGCGCGCCCGCGGTGAACGCCGCCGCGACGATCCGCAGCAGCGGGACGAGTGACGGATTGTCGGTGTCGAGGGACAACACCGGTTTGTCCGGCGCGATCTCGGCCAGCAGGCCGCCGAGCACCCGGCCGGGCCCCAGCTCGAGCACCAGGTCAGCCTGGCCCGCGGCCTCGGCGGCCGCCTGGTGGAACCGCACCGGGGCCAGGACCTGCTCGCGCAGCAACGCCCGCAGGTCGGTCCCCGCGGTGAGGGCCGTGCCGGTCACGGTGGAGATCACCCGGCCGGTCAACGGCGCGAAGTCGAACTCGGCGAGGCGCTCGGTCATCGCCTCGGCCGCGGGCGCGACGAGCGGTGAGTGGAACGCGTGGGAGACCGCGATCCGGGTGGCGGTGACCCCGGCCGCGGCCGCTCGGGCGCAAACCCGCTCGATCGCCGCGACAGCGCCGGACAGCACGGTCTGGGAGGGCCCGTTGAACCCGGCGATGACGACGTCCTCGCCTTCGGCCAGCCGTGCCGCGTCGTCCGGGCCGGTCGCGAGACCCGCCATCGTGCCGCCACCGCGGCTGGCCGCGGCCATGACTTCGCCGCGCACCGCGGCCAGACGCAACACCTGCGCGGTGTCCATGGCACCGCCCCAATGCAGCGCGCTCAGTTCGCCGAGGCTGTGCCCCGCCGCGACAGCACCCTCGATTCCGAGGCGCCGCAACACTTGTAGCGCGCCCACCGCTCCCGCCACGATCCTCGGCTGGGCGACCTGCGTCGCGACCTGGTCGCCGTTCCCGGACAGCCCCGCCGTCACGAAAGGCTCGTCGGCCTCTTCGAACCGCCGCCGGAGAGCACCGGCAGTGCCCTTGCCCGAACCCTGCCCTGGGAAGAGGAAGGCGATCGCCGGTGTGCGGGCCGACTGGCCGAGGAAGATGCCTTCACCCGGTTCGAAGACGGTGACCTCCCCCGCGTCGATCCGGTCGAGCAGACCGGCAAGACGCTTCTCCGCTTCTTCGGGGTTCGCCGCCACCACGGCGGCGCGGACGGCGGCGCCGGTGAGTTCACCGGCCAGAACCGCCGCGACGTCGGCCAGTTCGGCGAACGCGAGTTTGCCCGCGACCGCGGCGGCCCTCGCGATCCGCTCCCGCAGTTCCGCGGTGTCGGCCGCGTCGAACAGCCAGACCTCGGCGTCCTGACGTCCGGCCGCGGCGTTCGCGGTCCAGCCGTCCAGCTCGGCGCGGCGCGTGACACCACGCGGCTCCTCGACCGCGATATGGGTGTTGATCCCGCCAAAGCCCATCGCCGAGACCCCGGCCCGGACAGGCTCGCTCGTGGGCCACAGTTCGGGGCTGCGCGGCAGGTACAGCGCGGCGGAGTCGTCGAGCAGCTTCGGGTGCGGTTCGCCGAACCCGGTACCCGGCGGGATGACCTGGTGGTACACCGCGAGGGACGCCTTGATCAGGCCGGCGACCCCGGCAGCGGCCTTCGTGTGCCCGAGGTTGCCCTTCACGGTGCTGAGCGCGGCCGGACGGGCCGACGGCCCCGCGTCCCGGCGTGCCGAAGACAGCGCGTCGATTTCCGTGGCGTCGCCGAGAGCGGTCCCGGTGCCGTGCCCCTCGAAGTAGGAGACCGACTCCAACCCGTAGCCCGCCCGGCGGTAGGCGCGCGAGAGCGCGAGCCGGTGGCCGTCCGCCTCGGGCCGGGTGATCCCGCCCTTGCCGTCGGAGGAAACGCCCCAGCCGGTGATCGTGGCGTAGATCCGCTTCCCTTGCTCGATCGCGTCGGACTCCCGCATCAGCACCAGCTGTCCCGACCCCTCCCCCGGCCAGAAACCGTTGGAGTCCTTGGAATAGACCTTCATCTCACTCTTGGCGAGCGCACCGGTCTTCGCGAACCCGATCACCTCGAAGGGATCGATGGACAGGTCGACACCACCGGCCAGCACGACGTCGAGGTCACCGTCCTCCAGCGCCTTCGCCGCCGTGGCGACGGACAGCAGAGAGGAGGAGCACGCGCCGTCGACCGTGTAGCCGCCACCGCGCAGGTCGAAGTGGTTGCAGATCCGGCCGGCGATGGTGTTCGCCAGTCCCCCGGCCAGTGAGTCCTCGTTGATCGGCGGGAACGGTTCCTTGTAGCGGGTTTCGAACTCGCGGAGGAACTCGCCCGACTCCTCCGGGGTCCATCCCTTCTCGGCCAGCGCCGCCGCGAGCGTCCGGCGGACGTACGGCCAGCGGAGCCGCATGATGTTGGCGCGGGAGAACTCCCCGGTGAGACTGTTGCCGAGAACGACGCCCGTCGACTGCCGCGGAAGCCCCTCACCGTCGGCGTAACCCGCGTCGGTCAGCGCCTGCGCGGCGACGTCGAGTGCGAGCCAGTGGGTCAGATCCGTCGCGCGGTAGGTTCCACCGGACACCTTGTAGCGTGCCCGGTCGAACTCGAAGTCGCGCAGTACAGCGGCTTTCGCCGAATAGAACCGGTCCGGCGCCGCCGGGTCCGGCGAGTAGTAGTCCGCGTGGTTCATCCGCTCGTCCGGCAGCCGCCGGAAGGCTCGGCGTCCTGCCAGCACGTTCTCCCACAGTTCGCGGGGCGAGCCCGCGTCCGGGTAGCACAGCCCGATACCGACGATCGCGATCCTGGTGCTGCTCACGCTTTCACCACCTCCACGGTGATTGCCCGTTGACCGGCCGGTTCCACCGCCATCGATCCGCCTCAGCCGGCATTCGTTTAATCGCGATGGAACGCAGAACATGGATCCCCTTACTCGGTGCGGAGAATTCCATTCGGCACGCGGCGACGGCGGATCGACACTCACCGGCGGCGTGCACCCCTGATGTCCACAGTCTGCCCCAGGCAGGCGAAACCTCCGCCTTCAGCCGTGCCCACCGAAACGACGGACAAGTCACAACAAATGTTCTCGAATTAATCGCGAAACCCTCTGGTGTGCGCGGCGACCGCCCGGGACCCCTTCGGAGCAATCTCCTCGGACGAGTGACCGAGCGTCACACAAGGATTCGCCGTTCACCCGTTTTTCGGGCGCCCCCACCCGAAGGTTGCAACGACGTCCCGTTTGGCGGAGCGGCCTGACCAGGCGATGCTCACCGAAAGCGACCCCGCTGGGCCGTTCGCCTGCCCGACGACTTCACGTCTGCCCTTGTTCGCGACGACCATTCGAAACAAATGCGGAAGTCGGTAGCATGGATCACTCGGCCGCGCGAAGTGGGGCGGCCGCATCGAAACACAAGGGACATTTCCCCCGGTTCCCGCCTGTCGCGGAAACACCTTCTGCCACCCGCGTGTTCATCCACGTGGCACGCGCTCCTGACAATTGAATCAAAACGAAGAAGCGGGCATGGCTTGAGATGACGCCACCGACCGCTTGAGCCACGATCGCTTATCAGGAGGAACCATGCCCACCACATCAGGTTCACTGCGCAGACTCGTCCTGACCCCCGCGCTGAGTGAAGTCTCCTTCGCCACCCGCGGTTTCGACGTGACGGATTCCGACGCCGTCCGCAGGCTGGAAGCGATACCGCAGGCGGTCGTCTGCGGATTCGAATGGGGTATAGACACGCGAAGCCTGTGGGAACTCGAACGCAAACTCGAGCTGATCGAACCGGAAATGCGTGGGTTCGCCTACGAGGGAGCCACCATGGCGTTCACCGTGCTCGACGCGATGGGCGGCGGGCACCGCACCCGCGACCTCCTCCGGGGGCCGGGGGCACCGCATCTTCTGCTCGCCTACATCGGGATCGGTTTCGCCATGGCGAAACTGCCGAGAATGCTGTGGAAGAAGGTGCTGCCGTCACTGGACGACTCGCTGTTCCACCCGGCCATGAGCTGGCTGGCGGTCGACGGTTACGGGTTCGATCTCGCCTACTTCGACAAGAAACGCTGGGTGGACCGCCAGGAGGTACCCAAGCCTTATCCCTGGCAGGGGGCGCCGGACTACTTCAGCCGGGCGGTGGACCAGGGCATCGGCCGGGCGCTGTGGTTCATGCACGGCGGGGCCCCGGAGGCGGTGACCGCCGCCGTCACCAGGTTCCCCGAGCCGCGCCACGCCGATCTCTGGTCGGGCGTGGGCCTGGCCGCCACTTTCGCCGGCGGGTGCGCCGAACCCGGCCTGATCGCGCTGAGAAAGGCATCCGGCGGCCATGCGGCGTCGGTGGCGGTGGGGTCGGTCTTCGCGGTCAGTGCCCGCACACTGGCGGGATACAGCCCGCCGCACACCGAAGTCGCCAGCAGGGCCTTGACCGGCCGCAGTCCCGGCGAACTGCTCGAAGTGGCGGGCGCGACAGCCGTCACCACCGGCGAGAACGGCGTGCCCGCCTACGAACTCTGGCGACGCGGGATCCGTGACAGGTTCGCGGAACCGGCCACGCCACGGGAAAAGCTGTCCCGTTCCGAAAAGTAGAAAACCCGAAAAGCAGAAAACGTCAACCCGGTGCCAGCGGCACCGGAATCAGCATGCTGCCCGAAAACGAATCGCATTCCAGTCCACGAGCGGAGAATCCATTGGCCGCCATGTTCAGAGCACTCAGGCGACAAATCCTGACACCAGGTGTCAAGGCGACACAGGTCGAAACACGCGGATTTCACGTGAAGACAGCGGCCAGCAAGGACTTGCTGGAAACCGTGGGTAGAACATTCCTCACCGGGTACGGATTCGCCGCGGAGGCTCGTACGGTCGCCGAGGCGGAGACCGAACTGGAACAGGTGCCGTCACGCTTCCGCGGCTTCGCCTACGAAGGCGCGGCGATGGGCTTCGCCGTCATGGACGCGTTGCCCCTGACCAGCGGCCGCCGGGTCCTCGACGCGCTGGCCGCCCGAAGCTCACAACACGTCTACATGGCCTACATCGGCGTGGGGTGGGCGTTGGCGAGGCTTCCCCGGTTCCTCTGGCCCGACATCACCGCGTACGACCCGTTGCTCCGCTGGCTCCTCCTCGACGGCTACGGGTTCCACCAGGCCTACTTCCACACCGCCAAGTACGTCGGGGAACAGTTCGTCGACAGCGCGTTCTCCTGGCCGGACGAACCGGCCTCGTATGCCAACCGGGTGCTCGACCAGGGCATCGGGCGGGCTTTGTGGTTCGTCTGCGGCACGGACGCCGAACGGGTCTGCACCCAGATCGAAGGGTTCGCGCCACGGCGGCACGAAGACCTCTACAGCGGAGCGGCCCTCGCGGCCACCTACGCGGGCGGCGTGGACAGGGAAGAACTCCAGCTGCTGCGGAAGCGATCTGGCGAACACTGGCCACTCGTCGCGCAGGCCAGCGCCTTCGCCGCCGAAGCCCGCGTCCGGGCGGGACTGGTGGTCCCGCACACCGGCGTCGCCACCGAGATCCTCTGCGGCATGAACCCGCACGAGGCCGCCCAACTCACCGTCCGCGCCCGCCCGGGCTCGGCCGAGCCGCAGGCCGGAGTCGCCGCCTACGAGATCTGGCGCCGGCAGACAGCCGACCAATTCGTCTCTCTCGGAAGGTGTTGACCGATGACCACGACGTTCGGCCCGCTGCGCAGGCAGCTACCCGGCATCCTCGCGGTGGTGCTGCTGGTGATCGGATACCTGCTGGTGCGCCTCCCGGTGGCCGCCTCCGCCGATCAGGACCGCATGGCGAGCAAGTACGCGTTCACCCCGATGACGATCGCGCTGCCCGCCGCGGCCAAGCACCAGAGCATCCGCAAGGTGAACAAGGACTACGAGCACATTCGCGCGTGGATCTCCTCGGTCGGCGCGGCGGTCGCGATGAACGACCTCGACGGTGACCGCCGCGCCAACGACCTGTGCCTGGTCGACCCGCGCAGCGATCAGGTCGTGATCACCCCGACGCCGGGCGCGGGCAGCGACCGCTACGCCCCGTTCGCACTGGACCCGGCACCGCTGCCGACGAGCGACATCATGGCGCCCATGGGCTGCGTGCCCGGCGACTTCAACGAGGACGGCCGGATGGACCTGCTGGCCTACTACTGGGGCCGCACGCCGATCCTCTACCTCGCCAAGCCCACCGCCACCCGGCTCGACGGCTCCACCTACCAGGCCACCGAACTGGTCCCCGGCGACAACTCCGACGCCGGGCGCTACACGGGTCCACTGTGGAACACCAACGCCGCCACGGTCGGTGACTTCGACGGTGACGGGCACCAGGACATCTTCATCGGCAATTACTTCCCCGACGGTCCGGTGCTCGACGACCGCGTGAGCACCGGGGTCGAGATGAACCACTCGATGTCACACGCCCACAACAGCGGCGGCAAGTACCTGTTCCGCTGGACCGGGGCGAGCGGCGGCGACCGGCCGAGCGCCAATTTCAAGAGCTTCGACAACGTGCTGCCAGGGCTGGCGAACACCGGCTGGTCGCTCGCGGCCAGCGCGACCGACCTCGACGGCGATCTGTTGCCGGAACTCTACGTCGCCAACGACTTCGGCCCGGATCACTTGCTGTACAACCAGTCCAAGCCCGGCCAGTTCGCCTTCACCGACGTGATCGGGGCGCACACCCCGGGAGTGCCCAAGTCCAAAAGGCTCGGCAACGACTCGTTCAAGGGCATGGGCGTGGACTTCGGCGACCTGAATCACGACGGCCTCAACGACGCGTTCGTCAGCAACATCACCACCACGTTCGGCATCCAGGAAAGCAACTTCCACTTCATGGCCGACGCCAAGGATCACGCCGGGATGCGGGCCGAGATGAGCAAGGGCGTGGCACCCTACGCCGACCGCAGCACGGAAGCGGGGACCGCCTGGTCCGGCTGGGGCTGGGACGTCAAGATCGCCGACTTCGACAACAGCGGTGACCCGGCGATCGCGCAGGCCACCGGCTTCGTCAAGGGCGCGGTCAACCGCTGGCCGCAGCTTCAGGAACTCGCGACGGCGAACGACGGACTGCTCGACAATCCGTTGTGGTGGCCCAATCTCAAGGCGGGCGACGACCTCGCCGGCGACCAGACGCTGCACTTCTTCGTCAAGGGTTCCGACGGCCGCTACACCGACCTCGCGCCGAAGCTCGGACTGGCCGTACCGGTGCCCACCCGTGGCATCGCCACCGGCGACGCCGACGGTGACGGCCGCCTCGACCTCGCCGTCGCCCGGCAGTGGGAAGCGCCGGTTTTCTACCACAACGACAGTCCGGACACCGGCTCCTTCCTCGGCTTGCGGCTTTCCCACGACGCACCGTCCTCGGCCGGACCTTCCGCCGCCACCGGCTCGCCGGTGATCGGTGCCGAGGCGACCGTCACCACCGCGGACGGGCGCAAGCTCATCGGCCGGGTGGACGGCGGCAGCGGTCACTCCGGCAAACGCAGTCACGAGCTGCACATCGGCCTCGGCGAAAAGGTGTCCGGGCCGGTACAGGTCCACCTGCAATGGCGCGACCGCACCGGTCAGGTACGGCAGCAGGACCTGTCGTTGAACGCGGGCTGGCACGACCTGCGGCTCGGCGCGCAAGCCGAACCCCTGAAGAAATGAGGTGACCGACATGACCGAGCACGCAACCGACGCCCACACGAAGAACGGCGTCCAGAACGGCAAGAGCACCGCTCCGCGGCACGATCCGAAAGTGATCACGGCCCTGCGGCGGTTCGCCATCTCGATCACGATCTTCAACATCCTCGGCTACACCTTGCTGGGCTTCGAACAACCCTGGTCGTGGCCACTGGTCGCGCTGGCCACCGCCTACGCCACCGAAATCGTCTTGGAGCTCGTCGGCGCGAGGATGGAAGGGCGGGCGACCCGCTTCGCCGGCGGGGGCCCCAAGGGAATGATGGAGTTCCTGTTCCCGGCCCATATCACCGGCCTCGCGCTCAACATGCTGACCTACGTCAATGACCACATCGAAGTGATGGTGTTCGGTGTCGTGGTCGCGGTCAGCGCGAAATGGATCCTGCGGGCGCCGGTACGCGGCCGGCTGCGGCACTACATGAACCCATCGAACCTCGGGATCTGCGTCATCCTGCTGCTGTTCCCGTGGGCGAGCATCGCCCCGCCCTACCACTTCACCGAGAACGTGGACACCTGGATCGGCTGGCTGATCGTGGCGATCATCCTGATCTCCGGGACCATCCTCAACGCGAAGCTGACCGGCCGGATGTGGCTGATCGGGGCCTGGCTGGCCACGTTCGCCCTGCAAGCGATCGTGCGAGGCTGGCTGTTCGACACCTCCATCCCGGCGGCGCTCGGCATGATGACCGGTGTCGCGTTCGTGCTCTTCACCAACTACATGGTCACCGACCCCGGCACCACTCCCTCGAAACCCGCGTCGCAGGTGGCGTTCGGCTCCGGCATCGCCCTGCTCTACGGCTTCTTCATGGTCGCCCACGTGGCTTACGGCCTTTTCTTCGCCACGGCGGCGGTTTGCCTGATCCGCGGTTTGTTCTTCTGGTCGCTGCACTTCGTCGACAAGGCCAGGACACAGCGTGAAGCGGAGCTGCGTAAAGCGGGATCGGGAGAAGCCGAGGCCGTGGCCCTGTCAGGCAACGGCAGCAGCAACGGCAACGGCAACGGACAGACCGGTGCGCGGCTGAAGGACGACTCCCCGGCTGTGCGCACATGACCACCAAGCTTGTGGTCCGGCGCGAGGTACCCCCAGGCCCACCGCGCCGGGCCACGCTCAACTTGCTGAGGATGCTGTTCACCGACCGGCTCGAACTGATGTCGTCGGCGGCAGAGCGGCACGGTGACGCCGTGCGGATCGCCATCGGGCCGAAGGCGATGTACCTGTTCAACCACCCGGACTACGCCAAGTACGTGCTCGCGGACAACAGCGCGAACTACCACAAGGGCATCGGCCTGGCGGAGTCACGACGGGCACTCGGTGACGGCCTGCTGACCAGCGAAGGCGACCTGTGGCGCAAACAGCGCAAGACCATCCAACCGGTCTTCCAGCACAAGCGCATCGCCCGGCAGGCGGACATCGTCGCCGACGAGGCCGGGAAACTGGTGGCCAGGCTCAGGGCACACGAACACGGCGAACCCGTCGACGTCCTGCAGGAGATGACCCAGCTGACCCTCGGGGTGCTCGGCCGGACCCTGCTGGACACAGACCTCGGCCGCTTCGACGCGGTGGGGCATTCGTTCGAAGCCGTGCAGAACCAGGCGATGTTCGAAGCCGTGACGATGAACCTGGTGCCGTCCTGGCTGCCACTGGCCAAGCAGCGCCGTTTCCGTGCGGCCCGTGACAACCTGCGCGGAGTCGCCGACAGGTTGCTGGCGGAACGTCGTCGGAGCCCGGTCCCGGGCGCCGACGACGTCCTGACCCGGCTGATCGCTTCCGCCGCCGAAGACGACGATCCGCTGACCGCCGGTCAACGGGCGCGGGACGAGCTGATCACCTTGCTGCTGGCGGGGCACGAGACAACGGCGAGCACACTCGGCTGGGCATTCGCCCTGCTCGACCGTCATCCCGAGGTGTGGGAGCGGCTGCACGCCGAAGCGGTCGAGGTGCTGGGCGACCGGCCGCCGGTCTACGCGGACCTGCACCGGCTGACCTACACCGCGGCGGTGGTGGAAGAGGTCATGCGCCTCTACCCGCCGGTGTGGCTGCTGCCCAGGATCGCGCAGGAGGCCGACGTGGTCGGCGGCTACGCGGTGCCCGCCGGGGCCGACGTGATCGTCAGTCCGTACACGCTGCACCGCCATCCGGCGTTCTGGGACGCGCCGTCGAAGTTCGACCCGGACCGGTTCGACCCGGCGAACACGACCGACCGGCCCCGGTACGCCTACATCCCGTTCGGCGCCGGTCCCCGCTTCTGCGTCGGAAACAGCCTGGGCATGCTCGAAGCGGTCTTCGTCATCGCGAGTGTCACCCGCGCGCTCAAGCTGGTCAAAACCCCCGGGTACCGCGTCGTTCCGGAAGCGATGCTTTCCCTTCGCATCCGTGACCGGCTCCCGATGTCGGTCCGCCGCGCCTGATCGCGGCAACCCGAAACTCGCCTACGAGGAGACAGTCATGCCATCGGACAGTGCGGAACGCCGCAGGCGAACGATGACGCTCGAAGCGTTCGCGGACACCATCATCCCCGGGGAGAAACGCACGCCGGACGACCGGGCGGTCGCGGGCGCGTCCACCGGACAGGGCGCCGTGGCGGCGGGTGCGATCGAACTGCTGGAGACGCCGGCGGCCGGTCTCGTCGACCTGCTGGACGGTTTGACCACCGTCCTCAATGGACACGCGACGGCCCGCGCCGCCGACCTCGAGACCACTTTGGACCCCGAGGTTCCCCCGTTCGTCGCGCTTTCCTTCGACGACCGGACCGAACTGGTCGGCGAACTGCTCGCGCCGGGACACCCCGAGAAGGAGGCCTGGGTCGGTTTGGCCCTGTTCAGCAACATGGCCTTCGACACGGCCGCGCACATGCACACCGCGGACGCGCTCGCCGCCGGGCATCCGGGACTGGCCGCCACCGGTTTCGCGCCTCCGGACGCCGACGGCCTCTGGCGTTTCCCCGCGTACTCCTACCGGCGGAAGTTCGCCGAACTCCACCCTGACACCACAGCCTCGGGGAGCCCCGCATGAACAGCACGGAATCCACCGACGTCCTCGTGATCGGCACGGGTTTCGGCGGCGCCATCGCCGCCTACCACCTGGCCGCCGGCGGCGCCAAGGTCGTCATGCTCGAACGCGGACCGTGGGTGCGCAGTGAGGAGTTCGAGCACGACTTCCTGCTCGGCTCCTCCTACACCCGGATCTTCGACTTCGTGGTCGGCGACGGCATGAGCCTGCTGGGCGGCAACTGTGTCGGCGGCGGCAGCGTCGTCTACTTCGCCGCCATGCCTCGCGCGCCGAAGTTCGTCTTCGACCGCCACGGCTCGATCGGGCGCCGCATGTGGCCCTCGTCGATCTCCCGCGACACCCTCGAGCCGTGGTACGACCGCGTCTCGGAGGCCTTGCCGGTGTCCATGTCGGACTGGAACCAGGTGACCTACGCCGGCGGGCTGTTCGCGGCCGCGTGCAACCACTCCGGCCGCACGGCCAACCCGGTGCCCGTCGCCATCGACGTCGACCGCTGCACCAACTGCAACTGGATGATGTCCGGCTGCCGATTCGACGCCAAACGCTCGCTGCTGCTCAACTACCTGCCGGCCGCGGTCGCGCACGGTGCCGAGATCCGGCCCCTGCACGAGGTGCAGCGGCTCTCGCGCACCGACCACGGCTACCGGGTGCACTATTCGACCGTCGACGCGGAGGATTACCGGATCCTCCACGACGAGGGCGTCATCGACGCCAAGATCGTGATCATGGCGGCGGGCGCCGGCGCGACACCGGTGATCCTGCAACGGTCCGAAGCCGCGCTCGGCGGGATGCCGGACGCGGTCGGCCGCTACTTCTCCGGCAACGGGGAACGGCTCAACACCGCGATCGTCGACGAGGACAAGGCCCGTGAGCTGTTCGGCCTCGACCGGGGCGACGGCCGGGCCTACGAAGCCAACCAGATCGGCAAGGGCCCGTGTGTGGCGAGCTGGGACAACCTGGACGCCAGTCTGCCCGAGTACTCGCGGTTCTCGTTGGAACAGCTGTACTTCCCGCCGGGTTTCGGCACGATCCTGGCGCAGGTCCCCGGCGCGGCCGGGCCGAGCTGGTTCGGGCGGGAGAAGAAGGAGATCGTCCGCAAGTGGCAGTCGTGGCTGACCACGTTCACCATGAGCGAGGACGACAACGAAGGTGTGTTCGGCCCGCCACCGCCGACCGGCAACGCCCACCGGATCTCGCAGCAGATGCTCGGCCGCGGCACGATCAGCTACGAGCCGACCGCGAACACCAGGCACGGCTGGGAGATCTCGGACGCGGCCGTCAAGGTGGTGATGGAACGCGACGGACTGGCCAAGGTCATGCCGTGGACCAACGACGTCGTCGGCGCGTACACCGTGCACCCGCTGGCGTCCTGCCGGATCGGCGACGACCCCGCCACGTCGGCGTTGGACGACCGGCACGAGTTGCGCGGGCATCCCGGCATCTTCGTCACCGACGGCTCCGCGGTGCCCGGCGCGCTGACGGTCAACCCCGCGCTGACCATCGCGGCACTCGCCGAACGCGCCATGCCCGGGATCGTCCAAGCCGCGAAGGACCGCGGCGTCTCCGTGAAGTACGGCGCGCCCTCGCCCCTCGGTGAGACCGCGGGCCGCCGGGGCACGCTGCCGCTGGTATCGGATCTGGCGGTGCGTTAGCGATGGCAAGCACGCCGCTGAAGACCGCCGGACGGCGGTCCATAGCCCACATCCAGCACATCGAGGCCGTCCGGCCCGGCGCCGCCACGGGCCGGGTGCGGACGATCTACGGCCAGTGCGAACGCGACTTCGGCCTGATCGCCCCGCCGGTCTCACTGCACTCCCCCGCCCCGGACCTGCTCGCGGCGACCTGGATCCTGCTGCGCGAGGTACTGGTCGCGGACGGTGTGGCCGGCCGGGCAGGCAAGGAGACCGTGGCCGCCGCCGTATCGGCAGGCAACGAATGTCCCTACTGCGTCAGCGTGCACCAAGCGACGCTGGCGGGCCTGGCGCCCGCCCGTGACGGGGAGCTGGCGTCGCTCGAGGACTGGGCGCGCGCGGTGGCGACGCGGGACGGCGCGGCCTCACGGCCCGCGCCGTTCCCGGCGGCCGCGCTCCCGGAGTACGCGGGGACAGCGGTCGCCTTCCAGTACATCAACCGGATGGCGACCCTGTACCTGCGGGACAGTCCGCTGCCGCCCGGGGTGCCGGGCATCGCCCGCGCCGGCGCGCTGAAGCTGCTCGGCAAGATGATGGGGGCCGCGGCGCGTGTCACCGTCGAGCCGGGTGCTTCGCTCACCCTGCTGCCCGAGGCCGAGTTGCCCGGCGACCTGGCGTGGGCGGCGGGCAACACCACGATCTCGGCCGCCTACGCCCGTGCGGCCCAGGCGTACGAAGCCGCCGGGGAGCGCTCGGTTCCCGGCGGGGTCCGGGCACTCGTGCTCGACGTGACCGGGCAGTGGGACGGCAAGCCGCCGAGTCTCAGCCGGGCGTGGGCGACGGAGTTCACGTCCGGTTTGGACAGTGGCGACCGGACAGCGGGGCTCCTCGCCTTGCTGACCGCGCTCTCCCCTCATCAGGTCGGTGACGAGCTCATCGGGACGTATCTGGCTGGCGGCAGGAACCGCCGCTCGCTGCTGGAACTCACGTCGTGGGCGAGCTTCACCGCCGCCCGCCGGACCGGATCGTGGCTGGTGCCCACGACGTGAGCCCGCAAGTGAAAGGCCCGGCAGGGTTTCCCTGCCGGGCCTTTCACTTGCGGGCCTTACTGCCTGTTGGCGGAGCTGCGACGTGCTACGTGAAAGGGACATCACGAGTGAACCCGCCCCGGCCGAAGGCCCCGCTATCACGGTGGCAGGGCGCCCCTGTCGCCACCGTAAGAAGTCTGACCAGGCCGCGCCGTGGGCGACGCGATCGCGGAAGCGGGTTCACCAACAGACACTTACTGCTGCCGCGACGACTGCTCCGCCGCGGTATCGGCAGGCTCGGTGTCGGCAGCCTCGGTACCGGTCGCCGGGACGTGCCGGAGCGCGACCATGCTGAGCACCGCGAGCGCGACGAAAAGCGCGCTACAGATGATCGCGACGGTGTTGAGGCCGGTGGTGAACGCGGCGCGGGCGGCCGCGAGCAACTCCGGGCCCTGCGGTGACGGCAGCTGCCCGGCCACCGGTACCGCGGCCGCGAGGTTGTCCGCGGCCGCCGTCGCGGACGGCGGCAACCCGCCCGGTACCTGGCCGGTGAACTCGCCGCGGTAGACGAGGGTGCAGATGCTGCCGAGCACGGCCACCCCCATCGCCACCCCGAGGTCGTTGCCCGCCTCGGACACGGCCGAGGCGGAACCCGCCTTCTCCTGCGGGGCGGCTCCCAGTACCAGCGCGGTCCCCAGCCCGGCGGGGAGCCCGACACCGAGGGCCATGATCGCGTACCCGATCCAGAGTTCCAGCAGATGTCCCGGCCCGTCGATCCGGGTGAGAACCACGAATCCCGCCGCCGCGATCAGCAGGCCGACGCAGAACAGGTACGCGGGCCGGACGCGGCGGGCGAGCACGGGGGCGACGAGGATGGTCCCGATCATGATCGCCGACGAGGGCGCCAGCCAGAGCCCCGCCGAAATCGGTGAAAGGCCCTCGACGTCCTGAAGGTGCTGGGCGATCAGGAAGTACGTGCCACCCTGCAATGCCGGGATCATCGAGCCGACCAGCAGCGCGGTGCTGAACGCGCGGTCGCGGAACAGACTCAGGTCCATCAGCGGATCCGTGAGTTTCCGCTGCCGGCTCACGAAGGCGACCGCGAAGACGGCGCCCAGCACGAGCGACACGACCGGGAGGACGGCGAAGCCCGCCTTGAGGAGTTCCTTGAGGCCGTAGACGAACGGAAGAACGGCGAGCAGGGACAACGCCACGCTGACCAGGTCCAGTTTCCCGGGGTCCGGGTCACGGGACTCCGGCAGCAGCACCGGCCCGACCGCGAGCAGTACCACCATCACCGGTACGCCGAGCAGGAACACCGAGCCCCACCAGAAGCTGTCCAGCAGCGCACCGCCGACCACCGGCCCCAGCGCCATGCCACCCATGAAACACGCCATCCACGCGGCGATCGCGACCCCCATCTGCCTGGGGTTCTTGAACATCGTGCTGATCAGGGCCAGCGTCGACGGCATCAAGGTCGCGCCGCTGATCCCCATCAGCGCCCTGGCCACGATCAGCATCCCGGCGCTGGTGGAGAACGCGGCGAGGATCGACGCGAGTCCGAACAGCACCGCGCCGATCAGCAGCAGCTTGCGACGCCCGATGCGGTCGCCGACGGTGCCCATGGTCACCAGGAAACCGGCCATCATGAAGCCGTAGATGTCGGCGATCCACAACTGCTGGGTACTGTCGGCCCCGAGGTCGACGCTCAGGTCCGGAACGGCCAGGTAGATCACGCTGAAGTCCAGCGACAACAGCAGGGTCGGCAGCGCGAGGACGACGAGACCGATCCACTCCCGCCGCCCGGCGCTCGGACCGGCGGTGTCCGCCGCGTTCACACCCATCAGAAGTTCCTTTCCAGACCTGCCGGGATTCCCGGTGAGGGACTAGCGTCGCGTGATCCTGCTTGCTTGACGTTTGGTTTCGTTGCTCGGACGGCGATCTCCGGAAATCGCCGTCTGATCACGGGTAAGACCTGCAGGATCACGCGACACTAGACGGTTGATTCCGTGAAAATCACGTGAAGCTCAGTGAGGCGCTGCGACTGTCCACAGAGGACGTTTTTCGAGTCACATCGTCCGATTGAATGCCGTATGTCCGTACCGTCAAGGTTGTGAAGGCCTCTGCTCAGAGGCGCTTGGCGCGAATCTCCCGGTTCGTTTGGTGTCCCCAATGTGGCATTGGAGACACTGAGCGTCTCCAATGCCACATTGGGGACACCAGGACCAAGTGCCGGACCACGCCCCCATGACGCGTTCGCCGTACCCCACAAGCAACAACTACGAGCTGCAAAATCTCGACTTTGCCGGACCCTGACCCTGTAGGCAAGGAGGCCTTCACGATCTTGGTTCGCGCCGAAGGGGCGTTCGCGGGGTTGCACTTCACGCGATCATGACCGGGACCGCGCTACATCACCGTGGTCCGGTACAGGAGCCGCTGGTGGCGCTTGCTGTCGCACGGGGTACGGGTGTGCATCGTGGCCTGGTTGTCCCAGATGACCAGGTCGCCCACCTCCCAGTGGTGGCGGTAGACGTACCGGTCCGCGGTCGCGTGGGCGTGCAGTTCGTCCAGCAGGGCGGTGCTCTCCGCCGGGTCCAGCCCGACGATCTCACTGATGATCATGCTGCCCAGCAGCAGCGATTCGCGCCCGGTGACCGGATGCGCCCGCACCAGCGGCTGCTCCATGTCGGGCGTCCGCTCGAGCTCTTCCGGCGTCAGCGGCTTCTTGTGCGGATTGGTTTTCAGTTCCTCGGCGACCAGGTGCGCCATGGAATGCACGGCGCGCAATCCCCTGATGCGGTTCTTGAGGTCGTCGGAGAGCTCATCGTAGGCCGCCGTCGTGTCGGCGAAGAGCGTATCGCCGCCCACCTCGGGCGCGATCACCGAATAGAGCATCGAAGCCTTGCTCATCACTTTCTTGAAGGAATAATCGGTATGCCATTCTTCCTGTTCGTCGCCGTCATAAAGGCCGATGGGGATTCCGTTCTCGAAGATATTGCTGATCGTCAGCACCTCGGGATATTCCGGAACCACGTACTTCGACACCGGGTAGACGTCGAGCGGCCCGAAGAGGCGGCTGACGCGAATGTGGTCGGCGTGCCCCAGCTTCTGACCGGGGACCACGAGGACCCGATACTTGATCAGGTCTTCGACCAGGCTGTCCACCGTGTCCTGATCGATCGGCGCGGCGAGGTCCAGCCCCGTGATCTGGGCACCGAAGGTTGACGAGATCGGTTTCGACTGATAATCGGCCATAAGCCTGAACCCTCCAGGATTCACCGGTGCCGGGACGTCACCCGGCAGGATTTGGCACGGAGTTCAGCTCGACGAAGTCCGGCCGATGCCACCATTCCGCCGACCTGGGCATACCGCCGATTGTCGTCGTGATCGAGAAGCCGGTGCACCTCAAATAGTGCCCACCGGCCGGTATTACCGCACCGGACGGCGAACCGCACCGGCACACGGCACTTCGTGATACGTGACCCCGGTCGGTCCGATGAGATGGTCAAGGAACTGCTCCGGCCTTTGCCCCCATTCCCGATCCTCGCCGAGAAGGACCCGGCGATTCGATCGTGCCGATCCGCGTGTCCGCTCGAAGGAATCAGACCGCCGGAAGCCTTTCGCCGCGGCGGAGCAGCCCGACCTGTGTTTGCCGTCGACGTCCAGTGCCTTCGGGCGTCGCAGAACGAGCGAGACGGAGAGACGAGCCATGACCAACAACCAGACCGGAAAGCGGGCCGTGGTGCTGGGCGGCAGCATGGCCGGGATCCTGGCGGCGCGGGTGCTGGCGGAATCGTACGCCGAGGTCCTGGTCGTCGACCGGGACGAGGTGCTCGGCGTGGACCGGCCCCGGCGGGGTGCGCCGCACACGATCCACGCGCACGCGTTGCACGCGCGCGGGCACCTGATCCTGGAGGAGTTGTTCCCCGGTCTCACCGACGGCCTTGCCGCGGCCGGCGTGCCCAGTTGCGACCTCGGCGAGATGCACTGGTACCTGAACGCGCGACGGCTGAAGCCGGCGCGAACCGGGCTGATCTCCGTGCTGGCGCCCCGGCCGATGCTCGAGGAGCACGTCCGGCGACAGGTCGCCGCGCTGCCAAACGTGACCTTCCGTGAGCGTCACGACATCCGGGAACTGGTCCCCAGCCGGGACTACACCCGCGTCACCGGGGTCAAGATCGAGGCGCGGGACGGCGGCACCGGCGAAGAGACACTGACGGCGGATCTGGTGGTCGACACCACCGGGCGGGGTTCCCGCACCCCCGCCTGGCTGGAGGAGTTCGGCTACCGCAGGCCGGACGAGGACAGGGTGAAGATCGGGCTCGCCTACACCACCCGGCAGTACGAACTCACCGACGGCATCCTCGGCGGCGTCCCGTCCATCAACCCGATCGCGTCGCCCGCCCACCCCAGGGGCGCGTTCTTCGGCAGGAGCGGTCCCGACCTGGTCAACCTCTCCCTGACCGGCATCCTCGGCGACCATCCGCCCACGGACGAGGCGGGATTCCTGGAGTTCGTCCGGTCCCTGCCCATTCCGGACGTCTACGACGCGATCGTCGGCGCCAAGCCGGTGAACGACCCGGTGACCTTCCGTTTCCCGGCCAGTGTGCGACGGCGTTACGAACTGCTGCCCGCGTTCCCGGACGGGCTGCTCGTGCTGGGAGACGCGGTCTGCAGCTTCAACCCCGTGTACGGGCAGGGCATGACCGTCGCCGCGATGGAGGCGGCCGCGCTCCGGCGGCAGCTGCGCCGGGGCGGCAGTCCACGGCCCGCCGAATTCTTCACCGAGATCGGCCAGATCATCGACATGCCATGGGAGGTGTCCGTCAACGGCGATCTGGATTTCCCCGGCGTCGAGGGCCACCGCTCGATCAAGGCCAAGGTGGGGAACGCCTACATGGCCCGGTTGCAGTACGCCGCGACGAAGGACCCCAAGGTCACCGAAGGCTTCATGCGGGTGGCCGGGCTCCTCGACCCGCCTCAGGCGCTCATGCGGCCGGGGATGCTCGCCCGGGTGTTGCGGCACGCCGTGCGGCGGCCGGCTCCCGGGAAGTCCTGGCTCGAGCGCGAACCGTCGTCCGGCGTGACTGCCCGGCATCTCGGCTGACCGGCGAGTGGCTGCCCGGCGACGTCGTCGCGGGGCAGCCACTCCCCCGTCCGTCAGTCCCGGAGGCCGCGGAAGAACTTCCGCAGGTCTTCCACGTACAGCTCAGGCTGCTCCAACGCGCTGAAATGGCCACCGCGCTCGAACTCGGACCAGTGGGTGATGGTCTTGATGTCCCGGTCGGCGAGCCGTCGGATCGGCAGGACCATGTCGTGCGGGAACACGGCCACCCCGACCGGCACGGTGATCGGCGGATCGGGCGGCCCGGCGGTCAGCTGACGGCGGTACTCGTAATAGAGCTGGGCCGAGGAACCGCCGGTCCCGGTCAGCCAGTAGATCATGGCGTTCGTGAGCAGGGTGTCGCGGCTGACCGCGTCCTCCGGGCTTTCCGCCGAGTCGGTCCATTCCCAGAACTTTTCGATGATCCAGGCGAGCTGTCCGACCGGGGAATCCGTCAAGCCGTAGGAAACCGTCTGCGGCCTGGTCGCCTGAAGCTTGAAATAACCCGAGAGTTCCGTTTCGAAAAGAACGTGCCGATCCAGCTTCACCTGATCGGCCGGACTCAACCCCGCCACTTCTTCCGGATCACCCGAGGGCAACGCGACCAGCATGCTCGTATGCACGCCGACGACGTGATCGGGATCGACACGGCCGAGTTCCAGCGAAATCAGTGAACCGAAATCCCCGCCCTGCGCACCGTACCGCCGGTAACCGAGCCTGTTCATCAATTCCGCCCAGGCGCGGCCCACCCTGCGGATATCCCAGCCGGGCGCCAGGTCCGGACCAGAGAACCCGTATCCCGGAATGGAGGGAATGACCAGATCGAAGGCATCGGCCGGATCTCCACCGTATGCCGCTGGGTCCGACAACGGGCCGATGACGTCGAGGAACTCGACGACCGAACTCGGCCAGCCGTGGGTGAGGATCAGCGGCAGGGCATGCGGCTCCGACGAGCGCACGTGCAGCAGATGTACGGTCGCTCCGTCGATTTCGGTGCGATACTGGGAAAACTTGTTGATCCGCGCTTCGGCGGCGCGCCAGTCGTAACCGGTGCGCCAGTAGTCGACGAGCTCCTTGAGGTAGCGGAGCGGAACTCCGCGGGACCAGTCCTCCGCGGTGGGCCTCGACGGCCACCGGGTGGCGGCGAGCCTGCGCCGCAGATCGTCGAGCTCCGCTCGGGGAATCTCGATACGGAAGGGATCCACGAAGGGTTCCTGCCTTTCGGTCGGCCGGGATCAATCGCGACCCGGACTTTTTCAGTTCCGGGAAAATGCGTCGCTGAACGACGTTACGCCTTCCGGCTTCCACCGCTCAAGCAGCTCGGGGAACCGAAGTCGATGAGGCACATCGTGAGGTGGCACAAGGATAGTGAATGCGTAATGTCGGTTTCGACCTCATCGCCGAACGTCCCCTTGGAGAGGTTTCCATGGAAAGCCGTTGTCCCGTAATTCTGGACACCACCGGAAAGGACGTGCACGCCGAGGGCGCGCACCTCCGCGAACAAGGTCCGATAGCACAGGTCGAGCTTCCGCAGGGAATTCGGGCCTGGACGGTCGTCGGTCACGATCTCGCCATGAAACTGCTGACCGACCCGCGCGTCTCCAAGAATCCCCGCCAGCATTGGGATGCCTACATCAACGGCGAGATCCGCTCGGACTGGCCGCTGGCGAGCTGGACGGCCATGGACAACATGACCACCACCTACGGCGCGGACCACACCCGGTTGCGGCGTCCGGTCGTCAAGGCGTTCACGCCGCGCCGGGTCCGGGCCATGCAGCCCTACATCGAGAAGACCGTGACGAAGCTGCTGGACGACCTGGCCGCGGTCCCGCCCGGCGAGGTCGTGGACCTGAAGCGGATGTTCTGCTACCGGCTGCCCGCGTCGATCATCTGCGACCTGTTCGGGATCCCCGAAGAATCCCGTGCCGCCATCCTGCGCGGCGGGGAAATGACCACGGACTCCTCCATCACGCCGGAGGAGGCGGAGGCGAACGTCCGTGACTGGACCGCGCAGTTCCAACAGCTCCTCGAAGCGAAGCGCCAGCACCCCGGCGACGACCTCACCACCGACCTGATCGCCTCCGCCGAGGAGGACGGTGAGGCGGGCATGACGGACAACGAGCTGATCGGCACGCTGTTCGTCGCGCTCGGCGCGGGTTCGGAAACGGTGATGAACCTGGTCACGCACGCCGTCCACAAGTTGCTCACCCACCCCGATCAGCGTGCGATGGTCGAGGACGGGCGGGCGTCCTGGGACGACGTGATCGAGGAGACGCTTCGCGCCGAATCACCCATCAACATGTTGCCGCTGCGGTTCGCCGTCGAGGACATCGAACTCGAAGGGGTGACGATTCCCAAGGGCGACCCGATTCTGATGGGGTACGCCGCCATCGGCCGCGACCCGGAACTGCACGGCGCGAACGCCGGCGAATGGGACATCACCCGGACCGACAAGGACCACCTCAGTTTCGGCTACGGCACGCATTTCTGCTTCGGCGCGCCGCTCGCCCGGCTCGAAGCACAGGTCGCGTTGCCCGCGTTGTTCGAGCGGTTCCCCGGCCTGTCGCTGGCCCTCGACGCGGAGGAGCTGCAACCGCAGGGCACGTTCATCATGAACGGCTGGAAGACGCTGCCCGTGCGATTGCTGGCCCCTGCCGAAGTCCGGTGAACGAGGGCGCTGTCCCGGCGGGGCAGTGCCCTCTCCCCGCCCGGCCCTCCGCGCCGGGTTTCGCGACAGTTCCGGATGCGAGAAAGCGAGACGACGATGACGACCACTGATCTTCCCGCGGACCAGGCCGCGGTTACGGACATCCCGCGGCGGCTGGTCACGGCGTGGGCGGCACACGACGCGGCCGCCTTCGCGAGGCTGTTCACCACCGACGGCACCATGATCCTGCCCGGCGTCTACTGCAAGGGCACCGAGGCGATCCGCGCCCACATGACCGCGGCGTTCGCGCACGAGCTCGAGGGCACCCGGGTCACCGGGCAGCCGGTCGACCTGCGTATCGACGGAGACCTCGCCGTGCTGATCACCCAGGGCGGCGTGCTCGCCTCCGGCGAGACCGAACCCTCACCGGAACGCGCCATCCGTGCCACCTGGGTGGCGGTGAAGACCGGCGGGGAGTGGCTGCTCACCGCCTACCAGAACAGTCCCCGGGACGTCCCCGGACCGGCTTGATCCCTGCCGTGGCGCGGAGAGCGGCTTCGGCAACAAATTCCTAGGCGATCCGGAGGTACTTCGATGCCAAGCCCTGCCAAGCGGTTGCTCGAGGTGGAGGACTACCTGTTCTCCTTCATCGACGACACACGAGCGCTGGCCGAATCTTCAGGGGTAGCGCCCGTACCGCTCGGGGTCGGGGACAGCGACCTGCCCACCCCGCCCCCGGTGGTGGCCGCCATCCAGCAGGCCGTCATGGACCCCAGGTCGCACCGCTATCCCCCGTACGCCGGCACCGGCGAGATGCGTACGGCGGCCGCGAACTTCCTGGACCGGAGATTCGGGGTGACCACGGATCCGGACACCGAGGTCCTGGTGACGCTGGGGAACAAGGAAGCGATGGCGCACCTAACGCTGGCCTACATCGAGCCGGGGGACGTGGTGCTGGTGCCCGACCCCGCGTACCCGGTCTACGAGACCTGGGCACGCTTCTGCGGCGGCGAAGTGTATCGGGTGCCCTTGCGGCCCGAGCACGGTTTCCTGCCGAACCTCGATGAGATCCCCCTCGACATCCTGGCCCGCGCGAAGCTGTTCTGGGTGTGTTACCCGAACAACCCGACGGCCGCACTCGCCACCAGTGAGTTCTTCGACGAGCTGGCACGCTTCGCCCGCACCCACGACCTCGTGGTGGCTTCCGACGCGGCCTACACGGAGATCTACTACGACACCGAACCGCCTCCTTCCTTTCTGGCGTCGCCGGGGGCGATGGAGTGCGGGATCGAGTTCCACTCGCTGTCCAAGACGTACAACATGCCGGGATGGCGAGTCGGGTTCGCCGCGGGCAACGCGGAGATCGTGGCAGCCCTGCGGGCGGTGAAGACCAACACCGACTCCGGCACGTTCGGCGCGGTGCAGCACGCGGCGGCCGCCGCCCTCGACGACACCTCCGACTACCCCCGGCAGCTGCGCGAGACCTACCGGACCCGCATGCACACCTTGTGCGACGGTCTGGAGGCCGCCGGACTCGATGTCCTCCGCCCCAAGGCGACCTTCTACTGCCTCGTGCGAAACCCGCCGGGCCTCGACAGCAGCGGCTTCGCGAAGCGCCTGCTGGAAGACGCCGGCGTACTCGGAATCCCCGCCACCGGCTTCGGCCCGGGCGGGGAAGGGTACGTCCGCTTGACGGTCTGCACCGGGATGGAGGCGATCGAAGAGGCGGTACGCCGCATCAGCTCGGTCACCTGGTGATCGGCCCGGTGGACGAAAAGGCGCTCGCTCCGGAGACGGAGTGAGCGCCTTTTCGGCGATGGCGCTCGCGACACGTGTTCACCTGGCCGTGAAGGCCTCCTTGCCTACTCCATCCATGCCCCCGCCGCCGCTCTCAACGGACGCGCTGCGCGCGGACTGGATTCGAGGTCAGGGTTCCGGCAAAGTCATATAGCTGCTGGCTGGCGTCGTTTTTGACATCGGGACCGGGCATTGCCGGGCGAACGTGGCGTGTCGCGAAAGCCACTTTCGGGACGTCTGGTGTCCCGAAAGTGGCTTTCGCGACACGCGCATCGTGGCAATATGCACGATTTTCGGGCGAGGCCGTAAGTCCCTGAGGCCCCACCTGATCGGCCGGTATACGACTTTGCTGGAACCCTGACCCTGAAGGTAGTGAAAGAGTCCTTCGCTACCCGCCACTGTGATCCCTGGTGACACTGGGGCGGCCGTGACGCCGGCGCCCTGGCCCGCGGTCAGCTCTCCCGCTCGACGGCGGGCTCGACGGCGGGCTGGCGACGGGAGCGGAACACCCAGCCGCGCAGCAACAGGAAACGCAGTACGGTGGCCGTGAGGTTCGCGAGCACCAGTGCGATGATCTCGAGCGGCAATCCCGTTGCGGACAACGAATGTACGAAGGCGAGCGCGCCGCTGGTGAGCCCGAGCCCGATGCCGAACACGATCAGACCTTGGAACTGGTGCAGTCCGGAGCCTTTCCAGCCGCGGATGCCGAAGGTCAGGCGCCGGTTGAGCGCGGTGTTGCCGATCGCCGTCACCAGCAGCGCCACGAGGTTCGCCGCCTGCGCGCCGGTGAATGTCCGCAGCAGCAGGAAAAGCAGGAGGTACGCGATGGTGCTGGCGACACCGACAGCGGCGAACCGAACCAGCTGCCGCACCAGGCTCGGTGCTACTCCTGGTGCCTGTACCTGGATCGGCGCGCGGCCGAGTTGCTCGCGCAGACCGCTGATGGGGACCCGGCCGGTCAACGTCGCCTTCGTCAGCCGCACGATGCCTTTGAGGTCGGCGGTCGCGGTAGCGATGATGTCCACCGACGAATCCGGGTCGTCGATCCAGTCGACCGGGACTTCGTGGATCCGTAGCCGAGCCTTTTGCGCCAGCACGAGCAGTTCGGTGTCGAAGAACCAGCCGGTGTCCTGGACGTGGGGGAGCAGCCGCTCGGCGACGTCGGCGCGGATCGCCTTGAAACCGCATTGCGCGTCGCTGAACCGCGCCGCCAGTGTGCCGCGCAGGATCAGGTTGTAGCAGCGGGAAATGAGTTCCCGTTTCGGTCCGCGCACCACTCGCGCGCCACGGGCGAGCCTGCTGCCGATGGCGAGGTCGGAATGCCCGGACAGCAGCGGCGCGACGAGAGGGCCGAGTGCGGCCAGATCGGTCGAGAGGTCGACGTCCATGTAGGCGAGCACCGGAGCGTCCGAAGTGGACCAGACAGCGCGAAGGGCGCGGCCTTTCCCTTTTTCGTCGAGGTGACAGACCTCGACGTCGTCGAACTCGCGGCTCAGCCGTTCGGCAATGCCCAGCGTGCCGTCGGTACTGCCGTTGTCGGCGATCGTGATCCGAAAGGGGTACGGGAACTGCTCCACGAGGTGGTCGCGCAGCCGCCGGATGCACGGTTCGAGGTCGGTTTCCTCGTTGTAGACCGGGATGGCGACGTCGAGGATCAGGCTCCCGGTGGAAGCGATGGCGGGCCGGTGGCCGGGTTCGGCGCGGAAGGCGACAGCGGCTGTCGTGTCACCGGCCTCGACCATCGGGCCGAGGCCGGCTTGCGTCTCGCCTGTGTCGTTCTCTTGTTCCGGCATCGGCTTCCCCGGCTCGGGTCACGGACGGCGACACCGTCCACAATGGTCTTTTCGCCGCTGCCGGGGAAGCAGCGGATCCGTCTGTTCCGGACGTGTTCCTGGAGCCGGGATCCACCGCGGTCACCGGAAGCCCGCCACGCGATCCCGCCCGCGGCCTCGGTACCGGGAGGCACCGAGGCCGCGAGCGGGAGCGCGGCGAACGAGGAGCGTTCAGCCGAGAATGCCGCGGCTGACTCGGCTTCGTCGCTGGAGACGATGATCGTCATGCCTTCCGATTCGGGTTACGACCTCGCCCGTGCTGCCCCGGTTCGCGCCCTTCCCCCGCCGGGCCGCGGTAGGCCTGCGCGATGTCCAGCCAATGCTCGGCCACATCACCGCTCGCGGTGACCGCGAGGTCGTCACGATGCCTGCGCCGGGTCACCAGGAGACAGAAGTCCCTCGCCTGACCGGTGATTCGCTGCGGCGCGTCCTCCGGCCCATACACCCAGGTCGTCCCG
Source organism: Amycolatopsis sp. cmx-11-12 (assembly GCF_046269425.1). NCBI lineage: Bacteria > Bacillati > Actinomycetota > Actinomycetes > Pseudonocardiales > Pseudonocardiaceae > Amycolatopsis > Amycolatopsis sp. cmx-11-12. The sequence goes on along the minus strand of NZ_JADNQM010000013.1, from coordinate 63,515 downwards.
GACGGGCTGGTCAGCTCGAACCTGAACTCGGTCTCCGGCACCGGCAGACCGCGGGAGAGGTAGCCGAAGGTCCAGGTCCGCGCGGCGAACGCGGTCAGGTGACCGAGCAGCAGGTCATCGTGGTCACGGTCGACCCCGAGCGCGTCGGCGATGTCCTGCCCGTGTGCGAACAACTCCATGATCCCGGCACTCGCCAGCACCTGGGCGGGCAACGGGTTCACCAGCCACGGGACGAGCGTGCCGGCCGGTACCGCCTCGAGTGCTTTCGCCGCGCTTTCGCGTTCGAGCCGCCAGCGTTCGAGCAGCACGTCCGCGGGTTCCGCCAGGTACTCGGCGAGCGCGTTCGCCACGTTCTTCGTGAAGTCGTCGTCGAGCTCGGACATGACCGCCACGAACCGGTCGGGGGCCGACCCCGCCAGGCCCGCCATCCGGAAGGTCGCCGTCAGATGGGCGATCTGGTGCGCGACCGTCCAGCCTGGAGCGGGAGTGGGTGACCGCCACTGCTCCGCGTCGAGTCCGGCGACCATCCCGTCCACCGCGTCGCCTTCGGCTCGCAACGCGTCGAACACGTCAGGGGATCCGTTCACATGCCTTTCCTCTCAAGAGATTGTCTTGGCGGCTAGGACGCGTTCCCCGAAGCGGCGGCCGGGCTGACCGCCTCCCTGATGCCGGCGACGATGCGTTCCGCCTCCTCCGCGGTGGGGGCGGCCGCGATCACCGCGATGATCGGGTCGGGCCAGCCGACACCCCGCACGGTGGTCGGGTACGCACGCACTCCGGAGGCCCACAACCGCTCGAAGACGGGCTTGATGTGCTCGCGGTAGGTCGTCCCCTCCGGGACCGGCACCATGAAGTGCGCGGACAGGGTGAGGTCCCGTTCGGCACCCCACTGCCGGAGCAGGCCGCCGGCGTGGGTGGACCCGCTTCGCCTCGCGTTGATCTCCGTCACGTACAGCTTTTCGTCGGCCCCCGCGACGCAGTCCACGCACATCCAGCCCCGGTAGCCCAGGTCGCGGGCCGCCGTGCCCAGTTCGTGAGCGACCTGGTCGACACGTTCGGCCCACACGGCGGGCAACGCGTCCTGGCCGACGTTGACACTGCGGAACAGGTGTCCGTCCTCGACCGTCAGCGAGCAAAGCACGACGTCCTCGACGCCGTCTTCGCCGACCAGCACGTCGACGGCGGGGCAGCCGACGTCCGCGGCGTGCTCGATGAACTCCTGGACGACGAGCGGGAAGGTGAAGAACGAGTCCTTGGCAACGGTGTCCAGCGAGCCGCCGCCCTTGACGACGAGGGTTCCGTTCCCCGCGACACCGTGGAGGCTCCGGACGATGGCCCGGCCGTAGCGCGCCGTCATGACGCCCACGGCCCCCTCCAGCTCCGTCCAGTTGTCGACGATCAACCCGTCCGACACCAGGACTCCCGGCAGCTGCCGCGCGAGGTCCAGACAGCTCACCTTGGAGTCGAGGTACAGGCTGCTCCAGTAGTGCTCTTCGGTCACCCCGTCGAGTTCGACCGTCAGACCCCAGCCCCGCAGCATCGCGGCCAGCAGGTAGATGTCGGGGGTAGGGCCGGTCATCGTCAAGTTGACCTGGACGCATCCGGACAGGTGCTTGCGCAGTACGGCCTGCGCGGCGCCGTCCTGGAGCAGATCCCGCACGAGCAGCCCCGACCGCGCGTCCGGGGAAACCACCGGCGGCGGTTGCAGGCCGAGCGCGGCGTGGACGTCGTCGAACCACTCGGCGTCATAGCCCGCGGGGAGAAGCAGGACCCGCGGATTCGTGCTCCAGAACACCGAATGCTCGCATTCGTAGGTGCCCCCGAACCGGATCACCTCTTCGCGTTGTTCCCCCGTGAGGTGCAGCGCGGGATTTCGCAGAAAGTACTCGGCCTGATTCGGGATAATTAATTCGATCACTCCCGGCATTGCCAACACCCCTATTTCGAGTCGGAGACGGAGAACAGCGGCTGAAGCGGTGTCGTGTCCGGTTCGGCCAGGAAGGACGGCCTCGGGTCCGACACGTCACGGGGGACATTGCGGACACCGTTGAACACGTACATCAACATGGCTCGCCGGAACGGCGAGATGTTGGGAGCCGACGCGTGCAGGATGTTCGGGTCGAAGAACAACATCGAGCCGGCCGGTCCCTTCGGGCTGACGAGCCCGTTGGCACGGGCCATCTCCTCGACGACCGAGGTGCCAACCTGGAACTTCTCGTCGGCGGTCAACGTGGCCACCCAGGCAGGCGCGTCCTCGTATCCGAGCGGCATGCCGTCGGCCCCGATCCTGGTGAGCAGACCGCTCCGGTGCGAGGACTTGACGAAGGTGAGCGGCCCGTTGAACTCGGTCACCTCGTCGAGGAAGATCGCGACGTTGACCAGATCGGGCTTGCGCAACCCGTCGCTCTGCAACCAGTAGATGTAGTCCTGATGCCATTCCCACTGATCACCGGCGAAAGGCGCCTTCAGGTTGATCTTCGACTGGTGGACGTACACATCGTCGTCCAGGATCTGCCGTGCGGCGCCGAGCAGCGCGGGCATCCTCGGCAGCTCGGCCATGATCGAATCGGTCTGGTGCACCCCGTAGACGGAGCGCACCGTGGTCTCGTCGCGCTCCAGGATCCGCCGGGGGCTGTCCTCCGCCAGCAGGTTCGGTACCGCGGCGGTGATCGTGTCGAAAACGTTCTGTGTCAGGTATTCCGGCGGGAGCAGCAGAAAGCCGTCGCGGCGATATCGCTCGATCATCGCGGCGTCCAGCGGCTCGGGCGGAGCACCTGTGAACCCGGTGTCGACGTGAGTCATTGATACGCCTTTCGATCCGATGTCGTACGTTGACACTCCCCATTGAAAGCGGCAGAACACATTTTTCGACCACCCGCGAATAACGCCGATTTCCGACCAGGCCGCCGCTCTTTTTAGTGTGCACCACCGCGCCGACGGTGCCACCTTTTGATGTGCCCTGTTCCGGAAACGACATTTGTTGACGCGAGAACAGCGACCTTGTTAACCTTTCCGACAGCCTGGGGCCGATCCCGTAAAAGACCTCAGAGCGTCGCCACGGCGAGTGCGTCGTCACTCGCGCGACGCCTTTCATGGATAGGGGTTGGTCATGCCGGAGCCCGAGGTCGCCGGTCACGATTTCGAGAAGGGGCGCGAGAAGTCGCGGAATCGCCTTCTCACCCTGGGTGCCATAGTAGCCGTGTCCGCGGCGATGACCGTGATGCTGGCGACGGTGATCAAACCGCTGAGACCATGGTGGATGAACGACTTCGCGGTCTACCACGCCGCCGGGGAGGCGGTGCTGAACGGTCTCTCGATGTACGACATCAAGGCGCATGCCGGAATCGTCGCGGACTCACAGTTCGCCTATCCGACGTTCGCGGGACTGCTCATCGTGCCTTTCTCCCTGTTCGACCGCGCGGTCGCCGAAGTGCTCTGGAATTTCGCGACCGCGTTGCTGCTCGGCGCCATCCTGTGGTTGTCCTTCGGCATGGTCGACTTGGTGAACCGGAAACTGCGCACGACGCTGGTAGTGGCGACGATGGTGCCGTCCTACTTTCTGCTCGACCCGGTACTGGTGAATTTCGATCTCGGGCAGATCAACATGGTGCTGGTGGCGCTGGTCCTCGCCGACTTCTCGCGGTCGATGCCCGACCGGTGGCGCGGTTTCGCGATAGGCGTCGCGGCCGGGATCAAGCTCACGCCGTTGATCTTCATGGTGTACCTGGTCTGTATCGGCCGCTGGCGGGATGCGCTGCGGGCCGTGCTGGGGATGATTTTCACGATTGCCGTCGCGTTCGCGGTGTTGCCCGGGGATTCCCGGCGATACTGGTTCGGCGAAATATTCGCCAGTTCCGAGCGTTTGGTGTCCGACTTCCCGGCATTGGTGAATCATTCGCTGTCCGGATTGTTCTCCCGGCTGTCCGCGACTTCGGCCGTGCTGGGCTGGGTACCGTTGGTCACGGTGCCTGTCGGTCTGCTGGGTCTGGCGGCCGCGGTCTGGGCGGCGCGGCGGGGGCAGGCCATGCTGGGCATGCTGGTGGTGGCCTTCACGGCCTTGGTGGTCTCGCCGGTGACCTGGCCGCATCACGCCATCTGGCTGGTGCCGGCCTTGGTGTGGCTGACTTTCGCGACCTGGCGCACCGGGAAACTTTTACCGAGGGTGATCGCGGTCGCCGTGGTGGCGCATTCGGCTCTCGCGTTGTACGACCCCGTGCAGCGAATGCAGGGAGACGTGGCCGTGCAGACCACCCCGTCCGGAAACCTGGTCGCGTCCCTCGGGGGTCTGCTGGGGCTGATCGTACTGGGGTTGGTGACCCTGCCGGTGTGGCTGCGGCGGCTGAAGCAGCCGGAGTCCTCATTCGACGGTCAGGGATTCCTGCCCTCGAGCAGGCCGATCGGGTTGCCTTAGTGGTCACCATCGGAAGTCCTCCGGGGGTCTCGACGGCCCAGCTTCCCGCTGGACGCGCGGCCGCAAGGCCCGAGTACAACACCGGTACGAGGACCTCGCGGCCGCACGCCCAGCGGAAACCTGGATCCGCCGAATACCCCCGAAGGACATCCGATGGCAACCACTAAGCAGCATTCCGTGGTGATGGGCGGACCGGCCGCCCATCACCACGGGACAGCCATGTTCAGACCGTGACCTCGCTGAGTCGCTTGGCGAGGTAGCGCCGTTCGGTGTCCGTCGGCGCCAGCACGAGAGCCTGGTGATAGGCGGCCGCGGCCTCGCCGCGCCGGTCCATCCGCCGGAGCAGATCGGCGCGGGTGGCGGGCAGGAGGTGGTAGCCGTCCAGCTCCCCCGCCTCCGTCAGCGCGTCCACCAGCGCGAGCCCTTCGGCCGGGCCGTCGGCCATGGCCACCGCCACGGCGCGGTTCAGCTCGACCACCGCCGAACGGTTCATGGTCACCAGCTGACCGTAGAGCTGCGCGATCTGCGCCCAGTCGATGGCCGCCGTCTCCGCGGCGGTGGCGTGGCAGGCGGCGATCGCCGCCTGGATCTGGTACGGCCCGGGACTTCCCCTGCGCAGGGCGGTCTCGAGGAGTTCGACGCCGCGGGCTATCTTCCCGGTGTCCCACCGGGTCCGGTCCTGCTGTTCCAACGGCACCAGCTCACCGGAGTCGTCCACGCGGCCTTCCCGCCGCGCATCGTGCAGCAGCATGAGCGCGAGCAGGCCGAGAGCCTCCGGTTCGTCGGGCATCAGCTGGCTGAGCGTCGTGGCCAGGTCGATCGCGTCGGCGCAGAGTTGCTGCCGGATCAGTTCCGCACCCGCCGACGCGGCGTAGCCTTCACTGAAGAGCAGGTACAGCACGGCGAGGACCGCGCCGGTGCGTTCCGGCAACAGATGCGCGGGCGGGACCCGGTAGGGAATCCCCGCGTTGCGGATCTTCTGCTTGGCGCGGACGAGCCGTTTGGTCATCGTCGCTTCACTCACCATGAACGCACTCGCGATCTCGGCGGTGGTCAGGCCGGTGATGACGCGAAGAGTGAGCGCGACCCTGGCCTCCGGCGGCAACGCCGGATGGCAGCAGGTGAAGATCAGCCGCAACTGGTCGTCCTGGATACCACTGTCGTCGAGATCCATCGGTTCGTCGAACAAGGAACGAATCGCCGCCTCTCGCACCACCGTGGCTTCATTGGCCTTGCGCCGCAACCGATCGAACGCACCGTTCCGCGCGACCGTGGTGAGCCAGGCCCCGGGCCGGCGCGGGACGCCCTCGCGCGGCCAGCGCTCGAGCGCTCGCGCGAAGGCGTCCTGCACACACTCCTCGGCCAGATCCCAGTCACCGGTCAGCCGGATCAAGGTCGCCACGATGCGACCCCGCTCCGCCCGGAAGACAGCGGCGATCTCAGCTTCGAAACTCACTCGTGAAGCGGCCGTACCTCGACCGACCCGAAGTGGGCGACAGGGTGCGCGGCCGCGATCTCGGTCGCTTCGTCCAGGTCCGCGCACTCGATCAGGTCGTAGCCGGCGATGTGCTCGGCGGTCTCGGCGAACGGCCCGCTGGACAAGAGGACGTCACCACCGCGTGTCCGGACGGTCGTCGCGTCGCTGATCGGCCGCATCTCCGACCCGTGCAGACGACGGCTGCCCACCTTCTCCAGCCACTGCTCGATGTTCGGCGTGTCCGGGGGCACGTCGACCTCGTCACCGACACAGATAAGGAGCATGTACTTCACAGTCTCTCCGTTCTTCGGGAACATCTCACCACTACGACGAACGGAACCCGCCCGGGAGGACATCCCCGGCCGATTATTTCGCCGGATCCGCCGGATGTCACCTCGACGGGGGCCGGACACCTCGCCCAGGTCACCCACCGTGATCATGAGCCACCCTCCCGGCCGATTCGTCTCGGTCAGCGATCCGGGGATCGCGCGAGCCACCTCTAGCACGCCCCGCGCTTTCGAGCGGCCGGCGTCTGAAGCAGCCGATACGGACAGTACTCACCAAAACGACCCCCGCCTCCTTACAAAATGCCCATTTCCCCATCACGGCGCTATTCCCCGGACAATTGCTTGAGCGGCAACGGCACATGACTTAGCCTTGCGTTGCAGCGACTGGCACGTTCCGACGCCGGCTTTCCCTTAACCCCGGAAACCGACCAGTACCTGAATCCCCGCCGGAGGCGGTAATGACGCGACAGCACACACGACTCGAAGACTTCCGGGTCGTCGGTGAGCGGCTCCGAAACTGGGGGCGCTGGGGCCCCGAAGACGAACGGGGCACCATCAACTTCATCACCCCGGAGCGGCTGGTGGCCGCCGGACGCCTCATCCGCCGGGGAGCGATCTTCGACCTCGGCATCCCGTTCGACAAGAGCGGCCCGCAGGACGGCGCCTTCCGGAGCAACCCCCTGCACATGATGTCGGAGACCGGCGCCGGACAGGACTTCCCCGGTGGCTTCAAGTTCGCGGACGACTACGTCCTCATGCCACTGCAATGCGCCTCACAGTGGGACGCCCTGGCCCACGTTCACTACGACGGCCTGCTGTACAACGGCTTTCCCGCCGACAGCATCACCACGAAGGGAGCCGAACACTGCTCCATCGAGAAGCAGGCCAAAGGGATCGCCGGACGCGGCGTACTTCTCGACATCGCCGCGCTCAAAGGCGTCGACTGGCTGGAAGCGGGAACAGTCATCGAGCCGGAAGACCTCGACGAGGCGTGCGAGAGGCAGGGCGGCGTCGAAGTCGGCACGGGCGACATCCTCCTGATCCGTACCGGCTGGCGCCGGAAGTTCCTCAGCGAGGGCGATCCGGCGGCGTTCATGGCGGGCGAACCCGGTCTCGGGCAAGCGTGCTGCGCTTGGCTGCACGAACGTGAGGTGGCGGCCGTCGGTTCGGACAACTGGGCGATAGAGGTGCTGCCGGGAGAGTCACCGGACGTGTTCCTCGGCGTGCACCTGATCCTGATCCGCGACATGGGTATGTCTCTCGGGGAAATCCTCGATTTCGAGGAGCTCGCCGAAGACTGTCACCGCGACGGGGTCTGGGATTTCTTCTTCGCGGCTCCGCCCCTCAAGATCACGCACGCCATAGGGTCGCCGATCAACCCGATCGTCATAAAATAGGACGGCGAATCCCGGCATTTCTTGATATGCGTCCCCAGCCACCTCGATGAGAAGATGAATGGACCGCGACCTCCTTTTCTTTTCAGGGCATTCAGCGACATGGAGCCGATATGAAGCCTTTCCGCGTCGAAATCCCACAGGCGGACCTGGACGACCTGAACCGCCGGATCAGCACCACCCGCTGGCCGGAGAACCTGCCAGGTGAAGGCTGGACCCGGGGTGTGCCGACGGCCTACCTCAAGGAGCTGGCCGAATACTGGCGCACCTCGTACGACTGGCGCGCCGCGGAAGCGCGGCTGAACCGATTCCCGCAGTACATCACCGAGATCGACGGAGCGAACGTGCACTTCCTGCACGTGCGCTCGCCCGAGCCCGACGCGACACCGCTGCTCGTCACCCACGGCTGGCCCGGCTCCGTCGCCGAGTTCCTCGACGTCATCGAGCCACTGACCGATCCGCGGGCCAACGGCGGCGACCCCGCCGACGCCTTCCACCTGGTCATCCCGTCCATTCCCGGCTACGGGTTCTCCGGCTCGACACCGGGCGCGGGCTGGGGCCTCCCCCGGATCGCGGCCGCGTGGGTCGAGCTGATGCGACGGCTCGGGTACGAGCGGTACGTCACGCAAGGCGGCGACTTCGGCGTCCCGATCTCACTCATGACCGGCATGATGGACGCTGAGCACGTCGCCGGAGTCCACGTCAACATGCTCCCCACCACCCCCAGCGGGGAGCCGGGGGAACTCGACGGCCTGAACGAACGCGACCAGGCCCGCCTGGCACAGTCTCAACGTTTCTACGACGACCTGTCGGGAACGATGAAGCTCCACTCGACGCGGCCGAACACCGTCTCCTACGCCCTGACCGACTCGCCGGTCGGGCAGCTCGCCTACATCGCCGAGAAGTTCAAGGACTGGACCGATTCGGCGGAAGCGCCCGAGGACGCGGTCGACAAGGACCTGTTGCTGACCATCGTCACGATCTACTGGCTGACGGCGACCGCGGGCTCGTCGGCCCAGACGTACTACGAAAGCGTCGAGCAGCTTCCGATCAACGCGCAGGTCGGCCGTTTCCCGCCGCTGCCCGTCCCGCTCGGAGTGGCGGTGTTCCCCCACGCCGCCTTCGTGGCCATCCGCCGCTTCGCCGAACGCGACTTCCCGTCGATCATCCACTGGACCGAGTACGACCGCGGTGGGCACTACCCCGCGATGGAAGAGCCGGACCTCTTCATCGACGACCTACGGATGTTCGCCCGAGCACTGAAGAAGGCTTGACAGCACACCAGAGAGGCCCCGCGGACAGATATCCACGGGGCCTCTCGAGCAACGGAGCCGGCTTTACCAGCCGCGCTCGGAAAGGCGGTGAGGCTCGGGGACGTCGTCGACGTTGATGCCGACCATCGCCTCGCCGAGGCCGCGCGAAACCTTCGCGATGACGTCCGGGTCGTCGTAGAACGTGGTGGCCTTGACGATCGCCTCGGCGCGCTGCGCCGGGTTGCCGGACTTGAAGATGCCGGAGCCGACGAACACGCCTTCGGCGCCGAGCTGCATCATCATCGCGGCGTCGGCCGGGGTCGCGAGGCCGCCCGCGGTGAACAGCACGACGGGGAGCTTGCCCTTCTCCGCGACCTCCTTGACGAGGTCGTACGGCGCCTGGAGTTCCTTCGCCGCAACGTAAAGCTCGTCCTCGGGCAGCGAGGAGAGGCGACGCAGCTCCGCGCGGATCTTGCGCATGTGCGTGGTCGCGTTCGAGACGTCGCCGGTGCCGGCCTCGCCCTTGGAGCGGATCATCGCCGCGCCCTCGTTGATCCGGCGCAGCGCCTCACCGAGATTGGTCGCACCACAGACGAAGGGCACGGTGAAGGCCCACTTGTCGATGTGGTTCTCGTAGTCGGCTGGGGTCAGCACCTCGGACTCGTCGATGTAGTCGACGCCGAGCGACTGAAGCAGCTGAGCCTCGACGAAGTGGCCGATGCGGGCCTTCGCCATGACCGGGATCGAGACGGCCTCGATGATGCCGTCGATCAGATCCGGGTCGCTCATCCTGGCGACGCCGCCCTGCGCGCGGATATCCGCGGGGACCCGCTCGAGCGCCATCACCGCGACGGCACCGGCGTCTTCGGCGATCTTCGCCTGCTCGGCGGTGACCACGTCCATGATCACACCGCCCTTGAGCATCTCCGCCATCCCGCGCTTGACCCGGGCGGTGCCGGTGAGCGAGGTGGTGGCCGTGTTCGTGGAGTCGTCAGACACTGCTGGACCTTTCGGAAAGCGCACGAGGTGGGGTGACGCTTCCGAGGGTAGGCCGCTTTTGGACCTCTCAAGCAGGCCAGTTCGCGGCAATTTCAGCAGTCCACTAAGTGATCTAGCCCGCAACTCGTCCTCTAGTTGCGGTAGTTGCACGCGCAACTACCGCAACCAGAGGACGAGTTGCGAAGAGGGAGCTAGCGCGCCAGGCCTTGTTCGAAGGCGAACAGGCCGTCCGGGTCGTACTTCCGCGCCACCCGGCGCAGCCGCGGCAGGCTGTCGCCGTAGTACGCCTTCGCCCAGTCCGGCATCTCCGGGTCGATGTAGTTGACGTACCCGGCCTGCCCGAATTCCCGGCCGAGCTCGTCCCTGACGCGGCCGATCGACTGTCGCGCGACCGCCTCGCCGCCGTCCAGCCCACGGGTGATCTGGATGCTGCCCAGCGCGGACCGGTGCGGGAAGCACGACTCGCTCGACGGCACCCTCGCGATCGCCCCGCCGTACGCGTCGACGATCGAGTACAGCCTGGGATCGCTGGTCAGCAGCGACGCCAGCGCGCCGGGATCGCGCACCGGATGGGTCAGCATCCTCGACGTCGAGACGTACTCGCCCCGTGCCGCCACCGCGGCGGGGAAATTCACCTCTTCGGCGAAAGCGCGCATCGTGGCGAGGTGCCCCTGTTCGGTCACCACGCGCTTGGTCGGCTGAGTGCCGACGCGGCGGACGAGGTCGTCGAGCAGCGGGTTCACCTGCGCGGCGGGCCCCACGAAACAGCCGCCGCAGTTCGCGGCCTGCGACCCGAGCCCCATCCCGGACCACAGTTCGTCCGGCATCGCGGGCTGCCATTCCTGCCACGCCGCGACGAGGTCGGCGAGCACCGCGGGCGGAAAGGTCAGCTCGAAGTTCGCCAGCGTGCGCGCGGCCGCCGTCGTGAAGGTGAACGAGGTGACGATGCCGAAGTTGCCGCCGCCACCGCCGCGCAGCGCCCACAGCAGGTCCGGCGCGGTCTCCGCCGACACCAAGTGTGGCTTCCCATCCGCGCCGACGAAGCGCACGGACTCGATTCTGTCGCAGGTCAGCCCGTATTTGCGGCCCAGGACGCCGATGCCACCGCCGAGCGCCAGCCCGGCGATCCCGACCGCCGGGCAGCTGCCGGCGGGCAACGCGCGGCCCGCCGCCGCCAAGGCCTCGTACACCTGGCCCAGCATCGCTCCCGCTCCGATCGCCGCCCGGCCACCAGGCAGGATCTCGACCGTGTTCAGCCGGGAAAGATCGACGACGAGACCTTTGTCCACAATGGAGTACCCGGCGTAGCTGTGCCCGCCGGAGCGGGCCGCGATCGGGATCCGGTGCCTCGCCGCGAACTCGACACAACGCCGGACGTCGTCCTCGTTCGCACATACTGCGACCCCGTCGGGCATCCGATGGTCGTAAAGGCTGAAGAACCCGAGCCGCGCTTCGTCGTAGCCGGGATCACCGGGCCGGAACAGTTCACCCGCCAGGTGGGCACGCAGTCGCTCCCACGGGCCACCACCCTCGGGAAGCGCCACCGGTACCGCGGCCAGCGCCGGAACCGCGCCTGCCAGTCGCAGAATCGTCCGCCTGTCGAGCTCCATCGCTCATCCCCCACCGTCGGAATCGCCTCCGGGTGTCCGCCATCGAGCATAACGGCGGGTCGACATTCGGGGGGTCCCTTGCCGGTCACCTTGCCGCGACGGCCGTCGCGGGTGTGTGATCGAGGACACACCTGTTCGCGGCGTCGTGTGGTGAGGAGACCGGCATGGCCGACAAACAGAGCAAGAACGGGGACTCCGGGGCCGCCGTCGCTGTGGCCGACCCGGCGAAAGTGCGCAACGTCGTCCTGGTCGGCCCGTCCGGCTCCGGCAAGACGACGCTCGCCGAGGCACTGCTCGCCGCGTCCGGCACGGTGACGCGGGCGGGCTCCGTCGTGGAGGGCACCACGGTGTGCGACCACGACCCCGCCGCGGTCCGGCAACAGCGGTCGGTCGGCCTCTCGGTCGCGCCGGTGCTGCACCAGGACCACAAGATCAACCTCATCGACACCCCCGGATACGCCGATTTCGTCGGCGAACTGCGAGCCGGACTCCGTGCCGCGGACGCGGCGCTGTTCGTGGTCTGCGCCGCGGAGGGCGTCGACGCGGCCACGATCGCGGTCTGGGAGGAATGCGCGGCCGTCGGGATGCCGAGGGCGGTAGTCGTCTCCCGGCTCGACCACCACCGCGCCGACCCCGAAGGCGAGATCGCGGCCTGCCAGGCGGCTTTCGGTGCCGGCGTCCTGCCGCTGTACCTGCCCGCTCGCGACGGGCTCGTCGGGCTCATCACGCGCCGCTACTTCGACTATTCGGCAGGCTTCCCTCCCGCGGTCGGCGAGCCGGACGGGGACGAACTCGCCCGGGTGACCGAAGCCCGCAACGAACTGATCGAGGGGGTCATCGCCGAGAGCGAGGACGAGTCCCTGATGGACCGGTATCTCGCCGGTGAGGAGATCCCCGAGGACACCCTGATCGCCGATCTCGAAACCGCCGTCGCCCGCGGTTCCTTCCATCCGGTGATCCCGGTGTGCGCGACGACCGGTGTCGGGCTGGCCGAGGTCCTCGACGGGATCGTGCGCGCCTTCCCGTCGCCTCTGGAGCACGTCCCGCCGGAGGTCACCTCGCCCACCGGTGAACCGCGCGCGAGTCTCCGCGCCGATCCCGACGGCCCCCTCGCCGCCGAGGTGGTCCGGACCGCGGTCGATTCCTACGTGGGCCGGGTGTCGCTGGTGCGGGTGTTCTCCGGGACGCTTCGCCCGGAACGCCCGGTGCACGTCTCGGGCCACGGTCTGGCCGAACGCGGGCACGAGGATCACGACGCCGACGAGCGGGTCGCGCATCTGTACTCGCCGCTCGGCGTGAACCTGCGCGAAGTCCCGTACTGCGTCGCGGGCGATCTCTGCGCGCTCACCAAGGTCGGCTCGGCGGAAACGGGCGACACCGTCTCCTCACCAGAAGACCCGCTGATCATGAAACCGTGGACGATGCCGGAGCCGCTGCTGCCGGTCGCCGTCATCGCGAAGACCCGCAGCGACGAGGACACACTGGCGCGCAACCTTTCCCGGCTCGTCGCGGGCGACCCGACACTGCGGCTGGACCGCAACGCCGAGACCAACCAGCTCGTGCTGTGGTGCATGGGCGAGGCGCACGCCGACGTCGTGCTGTCGCGGCTGCGCGCGGGAGGCGCCGACGTGGACACCGAACCCGTCCGCATCAGTCTGCGTTCGACCTTCGCCGGGCCTGGTCGCGGTCACGGGCGGCACGTCAAGCAGTCCGGCGGGCACGGCCAGTTCGCCGTCTGCGACATCGAGGTCCAGCCGCTGCCGAGAGGTTCGGGGTTCGAGTTCGTGGACAAGGTCGTCGGCGGCTCGGTGCCGCACCAGTTCATCCCGAGTGTCGAAAAGGGCGTGCGGGCCCAAGCCCAGCGAGGGCTGCTCGACGGCCATCCGCTGATCGACATCCGGGTGACCCTCGTCGACGGCAAGGCGCACAGCGTCGACTCGTCGGACGCCGCGTTCCAGACGGCGGGTGCGCTGGCGCTGAAGGAGGCGGCAGCGGCCGGGAAGATCGCCTTGCTCGAACCACTCGAAGAGGTGGCGGTGCGGCTTCCGGACGAGCATCTGGGCACCGTCCTGGGTGACCTCTCGTCCCGGCGTGGCCGCGTTCTTGGCACCGAATCGGGTGAAGGCGGCCGCACGGTGATCCGCGCCGAAGTGCCCGCCGCGGAGCTACTGCGCTACGCGATCGACCTGCGTTCGCTGACCTCGGGCACGGCGACGTTCACGCGCAAGCACGCCCGCTTCGAGCCGATGCCGGAAGGAGCGGTGGCCCTTTAAAACTCAAAGCCGCCCGGACGCCCGTTCCGGTCGGCCAGCAGACCGGCCAGGGTGGCGACGGCGATCTCCGGCGGCGTACGCGAGCCGATGTTCAGCCCGACCGGACGATGCACCCGCGCGATTTCGGTGTCCGGAACGTCCAGCGCCTTGAGCGCGATGACGTGCGGGCCGGCGTGGCGCGGATTGCCCAGCACGCCGACCCACCGGGCCGGGTGGTCCAGCACGGCCTTGAGCACCTCGCCGAGTTCGGGCCGGTCGTGATCGGTGACGACCACGTCGGCGTCCGCTCCGAGTCCTGGCACCGTCGAGACGGCCTCGATGCCGTTTTCGACGTCTGTCGCCCGCGCGCCGTCCGGCTCGACCAGCACCGTCGTGTAGCCGAGATCCTTGCCGTAGCGCAGAAGGAACGACGCGACCGGCGTCGCGAACACCACAACCAGCACCCGCTCGCTCATGGGTTTCGTCCTCCTACAGGTCGGGCTCGGCGATTTCGAAGTACTCCGGGAGCCGGGCGGTACCGGCGAGGCCGAAGTAGCGGACCTTCCGGCGGCGGCGCAGATGCAGCGTGTCACGGACGGCGTCGTTGTGCACCCGCCGCGCGATGACGACGCGGTGTTCGGCGTCGTTCAGTTCCTCGGCCAAGGGGCGAGGCAACGCCGTCCGGTCGATCTGCGCCAGCCGCAGCGTCAGTTCGCTCTCCTCGGCTTCGCGATCCGGGCGCTCGGCGTGTTCGGCCCGTTCGGCCAGCGCGCGCAGTTCTTCGTCCGCCAGGATCACCGCGGCCGCCCTGGCGACGACGGCGCGGCGCGCGAGGGCGGCGTCGAGAGCCGCCCAGCCCGCGTCCGTGCGGACGTGCAGCCGGTCCAGCCGGTTCGCCGTCGCGAGCAGGAACAGCCCGCCCAGCACCACGATCGCGGCCAGCAGGCCGCCGAGCCACACCCAGGTCGTCATCGGCTGAACTCGCGTTCGCCCGCGCCGACCCGCCGGGGATCGGCGGCGATCGCCGTCTCGTACACCCGCAGGACCTGCGTGGTGACGACGGACCAGTCGAACATCGCGACCCGCTCCCCCGCGGCCGCCGCCAGCGACGCCCGCCGGGCCGGGTCGCCGAGCAGCTCACGCAACCCGTCGGCCAGCGCCACCGCGTCGCCGGTTTCGGTCAGCATCCCGGCCTTGCCGTCGTCGAGGACCCGGCGGAACGAATCCAGTCCGCTCGCCAGCACCGGGGTGCCTGCCGCCATCGCCTCGGTGAGGATCATCCCGAAACTTTCGCCGCCCGTGTTCGGCGCGCAGTAGACGTCGACGCTGCGCAGCGCCCGCGCCTTCGTCTCGTCGTCGACCTGGCCGAGCAGGTCGATATGCGACGCCAGTTCCGGCCCGGCGTCGCGCCGGAGCTGATCGGCGTCGCCGCGGCCGACGACCAGCATCCGCAGGTCCTCGAACTCCGGCAGCAGTATCCGCAACGCCTCCAGCAGCACGCCCATCCCCTTGCGGGACTCGGTGTACCGCCCGACGAACCCGACCGTGCCGCCCGCTCGCGGGTAGCCGTCCAGCGGGAGCGCGCGGGAGAAGAAGTCGACGTCGACGCCGTTGGGCACCTCGACCGCGTCACCGCCGGCGTGTTCGACCTGGACCCGGCGGGCCAGCGCCGACACCGCGATCCGCGCGGTGATCTTCTCCAGCAGCGGCCGCAGCACCGGCTGAAACGCCGCCAGGGTGCGCGAACGTGTCGTCGCGGTGTGGAAGGTCGCCACGATCGGGCCGTCCGCGACCTTCAGCGCCAGCAGGGAAAGACTCGGCGCGGCGGGCTCGTGCAGATGCAGGACGTCGAACTCGCCGTCGCGGATCCACCGCCGCACCCTGGCGTAGGACACCGGGCCGAACTGGAGCCGCGCGACCGATCCGTTGTACGGGATGCCGAGCGCCTTCCCTGCGGGGACGACGAAATCCGGGACGTCGGAGTCCTCGTCCGCGGGCGCGAGCACCGAGACCTCGTGTCCGCGCGCGAGAAGCGCCTTCGCGAGATCGATGACATGCCCCTGCACGCCGCCCGGCACGTCGAACGAGTACGGGCAGACGATCCCGATCTTCATGACCCGCGCCTGAGCCATCGGCTCAACTCGCTTCGCCGAGGTCGGCCTGTTCCCCGGCGTCGAAATCGGAGAGCCAGAACTTCTGCATCATGTGCCAGTCCGCCGGATGCGCGGCGATGTCACCGGCGAAGATGTCCGCCAGCGCCTGCGTGGCCGCCGGGACCTCGGACCGGTTCGTGACCCGGATCCGCGGGTGCAGCCGGATCTGCCAGCCGTCCTCGGTGAACCAGCAGCCCGCCGGGATCAGCGCGGCGCCGGTGGTGGCGGCCAGCCGGGCCGGGCCGCCGGGCATCCGGGTCTGCTCGCCGAAGAATTTGACCGGTACCCCGGAATTCGTCAGATCCCTGTCCCCCACCAGGCAGATGGCCTTGTTCTCCCGCAGCCGCTTGAGCAGCACGCGCATCGCGGAGCTGTCGCCGGTCAGCGGCACGATCTCGAAACCGAGGGATTCCCGATAGGACACGAACCGCTGGTACAGCGATTCGGGTTTCAGCCGCTCCGCGACCGTGGTGAAGCCGCCGAGGTAGTCCGCGAGCCAGACACCCGCCGCGTCCCAGTTCCCGCTGTGCGGCAGCGCCATCACCGCGCCGTTGCCCTCGGCGAGGGCGGCGTCGAGGTTCTCGACCCCGGTGATCGACTGGGCGACCTTGCGGCTGACCTCCTTGTGGTCCATCGAAGGCAGCCGGAACATCTCGTGCCAATAGCGAGCGTAGGACCGCATCGCGCGGTGGGTCAGTTCGTCGAGTTCGACACCATCGGCCTGCGGCACGACCCTGGCGAGATTGCTCCGGAGCTGGCGCACCCCGCCGCCGTCCCGCCGGACCGCGAGATCGGCGCCGAGCCCGAAGGTCATCGAGCCGACCTGCTCCGGCAGCCAGCGCGCGAGCCGCCAGCCCGCCGCGTAACCGAAGTCGCCGAGCCGCTGGGAGAACCCGCTCATGACCCGCCTTCCGTGGCGGGTGGCCCGGCCGCCTTGGCGGCCCTCGCCGCCTTGGCCACCGCGGCCGTGCGCTGCAGGAGGGTGATCACGGAAAGGACCGCGAGCAGCCAGAGGGTGATGTCCACGGTGTACGGAACGCCCAGACCGTGCAGTCCGGTTCCCACCAGGGCGATGATCAGCCGTTCCGCGCGTTCGACGAGCCCGCCGTCCGCCTCCAGCCCGGAGGCCTCGGCACGGGCCTTGACGTAGGAGATGACCTGCGCGAGCACCAGGCAGATCAGTGCGGCGGCCGCGGCGGGGCGATTGTCGTCGTGGACGAAGCACCACCACGCGATCGCGGCGAACAACGCGCCGTCGACCAGTCTGTCGCAGGTCGCGTCGAGGACGGCCCCGAACGCCGTACCGTACCCGCGGGCGCGGGCCATCGCGCCGTCGAGCAGGTCCAGCATCGCGAAGCCCCAGACGGTGAAGGTGCCCCACAGCAGCATGTCGTTGGGGAAGAACGCCAGCGCGCAGAGCACCGCCCCGGCCGTGCCGATGACGGTCATCGCGTTCGGGGTCAGACCGGCGCGCACGAGCACCTTCCCCATCGGGTCGGTGACGCGGGAAACGGAGGCGCGCGCGAAAATGTTGAGCATCGGTTCTTCAGGTGCACCTAAGCAGCAGGGTCGGATGGTGCCCGAAGCCTATCCACCCGCACCGACACCCGTCGTCGCGCCCGCCCCTGGACCGGCTTCCGCTCAGTCCGCTTTGGCCAGTTCGGCCGACTCTTCGATGTCGGCGAGAGAGTCTTCCCGCAGGGCGAGTTCCGCCTCCGCGGCGGCACATTTCGGCGACAACCGCTCCAGCAGGGCCGCGCTGATCTCCCCGAGCGCCTTCACCTGATCGGGAGTCAGCGGGTCGAAGAGGCTCTCGCGGACGGCCTCGACGTGGCCGGGCGCGGCCTTCTCCAGCGCGGCGAAACCCTCGGCGGTGAGCACCGCCCAGGAACCGCGTTTGTCGGTGGGACAGGACTCACGGCGCACCCAGCCGTTCGCCTCGAGCCGCGCGACAGCGTGCGAAAGCCTGCTGCGCGACGCCTTGCGCGCGCTGGCGAGTTCACTCATCCGCAGCTGACGGCCCGGCGCCTCCGACAGGGCGACGAGCACTTCGTAGTAGGTGTGGGGCATGCCCGCCTCGTGCTGGAGCTGGCCCTCCAGATGCGCTTGCAGCATCTGCGTGGCGGCGGAGAAGGCACGCCAGACTTTTTGCTCCTCGTCGGAGAGCCATCGGGGTTCGGACATGCAGCCCATACTACTCCTGGTTGAACGCTCAACCAAACTGCGCTACAGTAGCGGTTGAGCGCTCAACCAGCTGAGAGTTCACCACAGGCACACCACAGACTTTTGGAGATCCACTTCATGACCACCACCGAAATCCCGGGCTACGTCGCAGGCAAGTGGACGGTCGACACGGCCCACTCCGACATCGCCTACACCGTGAAGCACCTCGGCCTGGCGAAGTCCCGCGGCAACTTCACCGCCTTCACCGGCGAGGTCGTCACCGCCGACAACATCCTCGACTCCTCGGTCACCGTCGAGATCGACGCCTCGTCGGTCGCCAGCGGTGTCGACGGGCGTGACACGCACCTCAAGTCCGAGGACTTCTTCCACGTCGACGAGCACCCGGTCATCACCTTCCGCTCGACCGGCATCCGCGAGGACGGCGGCGACTACGTCATCGACGGCGAACTCACCTGGCGCGGCAAGAGCGTCCCGGTCTCGCTCGAGGCCGAGTTCAACGGCATCGGCACCAACCCGGCCAACGACAACGCCACCACCCTCGGCGTCTCGGCCACCGCCACCGTGAACCGCCGCGACTTCGGCATCGGCCCGGAGGGCAACGCCTTCCTGTCCGAGAAGGTCAAGATCGACATCGAGCTCCAGGCCGCGCTCAACGCCTGAGTCGCGCTTCGACCGGTGGGTCATGAGTGCCTGGACGCAAGTAGTCCTCTAGTTGCGGTAGTTGCGTGTGCAAGGACCGCAACCAGAGGACTACTTGCGACAGGCATCACGCACGACTCACTGCACCGATGACCCGGTGATGACGTGAAGGCCCCCTTCCTTGCGCCTAACGCAAGGAAGGGGGCCTTCACGTACTTGAGAGCCGACCTACCAGGCATCCGCCAGCAGCTGCCGCGTCTCCCCCAGCAGCTGCGGCAGCACCTTCGTGTGCCCGATCACCGGCATGAAGTTCGCGTCGCCGCCCCACCGCGGCACCACGTGCTGATGCAGATGCGCGGCGATCCCCGCGCCGGCGATCACGCCCTGGTTCATCCCGATGTTGAACCCGTGCGCCGAAGAAACCTCCCGGATCACCCGCATCGCGTGCTGGGTGAACTCGGCCACCTCGACGGTCTCCTCCGGCGTCAGGTCCGGGTAGTCCGCGACATGGCGGTACGGCACGGCCATCAGATGACCGGGGTTGTACGGGTACAGGTTCAGCACCGCATACACCGTCTTCCCGCGCGCGAGGATCAGCGCGTCCTCGTCACTCTTCTCGGGAAGACGACAGAACGGACAGCCCTCGTCGGGCTTCTTCGAGCCCTGCACGTAAGCGAGCCGGTGCGGGGTCCACAGGCGCTGCAAAGCGTCCGGAACCCCCACTCCGTCCTGTCCGACGACTTCAGGGCCATCGGGGCCCGTCACCGGAGGACCGTCTCCAAGCCCGCCACCGTCGGCGAGGAGTTCTCGCGACGCTGGACCCAGCCGGCGATCACCTCGACCGCGTCGGCCACCGGGACGCCGTTGATCTGGCCACCGTCGCGGAACCGGAACGACACCGCTCCCGCCTCGACGTCCTTCGCGCCCGCCAGGAGCATGAAGGGCACCTTCTGCGTGGTGTGGGTGCGGATCTTCTTCTGCATCCGGTCGTCGCTCGCGTCGACGTTGACCCGGATCCCCTTGGCCCGCAATGCCTTCTCGACCCCGCGCAGATGCTCGACCTGGTCCTCGGTGATCGGGATGCCGACCACCTGGACCGGCGACAGCCACGCCGGGAACGCGCCGGCGTAGTGCTCGGTCAGCACGCCGAAGAACCGCTCGATCGAGCCGAACAGCGCGCGGTGGATCATCACCGGGCGCTGACGGCTGCCGTCGCCGGCGGTGTACTCCAGCTCGAACTTCTCGGGCAGCATGAAGTCCAGCTGGATGGTCGACATCTGCCACGTGCGGCCCAGCGCGTCCTTGGCCTGCACGGAGATCTTCGGACCGTAGAACGCCGCGCCGCCCGGGTCCGGCACCAGTTCGAGCCCGGAGTCCACGGCGGCGGTGCGCAGCACCTCGGTCGCCTCGGCCCACACCTCTTCGGAGCCGATGTACTTCTCTTCGTTCCGAGTGGACAGTTCGAGGTAGAAGTCGTCGAGACCGTAGTCGCGCAACAGGTTCAGCACGAAGTCCAAAAGGGACTTCAGCTCACCGGGGACCTGCTCCAGGGTGCAGAAGATGTGCGCGTCGTCCTGCGTCATACCCCGGACGCGGGTGAGCCCGTGGATCACGCCGGACTTCTCGTAGCGGTACACCGAGCCGAACTCGAACATCCGCAGCGGCAGTTCCCGGTAGGAACGCCCGCGCGAGCGGAAGATCAGGTCGTGGAACGGGCAGTTCATCGGCTTGAGGTAGTAGTCCTGGCCCGGCTTGCGGACCGTACCGTCCTCGTTGTGCTCGGCGTCGAGGTGCATCGCCGGGTACATGCCGTCGCGATACCAGTCGAGGTGGCCGGAGGTCTCGAAGAGCGCGCCCTTGGTGATGTGCGGCGAGTAGACGAAGTCGTACCCGGCCTCGACGTGCCGCTGGCGTGAGTAGTTCTCCATCTCCTGCCGGATGATCCCGCCCTTGGGGTGGAACACGGGCAGCCCCGAGCCGATCTCGTCGGGGAAGGAGAACAGGTCCAGCTCGACGCCCAGCTTGCGGTGGTCGCGGCGTTCCGCCTCGGCGAGACGCTCCAGATAGACGTCCTGCGCCTCGGTGGATTCCCATGCGGTGCCGTAGATCCGCTGCAACTGCGGGTTCTTGTCGTCGCCGCGCCAGTACGCCGCGGCGACCCGGGTGAGCTTGAACGCCGGGATGAACTTGGTGGTCGGCACGTGCGGCCCGCGGCAGAGGTCGCTCCACACGCGCTCCTTGGTGCGCGGGTCGAGGTTGTCGTAGATGGTCAGCTCGCCGCCGCCGACCTCCATCACCTCGGTGGTGTCCACATCGGACTTGATGTCGACCAGTTCGAGCTTGAACGGCTCGTCCGCCAGTTCCTTCTTGGCCTCGTCGACCGAGTCGAAGACGCGGCGGGAGAACTGCTGCGAGCCCTTGACGATCTGCTTCATGCGCTTTTCCAGCGCCTGCAGGTCTTCCGGGGTGAACGGGGTGTCGACGGCGAAGTCGTAGTAGAAGCCGTCCTTGACCGGCGGGCCGATGCCGAGCTTGGCCTGCGGGAACTGCTGCTGCACGGCCTGGGCGAGCACGTGGGCGGCCGAGTGACGAATCACGCTGCGGCCGTCTTCGGTGCTGGCGGCGACGGCCTCGACCTCGACCTCGGACTCCGGCGCCCAGGACAGATCACGGAGGTTGCCCTCGGTGTCACGCACGACGACGATCGTGTCCGGCCCCTTGGTCGGCAGCCCCGCCTCTCGGACCGCGGTGCCCGCCGTAGTGCCCGCCGGTACCACCACGCGCGGGGCGGTTGCGGCTGCTACTGACGACGGCTGGGACACGATGGACTCCTCGCGGTGAAAGCGGATGGTTCCCGTGATGTTAGTCGTCACGTGCGGCGCGGCTCACGCGCATTACCCCTAACACGACGAAGGCCTCCTTCCCGTTGGAAGAAGGCCTTCGCGTGTCGAGCGGCGAGGTCAGACGGTCTCGACGACCTCGTCGAAGTCCAGCCGCGGCAGGCGGTCGAACCAGGGGTTCTCGCCCGGCTTGCCGACGTTGATCACGACGAGGGACTTCCACGGCTTGTCCGCGAAGAACTCCTTGTCGATGCCTTCGCGGTCGAAGCCGGTCATCGGGCCGGCGGCCAGTCCGGCGGCGCGGACGCCGATGATGAAATAGCCGACCTGCAGCAGCGCGTTGAGCTTGGCGACCTCGGTGCGGCCCGCCTCGTCGGCGAACAGGTCCTTCGCGCCGGGGAAGTGCGGGAACACGCGCGGGAGGTTCTCGTGGAACTCGGTGTCGGCGGCCAGCACGACGGTCACCGGCGCGGCCTCGGTCTTGGCGCGGTTGCCCTCGGACAGCAGCGGGGAGAGGCGCTTCTTGCCCTCTTCGGTGCGGATCACCAGCGCGCGCAGCGGCTGGTTGTTCATCGACGTCGGGGCCCACTTGACCAGTTCGTAGATCGCGCGGATCTGCTCGTCGGTCACCGGCTCGTCACTGAAGTTGTTCGCGGTGCGGGCTTCGCGGAACAGCAGGTCCTGCACGTCCTGCGGGAGGTTCAGGGTTTCGGCCGACTCAACGCTGGTGGTCATGGGTGGATCTTCCTTCCGTACGCGTCCTGTACCCGTCCCAACCTAGTTGAGCGCTGAACTATTTCTCGTTCAACTATCGCTATGTGTGGGACCGGTCACAGGAACGCGTCAGTAGGCTCCTCGCCCCTGCACCACGGCGCGGAAGGTCTTCCAGAGGATCACCAGGTCAAGGGCGAGCGACCAGTCCTCGACGTAGCGCAGGTCGAGGCGGATGCTCTCGGCCCAGCTGAGGTCGCTGCGGCCGCTGACCTGCCAGAGCCCGGTCAGCCCAGGCTTCACCAGCAGACGGCGGCGCGCGTCGGGGGCGTACTTCGCGGTCTCCTCCGGCAACGGCGGACGAGGACCGACGAGGGACATGCGGCCGCTCACGACGTTGAGCAACTGCGGCAGTTCGTCGAGCGAGTACCGGCGAAGCATGCCGCCGACCCGTGTGATCCGCGGATCCTTGCGCATTTTGAACAGCGGTCCCGCGCCTTCGTTGTCCGACTGGAGTTCCTGCTTGAGCTTGTCGGCGTTGGTGACCATGGTGCGGAACTTCAGCATCGTGAAGGTGTGGCCGTCGCGGCCGACGCGACGCTGCCGGTAGATCACCGGACCGCGGTCGTCGAGCTTGATCGCGACCGCGATCGCCAGCAACAGCGGGGAAATGAGGGTGAGGAGCAGGGCGGAGCCGAACCTGTCGAGCGCTTCCTTGACCAGACGGCGGCCACCGGTGAACATCGGCGCACTGACGCGCAGCAGCGGCATGCCGAGCACGCCGGAGACGTTCAGCCGGGGGCCGGCCACCTCCATCAGCATCGGGGCGACCACCATCTCGGCGGAGGTGCCTTCAAGGTCCCAGGCGAGCCGTTGCAGGCGTTTCGGGTTCCAGTGCTGGTCGGCGGTCACGGCGACCACGCGGTAGCCGCCACGGCGGACATGGCCCGCGAGGTCGTCGAGCTTCCCGACGACCGGAACGCCTTCCACCTCACCGCTCCCCCGCTCCGCACCGGCACCGGAGTACGTGCAGACCGCTTCCACCCGCCAGCCGACGTGAGGGTCGGCCTTGGTGCGGGCGATGAGATCGGCGACCGTGTCGGCGCTGCCGGCCGCGAGCACCGGCAGCAGGCATTCACCGAGCCGTCTGCGCCGGTGCAGCACCTGTCTCAGCGCGTACCGCTGCAGGAACATGAAGACCGAGATCATCGGGACGACGATGAAGACCCACGGCTGCACGGCGAGCGCGCCGAAGAGCAGGCCGCCCAGCGCGACGAGGACCGCGGTGGCCACCAGACCCCGCCCCAGCGTCCGGTACTCCTCCGCGCCTTCGCCCAGCACGCGCGGACTCCAGGCGCGACAGACCGACAACCCGAACAGGAAGGCCGCCGCGGTACCGAGTGCGTGCATGTCGTGCGGATCGGATCGATCGATCAAGAAGGCGCTCATCACGATGAGCGCGAAGGCGGTGAAAACGTCACTACCGATGACCCAGGCGCGGTAGCGCGATTCCCAGGCCGCGTATGGCGGCCGCGCCGACGTCGTGTCGACCGCCGCGGCGATGCCCGCACCCCTTTGCGGGGGAAGCGGGATCGACTGAAGGTCGATGTGCTGCGGCGTCCCGTTAACGGTGGACGACGGCCGCACCGACTCTTCCATCAGACCTCCCGGAGTGGGGATTCCCGAACGCCGGACCAACACGCTGAGTAAATGAGAGCGATTTCGAAGAGTGATCGATTCTCAAGGTCCCGCAGCGGCCGATGGGGCGACACACGCCAAGGTATCGGCCACTCTCCGGCCATCGTTACAAGGATTTCCAGCCACACCCTGCCGGAGCTTCCGGCAAATGAATGGCCTGTTGATAACAAGATGATGACGATGCGTAATAGATCGTATCCGCCGAACAACTACGCAAAGTAGTCACGAATTCCCGACTTTCCCGGCCACTTGGAGCACTGCGCGCCCGAACGGCCGAACAGCCCCGAAAACTCCATAATGGACGGTCCGGCGAAGTCGATCTCCGGCCGGTCCACTGTGGATTCCACCCCCTGGGAGCACCACGGCCACCGAGGCGCGCTCACCGCGTCCCGACCTACCTTGTCAATCGGTCACGGGGGTGGCGTTTCGTCACATCACGTCAGCGTCACGGCGATCCGCCACCGGAGCCGGACGGGTGAGCCGCTCAACCATGCTCCACGTCACTTCCACCGTGGTCTAGACCTTCTGGGAGGGCAAATCGTGCCCAGGATCACAATGTCGTCTCGACGACCCCCTCGTGCGACACTTTCACCGCGCGACACAAGACCTGTGTCGAATGTCCACACCGGCCGGACCTGCCGACTCCGAAGCCACTCGATCCGACGATCCCCCGCGCACCAGGCGAATTCAGCCGTGTCACCGGGCCTGCCCGCGACGGTAGAAGTACCGCCCCCACATAACCCGCGCCCGACCTGGGGATCGAATACCGCCGGACGACTCCCCGCCACCACTGTCCGAGAATGAATCAAGGCCCCGGACCGAGTGGTCCAGGGCCTTCATCCGGTGGGCGATACTGGGATCGAACCAGCGACCTCTTCGGTGTGAACGAAGCGCTCTCCCGCTGAGCTAATCGCCCGCTCGCGGTGTCCGACAGACACTACCTCACGACTTTAGGGCGCCTGCAAACGGGTGGTTCGCTCCGACCACACTCCGCTCACCAGCAAATACGGAGCGAACAACCACGAGCTAGCCGGGGTTGTCGAGGCCAGGGGGCGCCTGCGACGCGTTTCGACATTCGTGCGACGGTGCTATCGCGTGACGAGTAAACCGCGCAGTATGTACCTGTGGACTGCCTGCAGGGCGCATGTAGGGCTGCGCGTCGCGCGGGTGATGATGGGGTGACGGAGTATGGATCCGGGGTCCGATGACCCCGTCCGGGTGATCTGCGGCAAAACCGCGTTCCGATCGGCCGGCCGATACGTCACATCATCGCCACTCGGTTCGACCGGGCCGGGAAGGAGACGAAGGGTAGGACGATGCGCAACGATCACGTGACGCTCCGCTCGACGGCGGTGTTCGACCTCCTGGCGCCGCGGACGCCCGCGGTTCCGGTCAAGGTGGAACTGCGATACGACACACGCGACCCGTACGCGGTCGTCGCCGCCTTCCGCACCGGCCGCGCCGGCTGGGTCGAGTGGGTCTACGCCCGCGATCTCCTCGCCGACGGACTCCTGGCCGACGCCGGCGACGGCGACGTACGCATCCGCCCCTCCGTCGAAGATCCCGAGTCCGTCCTCATCGAACTGAACTCGCCCTCCGGGCACGCCATGTTCGAGGCGTCCGCTCAGGAGCTGGCCGACTTCCTCGACCGGACGTACGACGTCGTGCTGCCCGGCAACGAGCACCTGTGGGTCGACGTCGACGACGCCCTGACCCACCTCATCCCCAACGATCTGGCCTGATGACGGGCTTGCGAACAGCAAGTGGCACCCCGGTTGCGGAGCCGTTTTCGGGGTCGGATAGTGTTCACACACACCACGGCGACGGGGTGAGAGACAGAACCGCGAGGGTCTGAACTCCCACCTGGACCGAGGATGTGCGGATGTAGCGCAGCTGGTAGCGCATCACCTTGCCAAGGTGAGGGTCGCGGGTTCGAATCCCGTCATCCGCTCGGAAGGCCTTCTCGGGCCTGACACGGTGGAGTGGCCGAGAGGCGAGGCAACGGCCTGCAAAGCCGTGTACACGGGTTCGAATCCCGTCTCCACCTCGCGCGATTAGCTCAGCGGGAGAGCGCTTCCCTGACACGGAAGAGGTCACTGGTTCAATCCCAGTATCGCGCACCATCTGTTTTCGCAGGTCAGAAGCCCTGCTCCTCCTTGGAGGGGCGGGGCTTCAGTCGTTCAATGGCGATGGCTTTCGGGGCGGTCTCCAGATGCCCGTCACGGAAGGTGGCGTGCAGGTACGGGAACCACTCCCCCCAGCTTCGTGCGCTCACTCGGGGTGAGGGCGACCAGCGAGCCGATCCAGCGGGTTTCGAGCGCTTGCAGGATCTGACGGCGCATCAGCGGAGTCCACGTGGTCGTAGACCCTCGCGATGCCTTTCATTTTCTGACCCAGCCGCGCCTGACGGGCGACCTCGGGGATGCCGTCCCTCGTGGAAGGTGAAGGGCGGCAGGATCGGCTGCACCACTTCGGCCGACCGCGTGTGTTCAGCGTCACTGCCATTCCCGACGGGCGTCAGTACCGGTTGCGGAAGTTCGACCGCCGCAACGGCGCACCCTCAGCGCTACAGAGAACGAACGGGAAGCTGTGGCTGTCGATCAGTTCTCCGTAGAAGCCTCCGAGAGCTACTTCTCAATCTCCACATAGCTGTTGAAGATCCCCGCCAACGGCCACTGCGGCAGCAGATGGTTGTCCAGAAAGGACCTGTACTTCGCCAACGTCGTCGGCTCCAGCCGCGGACCAACCGCGTCCATGAACTCCTCGGCGAACACACCGAACAACATCTCCGCCTCACGCGGATCCAGCCACAAGTTGCGCCGAATCAGCGCCTCCTGCTCCACACCCCACGCCTCGGCGGCCTTCTCGGTGTTGAAACCCGACCTGCTCCCCCACGTCCCATCAGGACGTTTGAACCGAGCGCGCCAGCCCGGCGTACTACCTCCAGTCGGTTGCGCATAAGCCATATCGAACACACCGCGCTCTTCGTCAGCTCGACGATCTCCGCGACGTCCTCCCGGCTGAACCGGTAGTGCTTACCGAACCGGCGATGCGGAAAACTCCGGCCGCAGCCCGGTCCTTCAACGTCCTCGGTGACAAGCCGAGCAACGCTCCGACGTCCTCCGCAGTGAGCAACGCCTTCGAATCACGCGACGCCTGCTCGGCCAACGCACGGATCGCGTTGGCGAGATCCCGGATCGACGACGCCAGCGCCGCACTGCCATCGACGGAATCGCACGCGGATCAGCAGTACGCGCGGCATGTCCTTCAGCCTTCCGGACGGGTCTCATGGGGACGTTCTCGCCATGTCATCGTTGCGTAACGACGTCCGTGCGCAGTTGTCGCACAGTGATCACTCCACGCGGACATCGGTTCGAGAACCTCGGTGACATGAGAAAACGCCTACTGGTGATGAGCTTCGCGGTCATCGCGATGATCACCACCGGCACCCCTGCCCTGGCGATCAGAGGCGGTACCGAAGCCCCGGCGCCCTACTCGTTCTCCGGCTCACTGCAACGGCCCGACTCGCCGCGCGAGGACGGCCACACCTGCGGTGTGACGCTCGTGGCTCCGAGCTGGGCCGTCACGGCGGGCCACTGCACGAAGAACAACCCCAGCCTCGCCCAGGTTGGCAGGCCCAAGAACTGGACAGTCCGACTCGGCACGACTGACGCGGGCAGCGGCGGCGAGGTGATCGAGGTCGAACGGTTCATCACCTACTCGCCCTACCCCGTCCACGAAGGCGACATCGGCCTGCTGAAGCTGAAGAAGCCCGCGAAGACCAAGCCCGTCGCACTACCGTCGGCGAGACCCGCCGACGGCACGAAGACCCGAATTCTCGGCTGGGGCATGACGTGCGACCGCCGTGCACCGGAGTGCTACCCGAAGAAGCTGCGCGAAGCCGACACCGTGGTCCAGCCCGCCTCGGCCTGCGACGGCATCTACGCGGACCGCGAACTCTGCGTCGGCGCGCTCGACGGCAGCGTCGCGGCCACGAACATGGACTCCGGTGGCCCTGGACTCGTCCGCGATGGTGGCCGCTGGGTGATCGCAGGTGTCGTGAGCGGCGCGGGAGGCGACGACCGGCCCGTCATGTACACCGACGTCCACTACTTCAAGGGCTGGATCGACGACGTCGTCACCGGCAGGCTCAACCCGCCGGACACCCCGGTCCCCAACCTCGAAGGCGCCGCGTCTCTGGGCGGGTGCTCCGCGTCCGTCGTCAGGACCGGCAAGACGAAGAACAACGACCCGGCGCTGCTGCTGACCAACGGCCACTGCGTTCCCGAACGCCCGGCCCCCGGCCAGACCCTGGAGGACGTCGCGATGAAGCTCACGGTGACCATCGGCGACCGCCAAGGCTACCTCCAGGCCAAAGCCCAGACGACACGTCTCGTATCGGCGACCATGACCGGCACCGACACCGCGTTGTTCGAGCTCGACCAGACCTACGCGCAGCTCAAAGCCAAGGGCGTAAAGGTCTTCACACTTTCGGGCCGGTCAGCCAAGCCAGGCGAACGCGTCGACATCATCTCGTCGGGCAACGGCAACCGCTTCGCGTGCACGATCGACGCCGTCGTCCCGCACCTGCGCGAAGAGGGTTACACGCAGGACAACGCCTACCGCTACGACCCAGAGTGCGGGCCCTCGCACGGCGGATCAGGCTCGCCGATCGTGCTGAGGGACGGCGTCACAATCGTCGGCGTGCACAGCACAGGCAACGACAGCGGCGAGCAGTGCACGGCGAACAACCCCTGCGAGGTCGCAGCGGACGGCACGGTATCGGCGCACCAGGGCGCCCGCTACGGCCAGCAGGTCAAGCACCTGGCCGCGGGCGCACCAGCGCCGAAGCCTGGTCGACCACAACCACAAGCGGCACCACGACGGTTGAACGACGCAACCATAGCTACGAGCTCGGCCTAGTCAAAGTCTCCGCAGGTCAGATTCATACTCGCCGGAAATTTATCGGATACCACGGTGTCCCCTGGCTCCCGTGGGTTCAGCGAAACTGAGGGTTCCTCGCCGGGAATCCGAGAGTCCGTTCCGCCCAGGGCCAGGGCTGTCAGTGGCCAGTCGGAATTCCCCGTGGACGGCCAGCTCGATTCCCCGCTGGCGGCCAGTTGCACGGTCAGTGATCGCAGCAGGTTCGTCGGCCGCCGCGGCCGTGCTAGTCATGCTGCGAGATTTGATCGCACCTCGACCGCCAGCACGAGGTCGCGGGACCACCGTGTTGCCAGCGATAGGACCATCTTGCAGCTCGGCGTCGTTGTAAGAACACGTTCTCGATAGCGTGACTGCGCGTCAGCCTTCCACTGCCGCGAATGCGCTCTTCTGTCGATGAGCGGACGTGGTGGGGATCGGCCCGCAGACGGGGAGTTGTCTGTGGTGTTGGCGACTTTTGCGCCCGGGTGGGAGTCAGGGCTGTCACTGTTCGGCCAGTGACGGGGCGGGGTGTGGTTCCGGTGGCCGGGGCGGTGATCGCTGGTGTGGGGTTGGCGGTTCAGGCCCGGTTGAACGGAGAACTCGGTTCACGGGTGGGAGACGGGATCGCGGCGACGCTGGCGTCCACGGTCGTCGGCCTTGTCCTGCTGTTGCTGGTTGTTCCACTGCGCCCGGCCGGACGGCGCGGGCTGCGGCTGATGCGTGCGGCAGTGCGCGACGGCGATCTACGGTGGTGGCACCTGGCGGGCGGTGTCTGTGGAGCGTTGTTTGTGGCCGGGCAAGGAATCAGCGTCGGCGCTGTCGGGGTGGCAGTGTTCACTGTGGCCGTGGTGGGTGGCTCGGCTGTCGGTGGTCTGGTCGTGGATCGGTTCGTGACCGGGCCCGGTGGGCGGCGCCGCATCACGGTGGCGCGGGCGGCGGGTGCGGT
Source organism: Amycolatopsis sp. cmx-11-12 (assembly GCF_046269425.1). Taxonomy (NCBI): domain Bacteria; kingdom Bacillati; phylum Actinomycetota; class Actinomycetes; order Pseudonocardiales; family Pseudonocardiaceae; genus Amycolatopsis; species Amycolatopsis sp. cmx-11-12. The sequence continues at coordinate 33,738 of NZ_JADNQM010000013.1, read as the reverse complement.
GGCCTGCGTGGTGGCGGTCGCGGTGGCTGGGCACGGCACAGGGGGTGGAACCGGGACGGTGTTGCCGGTGGTGTTGCCGGTGCTCGCTGGTGCCGCGGTCGCGGTCCAGTCGGCGCTGAACGGGCGGCTCGGGGTGATCGCCGGATCGCCGTGGCCTGCCACTCTGGTCAACTTCGCCGTCGCGGCCACCTCGCTGGCTTGTGTCTTGACCGTGCGGGTCGTGTCCGGCTGGGGTTCGCCGGGGCGCCTGCCCTTGGCAGCCGCTGCTCTACCTGGCCGGGGTGATCGGCGTCGGGGTCATCGCGGTGGCCACGATCGCCGTTCGGCACATCGGTGTGCTGGTGTTCAGCTTGGCCAGCGTGGCAGGGCAGCTGCTCGGCGCGGTCGTGCTGGACGTGTTCACGCCCGGCCGAGGGCCGTCGGTGGCCACGTTCGCCAGCATCGCGATCACGTTCCTCGCACTGGTGCTGGTGACCCATCCACGCTTCCGGCGAGCGGAACCCGGGCACGCGCCAACCGAAAGCTGAGCGTCCTCACAAGCCGTCGATCGGTCGTTCAGGAACGCGGCGGTGGCCCACCGAGCCGCGTAGTAACCCATTCCACTTCTGCGCTGGGTGTCGGTGGTCCCGCGACTGGCAACATGGTGGCCCCTCGGTCTTGGCAACCGACAGATCGAAGCCACTCCAGCCGACGGACGGGCAGGGTCTCCACAGGCTACGGCCACGTCTGTCGAGAGCCACGCTACGTAATCGAGCGCGCGGCCAGACAACTCCCCGCAAACTGGCCACCAACACAGGGCTCAGGCGGTTCCCGGCGGCCGCACCGGCGCACTCGCCGACGGCGTGTTTCTGCCGAACAGGTAGCAGGCCAAGCAGCACGCTCCCTCCCGGTGACCGCGGCTTGGCCGGGAGACTGTCGCTTGTGGACGGTAACGGCCGGCCGGTGAGATGACCTGTCGCCGGAATCGAGAAAGACTCCAGGCGCCGGAAATCCCGCGCCTGATCGGAAAAGGAGAAGTTGTGTCAGTGGAATTGTACGTCCCCCAGATCTCGGACAACTTGAACATCCGGTTCGTCGAAAACCGCATCGTCCTCAATCGCCCGGCACAAGAGGTATACGACTGGGTGACCACCTGGTCGAACCTGCCGAGCTAAGAGCGTGTCTCATGTGGCTGCTTTTCGGAGTTTCTTGTAGCAGGTGAGTGTGGCGGCGAGGGTGAGGAAGGCGCAGAAGTGGTTGGCGTAGCGGTCGTAGCGGATGTTGAGTCGGTGGTAGCCGAACAGCCAGGCGATGGATCGTTCGATCACCCAGGTCACCGTGGAGCTTGGCCGGTGTGCGGCGGAGGGGTCCGCGGCGGGACTTGATCGCGGGGATCGCCATCACCAGGGGCTTGGGAGCGTGGGAGTCGTTGGTGTTGGTGGCGGACACGGCTACCGACAAGGGGATCCCGGCGCGGTCGGTCAGCACGTGGATCTTCGATCAGGCCTTGGCTGCCCAACTCGTCCAGCACCCCGCGGTGCAACCGGCGCCACAGACCGGCTTTGGTCCACTCGGTGAAGCGGCGATGTGCCGTGGGCACGGTGACCCCGAACCTCTCAGCTAGGGCTGTTGCCGCTGCGACACAACTGAGACACGACGGAGGCTGGCCCAGGACGTGCGGGCCCTACCTTCACGGCTGTGAAACCTACCTACCGCTTGATCACGCTCGGCCTGGTTGGCGCCACCGCCGTACTGGCCGCCGGTACAGACGCCACAGCCTCCACAACAGACACTGCGAGAACCGTCGACGCGCAGGACCTCATGAGGTACGACGCGCTGCACTACGACGTGGGCCTTGAGTACCGCTCCGACTCCAAGGACATGGAAGGCACCACCACGCTCAAGGCCAGGGCCACCGGTGCGCTGTCGCGGTTCGCACTGGACTTCGGCGGCGGCCGGGTCAGCCGGGTCACGGTGAACGGCCGACCGGCCAGGTTCCAGGCCGGTGGCGAACGGGTGCTCGTCACGCCGAAGCCGCTGGCCGACGGCGCGGAGTTCTCGGTCACCGTCGACTTCGTGGTCACCAGGTCCAACGGGCCGGACAACCACGGTCCGTGGCGGGAGATCGAGGACGGCTTCGCCATCGATCCGCAGCGCTACCAGACCGTGCACCACGTGTATCCGTGCAAGAACGACATCGCGGACAAGGCCACGTACACCATCAGCGTCACCGCTCCGGCGCACCTGACCGGGGTCGCCAACGGCGACCTGGCCCAGACCCGGCAGCTCCCCGGCGGCCGGACCGCCCGCACCTATCGCATGGCCCACCCGATGCCCGCGCACGACGGTCAGATCGCGGTCGGCCCCTATTCGCTGACCACCCGCCCCGGCCCGGACGGGGTCACCATCCGCGATGTCGTGCCGACCGCCCAGGCAGGCCAGCTCAAGCAGACGCTGGCCAGGACCGATGATCAGTTGCGGTGGCAGACCGCGAGGCTGGGCGCGTACCCCTTCGGCACCTACGGGATCTTCGCCCCGCTGGGCACCATCAGTCCGTACGAGAGCCAGACGATGACAACCATCTCGGCGTCGTCACTGGCCAGTGGCCCGATGGACTACCTGCGAGCCCATGAGCTGAACCACCAGTGGTTCGGCGCTTCGGTCACCCCCGTGAAGCTCAACGACGACTGGACCGCCGAGGGGCACGCCCACTTCTACGGCACCTGGTACGACTCCGAGCAGACCAATCCCGGCTCCCCTGATGCGTTCGCCGCGGACATGCGCATGAACTACGCCATGGACCAGGAAGTCCGCGACAGCGAAGGGGCCCCGGCGAGGCCCAAGCCGGTGTCCGGCCAGACCCAGCGCGTCGGTGGCGCGCTGGCGCTGTACGCGCTGCGCCAGACCGTCGGCGCGCAGACCTTCGAGCGGATCGAACGCGCGGTGGTGTCGCGGTTCAAGGACGGTGTGGTGAGCACGGCCGACTACATCGCCGTCGCGAGCCAAGTGTCCGGGCGCGATGTCAGCGGGCTGCTCAAGGACTGGCTGTACGGCACGAAGACACCACCGATGCCCGGTCACCCCGACTGGAAGTCCGGCACCTCCGCCTCCTGAATCCACGCTGCCCCAAGGAGATCTCCGTGTTGCCAGTTGGGAAACGACGCATGCTGACGCTGGGAGCACTGCTCACCAGCCTGACCTTGAACGCCTCAGTCGCCTTCGCCGGGATCGGTGGAGACGGGATCGGCGATCCGTACTGGCCGCAGGACGGCAACGGCGGCTACCGCGTCGGCCACTACGACGTGAAGGTGGGCTATGACCCGGACAAGCCGGATCAGCTCACCGGGGACACCACGGTGTCGGCCACCGCGACCACCGGGCTTGACCGGTTCAACCTGGACTTCACCCCGACCTTCGACATCTCCGCGATCACCGTCAACGGCGTGCCTGCCCGGGAGTTCGCCCGGGTCGGGGAGCACGAACTGGTGGTCACCCCGGCCCGGCCGATCCGCCAGGGCGCCCGGTTCGACGTGCGGGTGGTGTACTCGGGCAAGAACGGCGACGCCCGGTACAACCCGGAGACCGGTGGCATGTTCATGCTCGGCGAGCCGCATTCGGCCACCAGTTGGTTCCCGTCCAACGACCATCCCTCGGACAAGGCCACCTTCGCGCTGACCGCGACCGTGCCCCAGGGGTGGACGGCAGTCGGCAACGGCAGGCCAGGCCCCACCACCACCGAGCAGGGCCGGACCACCTTCCGCTGGCGCGAGGACAGCCCGCTGGCCACCTGGACCGCGGTGCTGGCGATCGCCAAGTTCACCGTCGTCAACGCCGCGTTGGCCGACGGAACCCCGGTGATCAGCGCCTATGCCCCGGGTGCGGAGGCCGCGGCCCGCGAACACGGCGACCGCGTTCCGGAGATCATCGACTTCCTCTCGTCCAAGTTCGGGAAGTACCCGCTCTCCTCGGCAGGCGGGATCTACTTCAACGAGGACATCGCACTGGGACTGGAAACCCAAAGTCGCCCCCTGTATCCGGGGACCGCGTGGCACGACGTGGTCCGCCTGATTGTGCACGAGCAGGCTCACCAGTGGTTCGGCAACAATGTGACCGGCCGGAAATGGCGCGACATCTGCGTTGCCGAGTGCTTTGCCACCTACGCCCAGTGGCTGTGGAGCGAGGCCAAAGAAGGCAAGGACCTGGACGCTCAGTACCGCGAGCTCATCGCCGCCAACAGGGACAAGCCGAACTTCTGGAAGGTGCCGCTCTACGATCCCGGCGCGGGCACCTACCTGTCCGCGGTGTACCGGACCGGGCCGCTGATGTTGCACGCGCTGCGCCGCAGTATCGGCGATGACGCGTTCTTCCGGGTGCTGCCCATCTGGCAGAACCTGCACCGGGGCGGCAATGCCTCGTGGCCGGAGTTCGAACAGCTGGCCAAGCGGGTGTCCGGAGTGGACCTCGACGACTTCTTCAAGGCCTGGACGCGGAGCACCACGATCCCGGCTGACCGGTACCTCTACCCCGGCCCGCTGCGGCCGTGAGCTGTTTCGGTCAGCCCGCGGCAGGATGCCGCGCGGGTCGAAGGTGACGCGGATGGCGGTGATCCTGCCGTTCTCCACGTGCATCCATCGCGGCGGAAAACAGCAGGTCAGCGAACCAAGATCGAGTTGTGGCACGGGTACAGGCCGGGAATCCACGATGAACGTTCAGTCGGAATGCCGATCAGGCCGCCAGCTCCCACGCCATTTCTGCCCGCATTCCCCAAAAACCGCAAGAATGAACAAAATAGCAGACTTCGCCACCTGTCACTTGCCGATTAGCCTCCGCCGCCTCGACGACTCGATGGCCACCAGCGTTTGCGAAACCTCCGGCCTTTTGGTGGATTGCCCTTCCGGGCTCGTTCCTGATGGACTGCGAGTCCGACCGGGGGGAAGGAACTGCATGACCGACGTCGACCATGCGCAAGAATCGGATTCTGGGCTCATCGGGAGAAAAGGGGTGGAACAGGAAATCCGGGACGCACTGCGCCGGACCGGTACCGGGAAAGGCACCGCACTGCTCCTCGTCGGCAAGAAGGGGGTGGGCAAGTCCCGGCTGGCCGCGGCCGCTGCCGAGATGGCCGTCGCCGCCGGGATGGCGTGGGGACTGGGCCGGGGCAGCTCGATCGGCCGCTCGGTCGCTTTGCGTCCCTTGACCGAGGCGGTGCTTTCTCTGGTCCGCGGGTCCGATGATCTCGACGTCGACGCGCTGCGTACCCAGCAGCCGGCACTGGCGGCCCTGTTCCCCGAGTGTGCCGGGGAGCCCGAGCAGCCGGATCCGTCACCCGTGCTGCTGGGCGAGGCAGTGCTGCGGCTCCTGTCCCGGGCCTCGCAAGGGCAGGGCTGCCTGCTGGTACTGGAAGACCTCCACGACGCCGACTACGAGACGCTGGCGGTCGTCGAGTATCTGATCGACAATCTCCGGAGCGAACCGGTCCTGCTGCTGGCCACGATCGGCTCCGAGCCGGGATCGGTGGCACTGGCCCTGGCCGACGCGGTGACCACCCGGCACAGCGGAAGGTTCCTCTCCGTGTCGCCCCTCGGCTACACCGCCACCCGGCGTCTGGTGTGCTCGCACCTCGGCGTCGAAGAAGTGCCCACGACGGTTGCCGACATCGTCTGGTTGGGCAGTTCCGGCATCCCGCTGCTGATCAGGGCCATCACCGGTGATCTGGCACGTGGCGGTCACCTGACCACCGACGAAGGTGGCACACGGTTGGTGACCTCTCGTACCGGTGAAGCTTCGGGTGAACTGGTCAAAGCCCTGGAGGAATGGTCGGCCACCCTCGATCCGGTGACCCGTGAGCTGCTGCTGCTGGCAGCGGTGCTGGGCCGCCGCTACTCCCCGACGGTGCTGGGGGCGGCGACCGGCCTCGAACCCGGAGAGATCAGGAAGAAGCTGTCTGGGCTGCTGAGACGCAAGGCCTACGCGTCCGGACGGCCTTCGGGCTCCCGGGTCCCGTTCCTGCATCCGCTCCTGGTCACCGCACTGCTCGCCCAGCTGTCCCCGGACCGGCACGCGGAGCTGGCGCGGCGGGTGGCCGGCGCCGTGGAAACCACGCACCCCGGGCTTCCCGGGCTGTGGTGCCCTGCCAGTGCGGCCCTACGCTCCCGCGCCAAGGAGCCGTTGGCCGCCAGCCGGTTGTTCACCGAGGAAGCACGAAGACAGCTGGCGAGGGCCCGGCTGAGCACAGCCATGGACCTCGCCGACCGGGCCGTTCTCCTGCCAGCCCAAGACGCGTCCGAAGCCAGGGCGTCGGCCTGGGATGTCCGGCTCGACGCCCTGGTCGAAGCCGGGCTCGCCGACCGCGCGATGGGTCTGGCGGGTTCGGTGGACGAGCTGGCCCGCTGCCTGTCCGGCTCCGCGGGGGCAAGGCTGCACCTCCGGCTCGCCGCCGCCGCGTGGCAGACCGGGCGGACACGGGTGGCACTGGGCCTGGTGAAACGTGCGAAAGCCGCGCTGGGCGACGAACTCAGGGAAAACGGATACATCCAGGCGGAGCTGGCCGAACTGCGATTCTCGCTGGACGCGGCGATGCCCGGCCGGTTGCGGAAGCTGTCGAGCACGGTCGCGCGGCTCATCGCAGCGGCGGGGGCCGCGGATCTGCCCGAAGCGGCCTGCCGGGGATGGCCGCTGCTGGGACGTCTGCTCGCCCTGCACGATCCAGGCCGAGCTAAAGAGTGCTTCACCCACGGCGTGGCCGTGGCCGGGCACCACCACCGGCCGCTCGACGAACTCCGCGCGCTGGTGCACCTTCGGTCCTGGGAGGCCATGAGCACCGGGGAGGTCGACGGGCTGCGCCGTGTCGTGGAGCGAACCGGCGAAGTGGGCGCGGAGTCCCTCCGCCACCAGGGCACCCTGAGCTTGGCGCTGGTGGCGGTGCTGCGCGGAGAGTTCACCACCGCGGAAGAACTGCTGGACCGCCTGCTGGCGAACGCGACCCGGCTGCGCCTGCACCGGCTCACCCAGCAGGCGCTTCTCGTCCGGACGGTACTGGCCGGTCACCGCGGACGGCCCGCCGAGCTGGCCGCGGCGATCTTCGCCCTCCAGGCGCAGGGAGGTTTCCAGCCCCAGCATTCCGGCTGGGTGCACGGCCTGTCCGGGGCCTTCTGCGCCCTGCTCACCGAGGACCGGGATCGCGCCACGCGCGAGCTGGACCTGGCAACGCGAGCCCAGGTGGTCTCCCTCTCGGTCCCGCACCACTCGGGCAGGCACGGGCTGGCGCTGGTGCTGCGCGCCTTGCGTGGAGACCTCGATCTGGCCGGGTGGGAGGCCGTGACCGCCGACCCTGCGCATCATCTGCGCTGGGACCGGCAGTTCGCGGCCTTCGCGCGGGCCATCCTGCTGGGCCGTCGGGGCGACCGGGCGGAGGCGGAGGTCGCGGTCACCGAAGCCGTCACCCTCGGGGCCCCCTATCCGAACGCGCGGCATCTCGGGTTGCGACTGGTCGGCGAAGCAGCCCTGGCCGATGGGTGGGGTGCGCCGGTGCGCTGGCTGCGCGCGGTGGAGAAGCACTTCGACGGCCTCCCCGTTGCGCAGGCAGCAGTTTCCCTGCTGCGGCGGGCCGGTGCCGCGGTCGTCCCGGCGGCGGTGCGGGCGGCCGGGGTGACCGCGCGCGAGTACGAGGTGCTGCGGCTACTGATGGACCGGCTCAGCAACCGGGAGATCGCCGACCTGCTGCACCTGTCCCACCGCACGGTCGAACGGCACGTGTCGAGCCTGATCGCCAAGACGGGGTTGTCGGGCCGTATCGAACTCGGGCGGTTCGCGGTCACCGCGGGAGTCCTCCGGATCACCCCGGAACCGGCGCGAGTGCCGACAGCGCACGACGGTCGATCTTCCCGTTGACCGTCAGCGGCAGCGTTTCGCAGTGGACGCAACGCCGGGGCACCATATGCGGCGGGACCTGGGTGCGCAGCCACCGGCGTACGGTGGACGCGCCCGGGTCCGGGCCGGTGTAGTACCCGGTCAGCTCGTTGTCGGCGCCGGAAGGCGTGGCGAGCACTACCGCCTGCCGTACGCCGGGGTGGCGGCGCAACGCCGCTTCGATTTCGCCGAGCTCGACCCGGTAGCCGTGCACCTTGACCTGGTTGTCCCGCCGCCCGAGGCAGACCAGGACATCGTCTTCCCAGCGCACCAGGTCGCCCGTGCGGTAGTAGTGCTCCGGGGTCAGCGGGCCCTGTCCGAGGTACTCGTCGACGCCTGACGGGCCTGCCAGGAGAAAGCGTCCGAGGTCATCGGCGGAGTCGAGGTAACCGTCCATGCGCTGGCCGCCCCGCACGCACAGTTCCCCTTCCCTTGCCGGTTCGCCCCGGTCGTCGAGCACCACGAACTCCAGGTGCGGATAGACGGCGCCGATGGGTAGCGTTCCGTTGGAGGTCGACGGCCAGTCAGCGGGATCCGACGGCAACCGGTACTCGGCACACGCCACGGCGACCTCAGTGGGGCCGTAGGAATTGTGGATGGCCCCCTGTGGCGCGACGCGCCGCCACGCCTCCGCCTGACCGTGGGTCAGCGGTTCGCCGATGAAGACGCTGTGGCGCAGCGAGGTGGCGGTGGCGGCCGGATCCGTGCCGTCGGGCAGGGTGCCCAGGTCCGCGCACACCGAAATCACCGAGGGCACGGAGAACCAGTGCGTGATCCGCCGCTGGATCAGGTAGTCGACCGGGGTGAGGAGTTCACGCGGGCCGGGCACCACCAGCGTGCCGCCGCCCGCCCAGGTGACGATCAGGTCGAACACGGACGGGTCGAAGGTGAGGTCGAAGGTGTTGGAGAGCCGGGATCCCGGTTCCACCTCGTACCGCCGCCGGTTGTGCTCGATGTACGGGGAGATGTTGCGGTGCCGGGTCGGCACGCCCTTGGGCACCCCGGTGGAACCCGAGGTGAACATGACGTAGGCGAGGTCGTCGGTGGTCGCCGCGCGGGGCGGCAGGACATCGCCTGCCGGTGGCAACCCGAGCAGTTCGGCCTCGCTGATCCGGAGCACGGCCGTCAGGTCCCCGCCCAGCCCGGCGTCGCACTGCGCGGCGCCCGCCGGGCTCACCATCACCGTGTCGACCCCGGCGATCCGGCACACGGTCGCGTTCCGGGCCACCGGGTAGGCGGGGTTGAGCGGCACCATGACCGCGTCCAGGCGCTGCACCGCGAGATACCCCACCACGGCCACCAGGTCCTGCCCGGCCAGCAGGCCGATCCGGCGCGGTACGCGGCCCGCCGTCCGCACGAGGTACGCGGCCAGCGCCTCGGCCCGCTCCGCCAGCTCGGTGTAGCTGAGGACGACCTCCGGGGCCTCTACCGCCGGGAGTCCGGAATGGATGGACACCGACTCGGCGAACCATTGATACAGCGTGCGATCGGGCACTGCGTCTCCCCTGTATTCGATCCCCGGGCCTGACCCGGCCGAACGTACCGGGACGCCGGTACGGCCACATCCGTGGCGAACACCCATGCCGGACGGCCGCTCGCTGTCCGGGCGTCGCGTATCGCTGCGCCGAACCGGTGAACCCCGGTACCCGCTCATGCGTGCCGACGTCGGCGAACGCGGTTATGGGTGCCCACCACGCATGTGCCGGACCGCCCCGGGTTGTGACAGTGGCGGCTGTCCACGAACGGCAGGCAGAAACGGCGGCCCATGAACCCCTTCGACGACCCCGACGGCCGCTTCCTGGTGCTCGTCAACCACGAGGACCAGCGCTCGCTGTGGCCCGCCTTCGCCGAAGTCCCCGAGGGCTGGCGGGTGGAGCTGAGCGAGACAGACCGGCAACGGTGCGTGGACCACATCGAGCGGGTCTGGACCGAGCTGCGTCCGCGCAGCCTGGCAGACGGCTGACACGATGAGCGACCCCCGCCCCTCCCTGCCACTGACCGCCGGGCAGCGCGGGCTGTGGTTCCGGCTGCAGCTCGCCCCCGGCTACCGCGGCTACAACCAGCGCTATCCCTGGCTGCTTCAGGGAGAACTCGACGTCGAAGCGGTCCGCCGAGCGGTGACCGGGGTGGTGGCGAGGCACGCCGCGCTCCGGACCCGGTTCGTGCTCGAAGGTGACGACCCGATGCGGATCGTCGAGCCGCCCGCGCCCGTCCCGGTGCCGCTGATCCCGCTCACCGGCGGACCCGGGCCCGCGGAGGAGGCATTGGACCGGTACGTCGACACCGAGGGCGTGACCCCGTTCGACCTGACATCGGGCCCGCCGCTGCGGGTCTCGTTGCTGCGGCTGGCCGAAGACCGGCACGTCCTGCTGCTGTCGGTGCACCACCTGGTGTTCGACGGCAGATCCGCCGGGGTCTTCCGCCGCGAGTTCGCCGAGCTGTACGAGGCGGCGGTGCACGGCCGGGAGGCACGGCTTCCGGCGCCTGACCGGTCCGAGCCGCGCGAGGAGGAGGCCGGATTCGCCGCACAGTTGGACTACTGGCGTGACCGGCTCAGTGGCCTGGAACCGCTCGCCCTGCGCGGCGACCGGCCCCGGCCGGCCGTGCGGACCGGCGCGGGGGCCATCGCGCGGGTGTCTCTCGGCGGCGAGGAGGCCCGGCTGCTCCGCAAGCTGGGCGGACCGCACCAGGCCACCCTGTTCATGACCGGGCTGACGGCGTTCCAGATCCTGCTGTCACGGTTCACCGGGCAGCGTGATCTCTCGGTCGGGGTGGCCAGCGCCGTCGGTGCCGGGACGGCGTCACGGATCGGGTTTGCCGTCAACACCTTGGTGGTCCGGGCGGATCTGACCGGCGAGCCCGGTTTCGGGACGCTGCTGGAACGTACCCGCGACCGGGTGCTGGAAGCCTTCGCGCACGGCGACGTCCCGTTCGAAGACGTGGTCCGCGAACTGCGGCCCGAGCTGGATCCGGGCCGGACCCCGCTGTTCCAGGCCATGTTCGGCGTCGAGCGGCGGACGAACGACACGATGGCCGGTGTCGAGGTCAGCTCGTACCCGCTGCGCACCCAGGGCGTGAACACCGATCTCGCGGTATCCCTCGTCCACCGCGACGGCGGGCTCGACATCGAGGTCACCTACGACACCGAACTGTTCGAACCAGGCTGGGCGAACCGGTTCGCCGACGGTTTCCGGAACCTGCTCTCGGCGCTGGCTGCGACCGGCACCTCGGCCGGGATCGAGGACCTGCCGGTGCTCACCGGGCCGCATCACGCACTGCTGGACGCCCCTGCCGTGGCCCCTCCCGAATCGGTGACCGCCTCGTTCGACCGCTGGGTGGCACGAGCCCCCGGCGCACCCGCCGTGGTATGCGGTCCCGTTACGCTCCCCTACGCCGAACTCGACCGGCGCGCGCACCTTCTCGCCGGGAAACTGCGCGCGCTCGGTGCGGGACCCGGTACCCGCGTCGGGGTGTCCGGCTCCCGGTCCCCCGGACTGGTGGTCGGCCTGCTGGCCGTACTGCGCACCGGCGGGACGTACGTGCCACTCGACCCGGCCCATCCGGTGTCACGGACCCGATGGACCCTGGAGGACGCCGGGGTACGCCTGGTCGTCGCCGAGGACAGCCCTGAGGCGTTGGAACGTTTCGCCGGTGTCACGCTGGTCTCTCCCTCGGTTCCGGACGGCGTTCCCGATCTCCCGCGTCCGGTGGAGCCGAGCCGGGACCCGGCCTACCTGATCTACACCTCCGGCTCCAGCGGAACCCCCAAGGGCGTAGAGGTCGACCGAGGCGCGCTGGCCACCCATCTGAGTGCGGTGGCCGCCGCCTTCGGCGTACACCACGGCGACCGGATCGCCCAGATCGCCAACAGCGCGTTCGACGTCTCCCTCGAACAGATTCTCGTCCCGCTGGTCTCCGGAGCGGCGTGCGTGGTGATCACCGATCCCCGCGCGGTGGACGAGACCGCCGCCGAACTGCTCCGCACCCGGCCGACGGTGCTCAACGTGACCCCGTCCTACGCCGACGCGCTCTTGGCCGAACTGGACGGGCTGGACGGCGCCGGCTGGGCACCCCGGCTCCTCGTTCTCGGCGCGGAAACCCTGACCGGGGCCCAGCTCACCGGCTGGCGGGCGCGCTTCCCCTCCGCCCGCGTGGTCAACGCGTACGGCCCGACCGAGGGCGTGGTCACCGCCACCGCCTTCACCGTGCCCGCGAACTGGTCGGAGCACGGCGTCCCGATCGGCACGCCGCTGGACGGGCGCACCGCCCACGTCCTCGACGACCGTCTGCGCCCGGTTCCAGCGGGCGCGACCGGTGAGCTCTACCTCGGCGGCGACGCACTGGCCGGCGGGTACTCCCGGCGTGCGGCACACACAGCCGAGCGGTTCATCGCCGCTCCTGGTGGCCGCCGCTGGTACCGCACCGGAGATCTGGTCCGGCTCCGCGAAAGCGGCGACCTGGAGTTCCTCGGCCGCGCGGACGAACAGGTCAAGATCCGGGGCCACCGCGTCGAACCCGCCGAGATCGAGTCCGCGCTGGCGGCGCATCCGGACGTCGGCGCGGTGGTGGTCACCGTCCGGGACGGGCGGCTCATCGCCCATTTCACCGGCGGCGCCGAGTCGTTGCGTGACTTCGCCCGCTCGGTATTGCCCGGCTACCTGGTTCCGGCGTTCTTCATCCCGGTGGACCGGTTACCCCTGACGCCGAACGGCAAGGTCGACCGCGCCGCGCTGCCCGCCCCCGCACCGGAACCCGCCGGCGGCCACCGGCCTCCCGCGACCGCCGCGGAACGGGCGGTCGCGAAGGTCTGGCAGGACGTGCTGTCGGTGCCCCTGGTGGGGCGGGACGACGACTTCTTCGCGCTGGGCGGGCATTCCCTCACTGCGGGCCGGGTGATCGCGCGTCTGCGGACCGAACTCGGGACCTCGGTGGGCATGGCCGCGCTGTTCCGGCACCGGACACTCGCGGAATTCGCCGCCGCGACCACCGAGGCGGCCTCCCTGCGGCCTCTCACCGATCCGGACACCGCACTCCTCTCGGCGAACGAACGACGGCTGCTGCTGGCCCACCAACTCGATCCCGACAGCGCCGAGTACGTCATCACCCTCGCGTACACAGTGGACGGACCTTTGGACGAGACCGCGCTGCGGCGAGCCCTCACCACGCTGTCCGGACGACATCTTGCCCTGCGCACCCGCTACCGGATCGGCGCCGGGGAACCGGTCCGCCTCATCGACCCGCCTGGCCCGGCCACGCTGCACACCCTCGACCGGCCATCCGCCGGAATCGAGGCGTTCCTCGCCACGGAAGCCGCCACGCCGATCGACCTGGAGACCGGTCCACTGGTGCGGTTCTCCCTGGTGAACAACGGTTCCGCGGCCTCGGTGTTCGTCGTCGCGGTCCATCACATCGTGTTCGACGGCTGGTCCGCGCAGGTCTTCCTGAACGACCTCGCCGAGCTGTACGCGGGGCGTGCCCTCCCCGGCGACGCGGCACAGGTCTCCGACTTCGCGTCGTGGCAGCGGCAAGCCCTGCTTTCGACCGAATCGGCGCGGCTGCACCGGTTCTGGGCGGATCGGCTCCGGGGAGTCGGCCCGCTCGTGCTCCCGACGGATCGTCCACGTCCCCCGCTGCGCTCCACCGCCGGCGCGGTGTGGCGGTTCACCGTGCCCGCCGCCCTGCGCTCGACGGTGGAGGAAACCGCGACGGCACAGGGCATCACCCCGTTCGTGCTCGGCCTCGCCGCCTGGCAGGTCACACTGGCCAGGCTCGGCGGGCACCACGATTTCGCCGTCGGCACGGTCTCGGCCAACCGCGAACACGCCGAGTTCGACGGGGTGATCGGCTGCCTGGTCAACACCGTGGCCGTCCGCGCCGATCTCGCGGACTCGCCGGGCGACTTGCTCAGCCGCACCAGGGACCAGGTCGTCGACGCGCTCGCCGGCCAGGATCTCCCTTTCGACGAGGTGGTCCGCGCGGCGGGCGGGCGACGGGATCCGGGCAGGCATCCGCTGTACCAGACGATGTTCACGCTGGAGCACCGTCCGGCGCCACCCCGGCTGGGCGACGCGGTCCTTCGCCGGGTGCCGCCGCCCTCCGCGGCGGCCAAGGAGGACATCACCCTCTCGCTGGTGTTCGACGAGGGCGCCACCGGGATCGCGGCCGCGCTGACCTACGCGACGAGCCTGTTCGACGAAAACCGTGTCGCGCGGATGGCCGAAGGCTTCCTGCGTGCCCTAGAGGACATCACCGGTGGGGCAGACCTGAAGCTCGGCCGCTCCGCTCCCGCCGCCAGAATCTCCGGCAGAACGCCGCACCGGAGCACTCTGGCGCCCCGGACCCCGGCCGAACGCGCCTTGGCCACGATCTGGGCGGAGACCCTCGGACACGCCGAGGTCGGGATCGACGAGAACTTCTTCGACCTCGGCGGCGATTCGCTGCTGGCAGGCAAGATCGCCGCCCGCGCCCGTAGCGTACTCGGGGCAGGGCTCCGGCTGCGCGACCTGTTCGAATGCCCCACCATCGCCGCGCTCGCCGGGCGAATCGCCGGCGCACCCGCGCCACCGGCCGGGCCGGAGGCTTCCCTCGCCGGTGAGCACCGACGCGAGCTGTCGTCGGGCGAGCGACGGCTGTGGCTGGCTCAGCGCCTGGATCCGGACAGTGTCGAGTACACCGTGCCGCTGGTGTACCGACTGCCGGACGAGGTCGACCTCGCGGGCTTGCGCCGCGCGCTCACCGACATCGTGCGGCGGCACGAGGTACTGCGCACCCGATACGTGGTCGAGGGTGATGAGCCCGTCGCCCTCGTCGATCCGACCACGTCCATCGCCATCGAAGTGCTGGACGTCGGCTGCCTGGACGACGCCGTCGAGGCCGAGTTACGCCGCCCGTTCGACCTCGCGGCCCAGCCGCCGATCCGGACCAGGGTCCTGCGTTCCCCGGACGGCGAACGCAGACTCGTCGTGTCGATGCACCACATCGCCGTCGATGGCTGGTCGGTGGCGGTGCTCCTGCGGGAACTGGCCGTGTTCACCACAGGCGGGAAACCGCCGGCGCCCGCCCGCCGATTCGCCGATCACGTCCGGTGGGAGCGGTCCGCCCTCGAATCCGGGCTCCTGGCCGGATCCGAACAGTTCTGGCGTGCCGAACTGACCGGCGTGGAGCCACTCGCCCTGCCCACCGACCGTCCACGGCCCGCGCTGCGCTCGGCGAACGGGGACGTCGTGCGGTTCACGATCCCCGCCCCACTGCGTGAGCGAGCCGAAGCGCTCAGCCGACACAGCGGCGTCACGCTGTTCATGACCGGTCTGGCGGCGTTTCACGTGCTGCTGTCGCGGTGGAGCGGTCAGCACGACGTCACCGCGGCGATCACAGGAGCCCATCGCGACCACGCCGAATACGCCGACGTGATGGGTTACTTCGCCACCACCGTGGTCATCCGGGCCGACCTTGGCGAGGATCCGCCGTTCGCGGAGTTCCTGGCACGCACCCGGGAACGGGTCCTCACCGCACTGAGCCACCAGGCACTTCCGTTCGACCGGGTGGTCCGCGCCGTCGCCCCGCCTCGCGATCCGAGCCGGACTCCGCTCTACCAAGCCATGTTCGCCCTGGAAACGGGTGCGACGGACCTCCGACTCGGCGAGGCGACACTGGCGCGGCTGCCGCTGAAAAGCTTGTCCGCCAAGGAAGATCTCGGGCTCACCCTCGCCGAGGACGCCACCACCGGCGACCTCGTCGGACATCTGGTGTACGCCACCGATCTGTTCGACCGGGCGACGGCCGCGCGGCTGGCGGAGAGCTACGCCGTACTCCTCGCCGGGGCGGTCGCGGCCCCCGGCACGCCGGTCCGCGACCTTCCCCTGCTCTCCGACGGCGAACGAGCGCGTGTCGCCGCGCTGCGCGCCCCGGCGCCGGAGTCACCGCCACCGGTCCACCAGGCGTTCGAACAGCAGGTCCTGAAGACCCCGGGCCGGGCGGCGGTCCGATTCGACGGCGTGGACACCGACTATGCCGAACTGAACCGGCGGGCCAATCGCCTCGCCCACCGGCTCCGCGCCGCCGGTGCCGGGACGGAGGTCACGGTCGCGGTCTGCCTCCCGCGATCCGCGGACACCGTCGCCGCCCTGCTCGCCGTGCTGAAGTCGGGCGGCACCTACCTTCCGCTCGACCCGGCGTACCCCGACGAGCGGTTGCGCTGGACGCTCGCCGACACGGCGGCGGCCGTGCTGGTCACCACCGGGGACGTCGCCGGGCGGTTCGGCGGGCTGGACCTGCCCGTGGTGCGCACGGACACCCTCGACGACATCGCCACCGCCGAGAACCCGGAACCACTGGGAGGGCCCCGCGACGCCGCCTACGTGATCCACACCTCCGGCTCGACCGGAACTCCCAAAGGCGTGGTGGTCGAGCACCGTTCCCTCGCCGCGCACTGCCAGGCCGCGCGGGAGCTGTACGCCCTCGACGGCGACCGGGTCCTGCAGCTGGCCTCGACCAGTTTCGACGCCTCGCTGGAGCAGATCCTTCCCGCGCTGACGTCGGGGTCGACCGTGGTGCTGCGCGGCGACGACGTGCTCGGCGCGGTCGAACTGGCCGGGACACTGGCCGACGACGAGATCACGGTGTGCGAGCTGACCCCGGCCTACTGGGAGGACCTGGTGACCGTGCTCGCCGACGGGATCCGGCCGGCTCCGCCGTCGTTGCGACTGCTCGTGCTGGGCGGCGACACGGTGCCCGCCGGGACACTGCGCCGCTGGCTGGCGGCCACGGACATCCCGGTGGTCAACACCTACGGCCCGACCGAATCCACCATCACCGCGACGGCCTTCACCGCGCACCGCGACTGGACCGGCGAGCGGGTACCCATCGGCGTGCCGTTTCCCGGCCGCGAGGTACGCCTGCTCGACGACCGGCTCGTCCTGGTACCAGGCGGGGTCGTCGGGGAGGTGTACCTGGGTGGGGCCGGAGTGGCCCGAGGCTATCTGGGCCGCCCGGGGCTCACCGCGCAGCGGTTCGTGGCCGATCCGTGGGGACCGCCCGGCGCCCGCCTCTACCGCACCGGAGACCTGGCCCGGCTCCGGTCGGACGACACGCTGGAGTTCCACGGCCGTGCCGACCGGCAGGTCAAGATCCGCGGATTCCGGATCGAGCCGGGTGAGATCGAGTCGGCCCTCACCGCGCACCCCGCTGTGCGCGCGGCCGCGGTGATCGCCCGCGAAGATGTGCCGGGAGACCGGAAACTGGCCGCCTATCTGACCGGGGTTCCGGTCGACACCGCCGAACTGCGCCGGTTCCTCGCCTCGAGGCTGCCCGGGCACCTGGTCCCCTCGGTCTTCGTCCAGCTGGCCGAACTGCCGTTGACGACCAACGGGAAGCTCGACGAGGCCCGGCTGCCGGCGCCCGCCGGGCACGCCACCCCACCGGACGCCGTCCCGGAGTCACCCACCGAACAGGCCGTGGCCCGGATCTTCGCGGAAGTCCTCGGTGTCACCGGGGTGGGCGCACTGGACGACTTCTTCGGCCTGGGCGGGCATTCGCTGGCGGCGAACCGTGTGTGTGCCCGTGCCCACGCGGCGTTCGGGATCGAACTCCCGCTCCCCGCGGTGTTCCGGCATCCGACGGTCCGCGATCTGGCCACCGTGGTGGAGGAGCTGGTGTGGGCGCGCGTGCGGGACATGACCGACGAGGAGATCGCCGAGGCGGTCGCCGCGCACTCCGAAACGAAGGACCGGTGACACGATGACGGATCTCGACGCGACCGAGCTGCGTGCTCGCCTCGCCGGAATGCTGCTCGGCGGCAATTCTCCCGGCCAGGCTTCCCCGGCGCGGCCGTCCGGGCCACTGCCCGCGACCCCGGCCCAGACCGGGTTGTGGTTCCACGACGAGCTGTTCGGCGGCAGCGCGGCCTACACCGTTCCGCTCGCCCTGCATGTGCCCGGCCCGCTGGCGGTGGACCGCGTCCGTGAGGCCACCGACGCCCTCGTCGCCCGGCACGACGCCCTGCGCACGCGGTTCGCCTACCGCGACGGCCGAGTGTGGCAGGAGGTGCTGCCAGACTCGGCCGGTTCCGTCGCGGTGCACGAGGTGACCGGGCTGCCGGCCGCCAGGGATCTGATCCGGGACCTGGTCGACGAGCCGCTCGACCTGGCCGAGGGGCCACTGCTCAAGGTCGCCGTGCTCCGGCTCGCCGCTGGCGGGCACGTACTCGTGTTCCGTGTCCACCACGCCGTGTTCGACGGCTGGTCCGCCACGATCCTGCTCCGCGAGTTCACCGAGCTGTACCACCGCCGGTCGCTCCCGCCACCCGCCCTCCGGTTCGCCGACTTCGCACGTCGGCAGCACGCGCTGATCGAAGGCCCGGAAGGCGAACGGCGGCTGAGGTTCTGGAAACAGGAACTGGACGGCGTCCCGGCGCTGGACCTGCCGGTCGACCGTCCCCGGTCCACCGATCGCTCGGACCGGGGAGCGCTGGCCGCCTTCGCGGTCGAACCGGCGGTGGCCGACGCGCTCGGCACGCTGGCCCGGGAGCACGGCTGCACCCTGTTCATGGCCGGGATGGCCGCCTTCCAGGTGCTGCTCGGCCGCTTCTCCGGACAGCACGACCTCGTCGTGGGCACCGCGACGGCCAACCGCCCCGGGGCCGGCTACGAGGACGTCATCGGGTTCTTCGCCAACACCGTCCTGATCCGCGGGGATCTCTCCGGGGAACCGGATTTCATCGGTCTTCTCGGCCGCACCCGCGAACGGTGCCTTGCCGCCTTCGAGCGCCAGGATCTGCCCTTCGAACACCTCGCGCGGGAGCTGCGGCCAGGCCGGGATCCCTTGTGCCAGGCGGTGTTCAACCTCGACACCGAGGTTCCCTCGCCGGGCCCGGAGTTCGACGGTGTCCGGGCCGAACCGCTGGGTTTCACCACGGACACGGCCAAGTTCGACCTCGTGCTGAGCCTCGCCCGCGAACGGTCCGGCGGGCTCAGGGGGTCGCTGGAGTACTCGACCGACCTGTTCGACCGGGAAACCGCCGCCAGGATGGCCCGGGGATACGCCGAGCTGCTCGGCGGGATCGCGCGCGACGCGACGGTGCCGATCGTCTCGCTGCCGGTCCTTCCCGCCGCCGAGGCGGAACTGCTGGCGGCCGGGCTCGACGGCGGACCGGATCCGGTGGGATCGCTCGTGCACACCGTGTTCCGGGAGCGGATGCCGGAGAGCGCGGACGCGGTCGCCGTCGTCTGCGGGGACGAGGAACTGACCTACCGCGACCTCGACACCCGGGCGAACCAGCTCGCCCACCGGCTACTGGGGCTGGGCGTCCGCCGGGGTGACCGGGTCGCGATCGGACTACCCCGGGCGGTGGATCTGGCGGTGGCCGCGCTCGGCGTGCTCCGGGCCGGCGCCGTCTACGTCCCGCTCGATCTGGCGCACCCCGAGGCAAGACTGCGCTTCGCACTGTCCGATGTGGACGCCAAGGTTCTGGTCACCCTGGCCGAGACCGCCACGGACGCACTGCTCGCCGGCCGGGCGACCGCGGTCCTACGGCTGGACGCCACACCGGCGGGGTACCCCACGCACGACCCCGGGGTACCGCTGAGTCCCGACGACCTGGCGTACGTGATCCACACGTCCGGATCCACCGGGGTGCCCAAGGGCGTCGGCGTCACCCACGCCAACGTGACCACTCTGATCGAGGCCAATCGCGAGAGCCTGCCGACTTCCTCCGGCGACGTCTGGGCGTGCGCGCACTCGTTCGCCTTCGACTTCTCCGTCTGGGAACTGTGGGGCGCGCTGCTCTCCGGCGGCCGCGTGGTCATCGCCCCGGCCGAGACCGTGCGCGCTCCCGAGGCGTTCGCGGACCTGATCGTCCGTGCCGGAGTCACCGTGCTCAGCCAGACGCCCACCGCCTTCGGTCATCTCGCGCCGGTGCTCGCGGACCGTCGGGCGGAACTGCGCCTGCGCCGGGTGGTGTTCGGCGGCGAAGCACTCGCGCCGTCCGAACTGGCGGACTGGACTGATCGACTGGGCCTGGACCGTATCGAACTGGTCAACATGTACGGGATCACCGAGACCACCGTGCACGTGACACTGCACCGGCTCACCTCGGCGGATCTGTCCGCCCCGGTGAGCCCGGTGGGCGGGCCGTTCCCCGGCCGCCGGATCCATCTCCTCGACGACCGCCTGCGGCCGGTGCCACCTGGAGTGCGGGGTGAGCTGTACATCGCGGGAGCCGGACTGGCACGCGGGTACCTGGGCCGTCCTGGCCTGACGGCGGCACGGTTCGTCGCCGATCCGTTCGGCCGGCCCGGTTCCCGGCTCTACCGCAGCGGGGACCTGGCGCGGACGCGCGCGGACGGCACGCTGGACTACCTGGGCCGCTCCGATCAGCAGGTGAAGATCCGCGGGTTCCGGGTGGAACCGGGCGAGGTGGAAAGCGCGCTCGCCCGCCTCGACGGGGTCCGCGCGGCGGTGGTGACGGCCCGGCCGGACGAGTACGGCGCCCCCCGACTGCTCGCCTATCTGACCGGCGTGCGCCGTCCCGTCGGGGAGGTGCGGGCCCGGCTCCGGAAGGACCTGCCCGATCACCTGGTGCCGTCGGTGTTCGTCTGGCTGGACGAGTTCCCGCTGACCGCCAACGGGAAGGTCGATCTCGCCCGGCTGCCCGAGCCGGACAGGACCCGCCCCGATTCCGGGGGCACGGGACCGGCACCGAGGACCCCTGCCGAGCAGCGGGTGGCCGCGGTGTTCGCCGAGGTGCTGGGTGTCGGCCGGGTCGGCGCCGAGGACGACTTCTTCGACCTGGGCGGTGACTCGATCCTGGCGCTGAGGGTGGCCGGGCGCGCCGCGGAGGCAGGCCTGCGGATCAGCGTGCACGACCTGTTCCGGCACCGGACGGTGGCCGCGCTGGCCGAAGCCGCGCCGGAGGCAGGTGAGCCGCGTCCGGCGGTGACCCCGTTCAGCCTGCTCACTCCCGAGGACCGTCGGCGCCTGCCGGAGGGACTGGCCGACGCCTACCCGCAGACGATGATGCAGCGCGCCATCCTTTACGAGATGACCGCGCGGCCAGGGCGGACGCCGTACCACAACGTCACCGGTTTCCTCGTGGACCACTTCACGCCGTTCTCCCGCGACGCGCTCGACCAAGCGGTCGCGGAACTTGTGGCACGCCACGAAATCCTGCGGACATCCCTGGCGCCGGGTGGTTTCGGCGAACCGCTGGCGCTGGTGCACCCGCGCGGCGAGCACCGGCCGCTCGTGGTGGATCTGCGTGCGCTTCCCGAGGACAGGCGCGACGCCGCCTACACCGAGTTCTTCCGGCAGGAGAGCGCCACACCGCTCGATCTGGACCGGCCGCCGCTCCTGCGGCTGGCCGTGCACCGGATGACCGACCGGTGGGCCCGCCTGACCGTCACCGACAACCACGCGATCATCGACGGCTGGAGCTTGACCTCCCTGCTGGCCGATCTGCGGGAGCTTTACGACGCCGGGGTCACCGGCCGGACGGTGCCCCCCTTCCGGCCGCCGCCCCCGTTCTCCGAGTACGTCGCGCTCGAAGCGCAGGCCAAGAAGTCCTTCGAGGCAAGGGAGTACTGGGCGGGACAGGCGCGGGCGCTCACCCCGGTGACCCTGCCCGAGTCCGCCACCGATCCAGGGGACGACCAGGGCGTCCACGAGATCGAGGCGCCACTGGAGGAGCTGACCGAACGCCTGCACACCGCCGCCGCGGCCGCCGGGGTGCCGCTCAAGACGGTGATGATCGCGGCACACCTGCGCGCCATGCAGATCCTCTCGGGCACCACCGCGGTGTCGACCGGGCTGACCTGCAACGGCCGTCCCGAACTGCCAGGGGCCGAGCGGATGCGTGGGCTGTTCCTCACCCTCGCGCCGTTCGGTGTCACCGAGACGCCCGCGACCTGGCGGGAGTTCCTGCGCGCGGTGTTCGCGAAGGAACGCGACATCCAGCCGTACCGCCGCTACCCCACCGCGTCGATGACCAGGGACCAGGGCCACCGGGTCATCACCACGCTGGTCAACTACGTCAGCTTCCACAACATCGGCGCGGAGGTCTCCGACGACATGCGGGAGGTCGCCTACACCGATCTGCCGCTGGCCGTCACCTTCCACCCCAGGCTGATGACGCTCCAGGCCGACAAGGCGGTCCTCTCCCCGGCTCGGGCCGAGGCCATCGCCAGGCTCCATCTGGCCGTGCTGACGGCCATCGCCGAAGACGGCCCTGGCCCGTTCGGTTCGGCGTTCCTCGGCGAGGACGACGTGCAGCCGTTGACCGGCCCCGGCACGGATCCTCGGGAAACCACCCTGCACGAGGCCTTCCGCGCGCAGGCCCGGCGGACACCCGACCGGGTCGCGGTCGCGCCCGCGTTGTCCTATACCGAACTGGACCGGCGATCCGACGCCGTGGCGGCGGATCTCGCCGGGTACGGTATCCGGCCCGGTGCCCCGGTGGGAGTGTTCGTCCCGGAACCGGCCGAGCGGGCGGTCGCCTGGCTGGGGGTACTCAAGGCCGGCGCGGTCGTGGTCCCACTGTCCGGTGCCGACGCCTCGTCTCCGGTGGCGCGCGGTGCACAGGCGGTGGTGCCGACGGTTTCCGGGGCGGCGTTCGATCCGGTTCCCGTCCTTCCCTTGACGGACGTGAAATCGGCGGAGCCCGCGGAAGTGGTCGACGCGGACCTCGCCGTCCTGCCGCGCGGGGCCTCGAGTGAACCCGACGGCCGCGCGCTGTCGCACCGGGCGATCCTGAACCGCGTCCCACGCACCGCGAAAGTGAGCCTGAACCTGGGGCCGGACGAGGACGCGTTCTGGGGGCCGTTGCTAGGCGGAGGCCTGTTCGTGCCCAGCCCCGCTTCCCTGCCCGATGCCGGACAGGTGCGAGCGCTGATCGCGCGACACCGGGTCGGACGGCTGACGCTCACGGCCGCCCTTGGCGCCCGGCTGCTCACCGAGGACCCGCACTGTCTGTCCGAAGTGGACGAACTGTGGGTGAGCGGGGAACTGCCGCCGTGGTGCCTGGACGCGCTGCCGGACCGAATCACCGTGGTCACCGGCTATGGCAGCACCGAGACAGGACTTTTCGTCGCGCGTAAGGAGGCATCGGGTTACCGGCCCGCGCCGGGTGCGCGGATCACCGTGCTCGATGGTCAGGGCCATCCGGCACCCGCCGGGGTCGTCGGTGAGATCCATCTGGCCGATCATCCCGGCGGGCGATTCTGCCGCACCGGCGATCTCGGATGGGTGGACGGGAGCCGTACGCTCCACGTGCTCGGCCTCGAGGCGGACCAGATCCGGGTGCGGGGCGTGCGAGCCGACACCGCCCGGATCCGCGCTGTCCTGTGCCGGCACCCCCAGGTGCGCGACGCGCTGGTGGTGCCGATCGAGGGGCGCCTGTCCGCCTACCTGACCGGTGTCCGCGCCGATCTGCGGCCGTTCGCCGCCGAACACCTGCCCGCACCCCTCGTGCCGGAGTCCTGGACCTGGCTCGGTGAATTCCCGCTGACCTCCGACGGGATCGTCGATCGCACCCGGCTTCCCCTCCCGGAACCCGATCAGGAGGAGACACGACCACGGGTCACCGCCGCGTCGGCGACCGAGAGCACGCTCGCCACGATCTGGGCGGAGGTACTGGATCTGGACGAAGTGGGGGTCACCGACGACTTCTTCGACCTCGGCGGCGACTCGATGACCCTGCTCGACATGCGCGCGGCGGCCCAGAACGCGGGCATCACCCTGACCGTCCCGATGGTGCTGGAGCATCCGACGATCAGGGGCCTGGTCACCGCGCTCGCCGCGTCCGCGCCGGCGAGCCCGCCGCCGTCGGCGAACCTCGTCCGGCTGCGCGCGGGCGGCCCCGGCGCCCCGCTCTATCTGGTGCATCCCACCGGCGGCAGTGTCCGCTGGTACGTCAAGCTGGCGACGTTGACCGGCCAGGACCGCCCGGTACTGGCGTTCCAGGCCCCCGGCTCCGACGGGGACCGCGAAACGCCGGAAACGGTGGAGGCGCTGGCAAAGGTTTACGTCGCCGACCTGCTGGCCACCGGACAGGAGGCGCCGTTCGCGTTGTGCGGCTGGTCCTTCGGCGCGGTGCTCGCCCACGAGATGGCCCGGCAGCTGCGCGCGGCGGGACGCCGGGTCGACCCGCTGCTGTTGCTGGACCCGCCGATGCCGACGGCCGCGGAGGCAAGCCGGGTCACCGAACAGGTCGGCTTTCTCCGGGAGGCCGAAGAACTGGTGGCGACGCTCCCGCACGGCCTCTCCCCCGAACGCGACCGGCAGCTGGCCCGGATCCTGGACCTGCTCCGGCGCTCCCAGGCGATGGGGGTGACCACCGAATCGGTGGCGGGACTGCCGCTGCGGATGTGGCGGGCCCTGCTCCAGGCGCTGGCGGAGCATCGGCACGGCCACTACGACGGGCCCGCCGTCCTGGTCCTGGCCCGCGACCGGACCGACGACGGGCACGCCCGCCAGGTCGAACTGTGGACGGGGCTGACCACCGGGCTGGCCGTGCACACCGTCGACGGCGGTCACATGGACATCGTGGACTCGTCGGCACCGGAAGTGGCCGCGATCATCCGCCGGGCGCTGGACGAGCGGCCGCTTTGAGGTGGCCGGTACGCGCGTTGCTGCTGGCGGGAGGGATCTCCGCCTTCGGCTCGCAGATGAGCATGCTGGCGCTGCCGTGGTTCGTGCTGGAGCAGACCGGGTCGGCGGGGCGGGCCGGGCTGGTCTTCGCCGCGCAGATCCTGCCCACCGCCTTGTTCGGCCTGCTCGGTGGTGAGGTGGTGCAACGGTTCGGGCCTCGCCGGGTAATGGTGTGGTGCGACGTCGCGCGGGCGCCGGTGATCGCGCTGGTGCCGGTGCTGCACGCCGCCCAGGCGCTCAGCTTCGGCCTGCTGATCGGGATCGTCGTGGTGCTCGGGGTGTTCACGATTCCCTATCTGGCCGCACAACGGCTGCTGGGCACGGAACTGGTGCGCGGTGACGCCATGGCGGTGACCCGGGTCAACAGCGTGCTCGAAGGAACGGTGAACCTCGCCGCGTTCGCCGGCCCCGCGGCGGCCGGGCTGCTGCTGACCACCATGTCACCCGGGCAGGTGCTGCTCGCCGACGCGGCCACCTACGCGGTGTCGGCTCTGCTCCTGTTCGCCGTACCCGCCGTCGGATCGGGGCAGGCAACCGCCGAAGCCCCGCGCGGGCTACTGGCCGGGTTGGGATATCTACGCGGGGACCGGTTCCTGGGGCTGGCCGCCGTGTCGAGCGTGCTCTACGGCCTGCTGTTCCGGATGCTGTGGATCGCCTTGCCGCTGCTGGCCTTCCAGCGCTTCGACGGCGACCCGGCGGTCGGCGGCCTGCTCGTCGCCTGTTCCGGGGGTGGTGCGGTGGCCGGCTCGGTCACCGCCTACCTGGTGGCGCCGCGCTGCCCGCCCCGGATGCTCGCCGCGGTCGCGGCCGTCGTGATCGCGCTGCCGCTGTGGGTGCTGGTCACCGGTGCCCCGCTGCCCTGGCTGCTGGCCGCGCTCACGCTGTCGGCGGCCGCGGTACCCGTGCTGAACGCGCCCTACTTCACCCTGCTGACCACCCGCGTCCCCCCGGCGTGGCGGCCGAAGGTGCTTCAGGCGGTGATCACCGTCAACGCCTTCGGCGGACCTGCCGGGTTCCTCCTCGCGGGGTTCCTCATCGAGCGTGCCGGGCTCGACCCGGTGCTTTACCTCGTCGCGCTGGCGGCGACCTTCGCCAGCGCCATCTTCGTCGCCGCGGCCTGGCGGCCGGGCCCGGCACCGACCACAGCATCGACACCAGCACCGGAAAGGCAGTACCGATGAACGAGAAAGCACCGACCGTCGAACGGACACACACGGAGACGGCCGCGGTCATCCTGCGGCTGTACCGAGCGGCCCTCGACAACGACACGCTCACCGCCGACAGCGACTTCTTCGAATCCGACGGCGACTCCATGGCGGCGTTCGAACTGACCGTCGGCGTGCACCGGGAGCTGGGCGTCGAGCTGCCGCTGGGTGCGGTGTTCACCAATCCCTCGCCCGACCTTCTGACCGACGCGGTGCTCGCGATCGCCGCCGGGCGGGCGTGATGGGCGCGCTGGTCCCGATCGGCGGCCGGTGGTCACTCTGGCCGCAGCTGGTGCTTCGGGGCGCCGGCTTCCCCGCGGAGGGCGTGCTCCGCCTCGCCCCCGAGGGTCTGGGCGAGGCGGCGGACGCGATCGCGGGGGAAGCACCGGACAGCGCCCAGCGTGCCGCCTTCGAGGACGCCTACCACCAGGCGGCGGTCGACACCGCGTTCGTCCTCCAAGAGATCGCCGCGGACGATCGGTTCCGGACCGCGATCACCTGGCAGAACCAGTCCGTGGTGGAGCAAACGCTCACGCCCTTCCTTGCCTGGACGCCCACCGTCGAGGGCCGGACGAACATGCCGCGCAAACGCGAGGAACTCGTCGCCCGCTACTGGCAGCGGTTCTGCGTCAAGAACGACACGATCGGGTTCTTCGGGCCGGTGGGCTGGGGCCGGTTCGACCCGGCGCTGACCGGGCTCCGGGTCACCACCTCGCCGGAGCTGATCGAAAGCTCCGAGGTGTACCTGTCGAGCTGGGCGATCGACTCGCTGGCCAAGACGCTCGACGGGAAACCGGGTCTCCGCCGC
The DNA here is from genome assembly GCF_046269425.1 of Amycolatopsis sp. cmx-11-12. Taxonomy (NCBI): domain Bacteria; kingdom Bacillati; phylum Actinomycetota; class Actinomycetes; order Pseudonocardiales; family Pseudonocardiaceae; genus Amycolatopsis; species Amycolatopsis sp. cmx-11-12. The sequence continues at coordinate 7,200 of NZ_JADNQM010000013.1, read as the reverse complement.
TGGCTCGCGCCACGGCGGGTGCCGTTCGTCCGGCTCGACGGTGGCCAGGTGTGTGTCCCGGGCAGGCCACCGGTACCGGTCGGCCCGGAGGAGGAGAAGATCTTCGTGCTGTGCGACGGCACACTCACCGCGGACGAGATCGGCCGCCGTACCGGTGTCGAGGACACGGCCCGGATCCTGGAGCGGATGTGCGGCGACCGCTGGATGACCTGGCGGCTGGAGGTACCGGCCGGGCCCCACCCGGAACGGGCGTTGCGCGCCCTGCTGGAACGGATCGGCGAGGACGGGCTGCGCCGCGAGTGCCTGGAAACGCTGGAGCTGCTGGAGTTCCGGCTCGGCGAAGTCCGTCGCGCGGCGGACGCCGATTCGCTGGGCGCCACGTTGTCCGCGCTCGGCGACGACTTCACCGGCCTGACCGACGTGGCGTCCCTGCGGGAAAAGGGGGCACGGGTCGCGCCGTGCCGGGCGGTGGCCTACTCCGACGCCCGCCGGGGTGCCCGGGTCCTGCTCGGCAGCCGGATGGCCGAGGCACTCGCACCGTTGGAACTCTTCCTGACCAGTGCGAGGTGGATGGCCACCGAACTGGCCCGACGCACCTCGGAACGCGCCAGGACCATCCTGGCCGGACTCGGCCCCGGGCCGGTCGACCTGGCCTCCTTCTGGTTCGCATGCATGCCGTTGCTGCACGGGGACGCCCCGGCCGACGCCGCGGACATCCGAGCAGACTTCCGGCGACGATGGTCCTCACTCCTGCCCGACGAGGGCGGCCGGGTGACCCTGTCGGCCGATTCACTGCGCCCCGAGGTGGAACGCCTGTTCCCGGTACCGCCGGGCACTCCCGGCTGGGCGGCTTCGCGGTACGTCAGCCCGGATGTGCTGCTGCTGGCGGACAGCAAGGAAGCCGTGGCACGCGGGGATTTCCAGGTCGTGCTCGGCGAGCTGCATACCGCGATCAACACGATGGGCGCGTCCGTGTTCCTGACCCAGCATCCCGAGGTCACCGAACTGCTGGACCTGACCACCGGCGACTTCCCTGGCCCAAGGCTGCTTCCGTTGCTGGCCAAGGAGAATCACACCCGGTTGTCCGCCAGGACCCGCCAGTCGCTGGTACGGGACCAGGACTACCAGGTCGCACTGCTCGACCACACCGCCGACCCGTCGCGGCCGCGAGTCGCGCTGAGCGCGGACGCCGTGGTCTCCGAACGTGACGGGCGCGTCGTCGTCCAACTGCCCGACGGCCAGGAGTTCGACGTCCTGGAGGTGTTCTCCCAGGTGCTGACACGGCTGGTGATGGACGCCTTCCAACCCGTCCCAGACCTACCCCACACCCCGCGGACCACGGTCGACCGTCTGGTCGTGGCCCGGGAGACCTGGCGCCCGCGGGCGGGCGAACTCTCCTTCGCCGAGTCGAAAACCGAGTCCGAACGGTTCCTCCGCGCCCGGCAATGGGCGCGGGCTAACCGGTTGCCCCGCTTCGTCTTCGCCGTCTCGCCGACCGAACCAAGGCCGCTCTACGTCGACTTCGACAGCCCGGTCTACGTCCAGATCCTGGCGAAAGCCATCCGGCGGCTGACCAGGAAAGACCCGGATGCGACCCTCACCATCACCGAAATGCTGCCCACCCCAGAACAGACGTGGCTGGCAGACGGCCACGGTGACACCTACACCGCCGAACTCCGCCTCGTCGCGGTGGATCAGCAACCCTGACCTTGCACCGCATCGGGATCGCACGAAGCGGGTCACCGGCCAGTGCCACCGCGATCCACGGCATTCGAACTAGGTGCGCTCGCCCGATGTCCCCCGCGATAAGCGGCTCAGCCACGTTCAAGGCCAGCGTGACGACACTCGAGACCAGTAGCAGTCGGCGCGCAGGCCGGATCACCTCGGCCCGATACTTGCTAGTGCTATCGCTTGCCGCCTAGCGCGAGTCAGCCTGTAACTCTCATTGGCTCGCGTATCCTGCGACATGGTTGTCACGGACGGGCGGCATGAAGGTGCTGGACGCGGCTACGCTCCACAAATGTCATACGGTTCGCCGCCCACGTTGTGCTGCATTGCGTAGGCGTCGCAGAGGTACGGGTTTCCCGGTCCGTCGGGATCGTCGGCTGAGCCGCGGGAGGCGATGAGAGTGTGCTCGTCGTTGCGCTTGAGTGTGAAGCTCTGGCCAGCCTGGAAGCTCGAGTCGGCGTAGGCATAGTTCGTGACCGTATTGCCGCCGCTGTCGGTGTACCAGATCTTGGTGTAGGTGCCGGTCTTCGCTGAAGCCGATCTCACCAAGCCTCACTGCGCGACGCGCTGGCCGACAACGACACCACATGGCCGGACGGGTGCAACTACCAACAGGCCATGACACCGGCCACACCCCAACGAACCCGATCAAACTCAAACCTAGGTACAGATCAGCAAAATCGCTGGACGCCGGCGGCCCGAGCGAGTGACAGCACCTCGGCACGATCATGGCGAATCGATCGCTTGAATTGTTTCAGTTAAAGACCTCTCGTAACAGAGGCGGTGTCCGTCGCGACAGGTACCGGTATCGCGGCGTGGGCCGTGCTGACGAGATAGGGGCTTCTTATGGGTTTGCGCCGTCCGTCGCCCTCGGCGGTTCCGCTTGGTGATCCAGACGTGCTGAATCTCGCCCGCGAGATCGTCGGCACGCACTATCCGCCCGAGCTCGACCTGTTCGACGCCGTCGTGGACGAGTATCGGCGTGACCCGGACAGTCTGCTAAATCCGGAGACCCTGCGTGCGCCGGTGGGTATCGGTGTCGATCTGGTGCTGATGACGCCGTACGTTCTCGCGGCGGCGGCCTATCTCGGGAACGTTCTCGTGGAGAAAGCGGCTGACAAGACGCTGGACGCGGTACGCGACCGGCTCACCAAGGCATGGGCCGCGCGCAAGGCAGGACGAATTACCGACGACGCTCCCCCTCCGGCGAATGCCGACGCCGACCTCACCATGGTCATCACGATCCATCTGACCGGCACGGGAGCCAGTCCCGAGGTGGCACGCGAAATCGCGGGCAAGGTCAGCGACGCGCTACTGCCCGGAAAACCTGCCAGTGACGACGACTGATCAGCGACCGCCCGGCGTCGATACGGGAACCGCATCCGTACCGTCCGCGGGGCGCGGGCGGTACGCGCTGCTCATCGTGGTGCTGCTGCTCGCCGGAGTGCTCGTCGGAAGCCTTCTCCACGGCCAGTTCCTGGGATTGGCGTGGCGGGACGCCTTCCTGACTTGCCGGGCGGCGACACCTCCAGTCACTGCCGGAGACACACCAGCCCAAAGCGTGGAGAAGTCACAGCAGTTCCTGCAGTGCCTGGCACCCGCCGAACGACGCAAGGGACTGGTCTCGCTCAGCGGTGCGGTCCTGGTACTTCTGCTCGGTCTCGCGCTGACACAGTTGTTGCCGTGGCGCCTGTTTCGCCGCGCGGGTCCCGTCCGGCCCGCACCGGCGGTGTGGCAGGAACGCGCGGAGCGAGCGGTGCGCTCGATGCACCGCCACGCGGCACCCCCGCAGGTCGTCTTCGGCTCGCTGGCGTTGCGGGAGGCGTTCACCATCCGGTTCCTGCGCCGGACCCGGATGGTGCTCCCACCCGGAATCGTGACCGCGCCCGCTGAGCAGGCCGAGGCGATCGTGCGGCACGAAAGCGCCCATGTCGCGGCCGGCGACGTCGGCCTGGTGTGGCTCACCCGAGGTGTCTGGTGGGCATTACCGCCCGTCCTGCTGCTTCCCATGGCCACCACCGAAATCCGGGTATTGCTGAGCAGTGACACGGCGTCCCCGCACACGCTGTGGACACCGTTCTGGGCCGAATACGCGGCTCGCGCGGCGCTGGTGCTCATCCTGACCGCACTGGTCTCCACCAGCGTCCTGCGTTCACGCGAGCACGAAGCCGACCTCCGCTCCGTGCGAGGGACCCCGTCGGCACCGTTACGGGCGTTGCTCAGCCGCACCACCACCAGGCGGATGTCCTGGTGGCACCGGGCCAGGGCCATCCATCCCCCGCCCGCGCGACGCATCGCCGTGCTCGACGCAGGCGATCTTCCCGGACAGACCCGGGTCCTCGACGGTGTCGTCTACGGTGCGCTCGCCGCGATGGCCGCCCAGACGGCGACCCTGGTGGCACTCCCCACGCTCCTCGGCACAGGAGAGAATTCCCAGACCTACGCGGTACCGCTGTCGTGCTTGCTCGCCGGTGTGCTGACCGCGGCGGGCTGGGGCACCGCGCTCTGGCGAACCCCCCAGCGCTCCGCCCTCACCCTGGCAGGTGTCACCCTCAGCCTGCCGCTGGGTGTGGCCTTGGGCTTCCTGACCGACTTCTCCCGCACCGGCACCACCGACCTGAGCCCCTTCGGCGACTGGCCGCAACTCGTCGCCGTCTCACTCGCCATGGCCGGAGCCGCCTGCCTGAGCCTCGCCCTCGCCGCACTCTGGGCTGCCCACGCCGGCGCCGTCCCCACGCCACGCCGGATCTGGATCCTCGCCGCCGTGCTCAACACCGCGTTGTTCACCGGCGCCTGGTGGATCGGAATGACCTCCGGCACCCTGATCACCATCGCCGAGAACTGGTTCTTCGGGGTAGCGATCGCGGGCATGACCGCGGCGTGGCAAGAACCGGCCGCACTCGGCTTGATCGTCATCGCCGGTCTCGCCTGGTACTGGAACCGCCAACGGCTCTCACTGCTCGCGACCAGTGTCGCCGCTACGGCCGCGGCATTGGCCGGACGCGAACTGCTGCCCGTCAACGTCAATCACACCGACCCGCTGGCCCTGGACCGGCTCGACTGGTGGATCGCCGTCAGCGCGGCAACGGCATGCGTACTCACCCTCACCGCACTCCACGGCCGCAACGGACTCGGGAACTCACTCGCCGCCGCCCCACTGGCCGCTCTCCTCACCACCACCGGATGCCTCCTGACACGAGACCCCCAGCACGACCTCATCCCCTACCTCACCTCGGCCATGGCCTTGTCCACCCTCGCCATCCTCTGCCTCGCACTGCCCATCACCCTGCTCCCCAGCCGGTGGCTCCGTACCCGCACCTGGCACCGGCCGGCACTCGCACTCGCCACGACCGCGGGCACCACCACGATCGTCATGCACCTGGGAAACGTCCTCACCTAAGTCTCGCGAACCACCCGCGGCCGACGTCAGGTAGCCGGTGAGGCGGTCATCGAGCCGGGCCGCGTCGCGCGAGTGCCCGTGCGTCCGCGCGCACCAGGCTGATGGTGTTGTCGATCTGCCGGATCCGTAGCTGCGGGTCCAGGCCGAGGACGGGTTCGGCGGCCGCGAGCGCTCCAGTGATGTTGCCCTGACCGAGCCGGGCGCGGGTGACGTCCAGTCTGGCGAGTGCCTCGTTGGTGACCACGCCTGCCGTTCCTCCAGGCCGGGTGCGTTCGGGTCGCGGGGAGTGTGGTGGCGGTGGCGCGGCATGCCCCGATCTCGCCATGCCACCCGCGGCACGACCGTCGTCGCCGGTTCGGACAACGCGACCGATCCGTACTGCCGATGAGGGGCACGGTCACCAGCAGACTGTTACCCAGATCTTGCGATCCTTTCGTCATGCGTGGCTCAACCAGACGCAATGGCCCCATCCTGACCGGACGGTCCGAATGGGGCCACATCACCCAGTCAGAGCCAGGCTTCTATGCGGCGCAGTTGGTGAACTCCGGCCTGGTCTTGGCGTGGTAGACGCTCGCGCCGCCGTTGGAATCGTGCTTGAGGGGCACGGTAATGGTGTCTTCGATGGTCCACGCGAAACCTTGCGTGTCGAACGTCCAGGTACCGGTGACCTGCGTCGCCAGTTCGGACAACGCGACCCATCCGTACTTCCTGGCCTGCACGGAGACGGTCAGGCTGTTACCCAAGTCTTCCTTGAGGTTCAACGAGGTCTCGCCGTGGACCTCGCCGGCGACCATGACCTTGATGGGAAGGGCGTCGGAGCCGAGCTGCAGACTTGCGCTCAGCTTGAAACCGACTGTGTTCGTCCAGCCCGTGGAGGTGGTGAGGGTGAAGGTCCACGGTATCGTGTCGGACGTGTCGTTGTACCACACTGGCGAGACACAAACCTGCGGCAGGAGCACCGGGCGCTGTTGGGTGGTCGTGGACCACGAGCAGGTCGAGGTGTCCTTGGTGCACCGGGCGGCGGCGTAGTCAACGGCCGTGCTCAACGCCTTCGTGTAGACGTCGGCGGGGATGGTCCATTGCTGAAGAGGTGTGCCGCTACATTCGTCGGTATAGACCCCGTTGTCGCTATGATCGGGGGTCTGCGGCGACAAGCAGGAGTTGTCGGCCTCGTGGCGGATCATGAAGGCCTTCTGCCCCGATCCGGTGACCGGCTGGAAGTACCACTTCTCGCTCGCGCGTCCATCACAGGGTTGCTGCTGCAACTGCTGGTACAGCCTGGGCGCGTCAAGGCACTTGCCGGTGGTGTCGTTGACGATGGTGAATCCCAAGGCAGGGTTGGCTCCGGTGTTGATGCGCCACGACTGGGCAGAGCCTGGCGCCTTGTTAACGACGATGGCCGCGCCGTCGTTGCGGGCACCATCCTTGACATCCAGGAGACGGCCGTCCTTGACGGAGGTGAGCGTCAGCTGGATCAGCGCCATGGTGGCGAAGTCCTCCTGAGACGCGGCGGTAGCCGGGATGGACATGGTCCCCGTGGCCACGCACAACACCGCAATTATGACAGGTAACCTTCTCCGCGAGAATCTCGTGCGTCTCGCTGCTGTTTTTGCCACCGGTGCGGTCCTTTCATGGTGCGCATTTCAAACGGATAGCTGTCAAATGCACGACTGCTGGGAGCACTCACCAACCAGCGTCTGGCAAGGTTCGCCGGCATTCCCCGCGAACCTTGCTGGACGGGGCACCAGGCCGTGTCTGGTGGATCTTGGTTGTGAGGACGCTGATGAGGGGTGGAGTTGCCTTTCGTGGGTGGCGATTCGGTTTCTGGTCCGTGAGGTCACCTTCACAGACCACTCTGGTCAGAGGGCGGCGGGACTGCACGCGGGTCGGTCCAGTTACGACTCACGGCGCCGAAACGCCAACCCAAGATCCACCGGACACGCCCTAGTACTCCAGCCGGACTTCGTGATGTCGCTGGTGGGCTGCCCGTAGACAGGTGCGGCCACCAGTTGATCATGGTCGGTTGTGTGGACTAACCCTGATCGGCTGGTGGCCGCGGGTCCCAGCGTAAA
>NZ_JADNQM010000130.1:0-512 GCF_046269425.1 Amycolatopsis sp. cmx-11-12 | reverse complement strand
CGCCGTCGCGTTTGCGGCGGCAGTTGCGCAGGATGTTCCAGGTCTTCATGTGTGCCAGGGCGTGCTCGACACGGGCGCGGACGCTCTTGTGGACGGTGTTGAGGTCCTCTTTCCATTGCGGTAACGGCGGTTGCCCCTCGCGGGGTTTGCGATACGGCATGATCACTTCCGCGTTGCCTGGTAGCCGCCGTCGGCCATGACTTTCGCGCCCCGGCATTGCTGGTCGACGCCGGAGTCGGTGTAGGCGCGGCAGCCGTTGCGGTTGCCCGGGGTGGGGTCGCCGATCGCGACGACCAGGCGGGTGTCGGCGTCGATGACGACCTGCATGTTCACCGAGTACCGATAGTTCTTGCTGGAGGCGGACATGGTGCGGTCATGGGTGGGGACCAGGGTGCCGTCCACGATCAGGACCGTGTCCGGGCCATGCTTGCGGGTCACCGGCGAGAGCGTCAGCAGTGGCGCCAGATGATCCACCACCCGGTTCGCGGCCGATTTCGAGATCCCGAACAACA
>NZ_JADNQM010000129.1:0-513 GCF_046269425.1 Amycolatopsis sp. cmx-11-12 | reverse complement strand
CCGAACGTCAGGGTGACGCCTGGGTCGACCTCGTGGACCTCGCGGTGGCCTGTCCGGATCAGCCTGGAACCAATGGCTACCGGACCTTGGTGCATGTGACCATCGGTCTGGAGGAGCTGAAGACCGGTCTCGGGACCGCCTGCCTCGATTTCGTCGGGACGATGACTGCCCGCGAAGCCCGTATGGCTGCCTGCGATTGTCTGATGCTTCCGGTGGTGCTCAACGCTGCTGGTGAACCCCTGGATGTGGGGCGGCTGAGGCGGTTCGTCACCCCGGGCCAACGGAGAGCGTTGAACATTCGGGATCGGGGGTGTGCGTTCCCGGGCTGTCATCGGCGGCCGAAGAACTGTCACGCTCACCATATTCATCATTGGGCAGATGGCGGGCCGACCGATCTGCGGAATCTAGTGCTGGTCTGTTCTTTCCATCGTGTGTCTCGAATGCGATTGAGAGGTTCTGATGTAGAAGCCAGAGTCGCTTGAAAGCAATGCTGTGTCGGAGATGAAGGTAGGT
>NZ_JADNQM010000012.1:0-209631 GCF_046269425.1 Amycolatopsis sp. cmx-11-12 | reverse complement strand
ACTGTCGAGGGCTCCCTCACGTTCCAGCCACCACACTGACAGCTCCCCACCCTGTTACACCACAACCACAATCGCCGCTGTCAACCACACTGACCAGCCCCAACAGGATGAAAAGCCCCCATTGGGGGCGCCGCACACCTCGCGGCATGTCGCGAGCGTCTCCCGCAGGCCCTCAGTGCGGCACCCAAAGCGTCACCCGGGTCCCCCGCCCCGGATGCGAATCGATCGTCCCCCGCCCGCCGACCTCCGCCAGCCGCGCCATGATCGACTGGCTGATCCCGAACCCCGGCGGCCGGTCCAGCATGCTGAAACCGGTCCCCTGATCCCGCGCGATGACCGCGATGCCGCCTTCGCGCTCTTCGACGCGAAGCACGACCTGGTTCGTCCCGGCGTGCTTCACGGTGTTTCGGAGCGCTTCGCGGACGGCGTCGCGGATGGCGGTCCGGCGCGCGTGCGAGAGGCGGTAGTCCTCTTCGGTCTCGGCGGCGACGAGTTGGGTGCGGAGGCCGTCTCGCGCCATTTCGGTGGCGACCTCGGCGAGGTCCGCCGCGAGACCGCGGGCCGACGGCGCGTCCGGGCCGGCCAGTTCGCGTCGTAGTTCGGCGGCCTGTGCCCGCGCCGCGGCCCGCATCTCGGCGAGCCGTCGCACGGCGGCGGAATCGTCGTCGGGCGCCTCCATGCCCATCGCTTCCAAGGTTTGCAGCACGGAGTCGTGCATGACCCGCTGAGTCCGCAGGCGTTCGGCCCGCTGTCCGCGACGCATCCCGATCCCCAGCGCGAATCTGGTCCCGACGCCGAGCAGGATCAGGATCCCCGCCGTCGTCACCATCGCCACGACCAGCGCGACCATGCACCCCACCGACCGGCTCACCGCGAGCGGGTGGTCGATCGGGAGCCCGCCGATCCAGGTCAGGAACGCCCGGAACGGGAGAGCCGCGATCAGGAACAGGAAAGCGGCAGGCAGCCCGAACGACAGCGTCCACAGCGCCACCGTCCCGACCAGCCACGTCCACGCGACGTCGATGGCGAACGGCTGGATCTCGGCGGGCGCGGTCGCGGCCACGACCGTCGTGAGCACCATGCCCACCGCGAGATCCGCGTACATCAGCCGCCCGGACGTCTTCGCCCGGATCCCACGCCCCCGCACCACCCACCAGACGGCGAAGACGTTGAGCAACACCGCCAGGATCGTCGTGCTCAGCACCGGGACGATCCCGGCCGACCCGTTCGAGACCAGGAAACCGATGTACACCTTGGGAAACGCGGCCACGCGGTAGAAGATCGGGCCGAGCGCCGAGTAGCGGATCGCGCGCATCAGCAGCGAGTCCGCCGAGTCTTCGCGATAGCGCCAGTCGGGAACGGAATCGGGATCGGGTGCTTCGTCGGCCGGGCTCGCGCTCAGTACCGAAGATCCCTTGCGCAACATAGCCCGAACGAAGGTGACCGACTCGGACATCCTCCGCCCTCCCGTGCGTCCGGTGTCGAGCCTGGCAAAGGGGACCACACCCGTCAAGACGGCCGAATGCGCAGTTCCGCGACGAGAAGCTTCACCAACGCGCCGAGCCGTTGCCGTTCGGGCTGGACGGTCGGCACACCGGCGGCCTCCAGCGGTGCCGCGGTCACCGGCCCGACGCACGCGCACAGCACCGGACCTCGCAGCGCGGCAAGAAGTTCCTCGCGACGCGACCCCGCCAGCGTGAGCAGGTTCGCCGCCGCCGGAGCGGAAGTGAACGCCAGCGCGCCCACCCGCCCGGCGACCACACTTTCGACGAGATCGTGCACAGGTCCGACGTCGGACGGCGAAAGCCAGCGGTACGGCTGCGCCTGGACGACGTCCGCGCCGGAATCCCGCAGCAGCCCGGTGAGTTCGGGCAGCAGGGTGCCATGCAGCTGGACGGCGACGCGTGCCCCGCGCACCCCGGCATCACGCAAACCTTCGAACAGTTCGGCGTTGCTCTCCTCCGGTGCGGAGAATTCCTCACGCAGCCCCTCACCGCGCACCGCGCCGGCCGCTTTCGGCCCGCGTACGAAGATCCGTGACGCCGCCAGCCGGTCCAGCAGCGGTTCGCGCAGCCCCCAGCCTTCGGCCGCCGAAAGCCAGCCGCGGAACCCGGCACCGGTGGTGACCGCGGTGAACCCGACCGGTTCGGCCAGCACCTCGTCCGTGGCCGCCCGTAGTTCGGTGTCGTCGGGCAGCGGGACGATGCGGATGGTGGGCGCGTGCAGCACGGTCGCGCCATGTCGTTCGAGCGCGGCGATGAAGTCGTCGGCCCGCCGCTCCGCGGTGATCCCGATCGTGATGCCGCTGAGGTCAGCCATAACGCGCGCCCATCTTCCTGATCTCCTCCGCCAGCCGCTCGCGCAGATCCGGCGGTTCGAGCACTTCGAGGTTCCCGCCGAACCGCAGCAGTTCGCCGACGGCCGACTCTCCCAGCTCGACGGGCAGTTCCATCGTCAGCCAGCCGTTTTCATCCGGTTCGGCGTCCGCTTCCCGCAACGCCCGTGCTCCGACGGCTCCGAGATAGAACGGTAGGAGTATGCGGGCGAACTCGTTCAGCCGGACCATCGCCACGCGCGAGTACATCCGCTTCTCGAACTGCTCCGACCACTCCTGCCAGTATCGCGCGAGGTCGAAGTCGGACGGCCGTTCGAAGGTCTCGCCGAGATCCTCGAGCTCCTCGATCCGGGACACGCGATAGGTCCGGTCGGTCCCGTCGCACCGCGCCGCGAGATACCAGTTCCCCGCCTTGAGGATCAGGCCCAGCGGGTCGAGGACGCGGTCGACCTTCTTCTGTCCCCAGCGTTCGTACCGGACCTTGATCCGCCGCGCGTGCCACACCGCGTCGGCCAGCTCGGACAATCGCGGCAGGCTCTCGATCCCGCGATGCCAGCCGGGGACGTCCAGGTAGAACCGGTCGGAGACCTTGCTCGCCCCGGCGCGCAGCTCCGCGGGCATGGCCGCGTGCAGTTTGAGCTGCGCGGCGGCGAGGACCGTGCCCAGCCCGAGTTCGGCGGCCGCGCCCGGCAGACCGGCCAGCGAAAGCGATTGCGCCTCCTCCTCGGTCAGCCCGGTCAGCCGCGTGCGATAGCCGTCGACCAGCTGGTAGCCGCCCGTGCGCCCGCGATCGGCGTACACCGGCACGCCCGCCGCGGACAGCGCCTCGACGTCGCGGTAGACCGTCCGGACCGACACCTCCAGCTCGGCAGCCAGCTCCTCGGCCGTCATCCGGCCGCGGTTCTGCAACAGGAGGAGGACCGACAGGAGTCTGCTCGCGCGCATGAATCGAGTATCCCCGAAAAACCTGACATGATCTGACAGGTTTGACTGTCAGGGTGAGTCCCATGAACACCTTCGCCATGAAGAACTGGGACGAAAGCATCGTCAGCGGCACTGAGGGCGGCCCGCGCGTCGCCTACGCCCACGCCACGCTCGCCTACAGCGGGCTGATCGAGGGTGAGTCGGTCGTCGACTACCTGCTGTACTACGCGGGTGAGGGCTACGACGGCGGCGGCACGACCGCCCCGGGACTCGAACGCGTCGAAGGCAGTGTGGACGGCCGCAAGGGAAGTTTCGTGATCAAGCACGACACCGGATTCGACGCCAAGGGCATCTCGTCGGCGTTCACGGTGGTCGAGGGCTCCGGAACGGGTGAACTCGCCGGGATCACCGGGTTCGGTACCACCACGGGTGTGATCGGTGAGCCGACGATGTCGTACACACTCGAATTCGAAATCTAGGGAGGACAAGTGCTCGAGGTCGATCGCGAGCAGGTGCTGGCGTACCGGATCGCGGCGCACGGACTGCACCGCGAGGAGACGGACGCGGCCGAGGTGCCCGTGTTCGACCTCGGCTTGCAGGATTCCGCGCGCGACACCGCCCTGCTGGGCCTCGCCGCCCGTCTCGACGGCGACGTGACGCCCGCGGTCTGGGACGACGAGCGCTTCGTGCTCGCGTGGACGCATCGCGGCGCACCGCATTTCCACCGCCGCGCGGAGCTGGACGGGATCCGGGCGGCGCTCGTCCCGCTCGACGAGAAGGATGCGATGGCCCGGATCCTCTGGCAGCGCAAGCAGGTCGAGGCCGCCGGAATGTCCGCATTGGACGCTCTGTTCACCGCGGCGAAGGCGATCCGCAAGGTCGTCACCGGCACGCAGACCAAGGGAACGGTGAGCGGCGCGGTCACGAAACTGATCCCCGACGGCCTCTCGTACGCCTGCCGCGGCTGCGGTGTCGTGCACATCTACGAGCAGCTGATGCGGGTCGCGACGATCCACGCCGGTGTCCGCCTCGAAGCGGGCGCGACACCGGCGACGTTGGCACCACTGGAAGAACGAGGCACGCTGAAGACCTCGCCGGACGTCGAGGCCGCCACCCGTGTGGTCGAGGGCTACCTGCGGATCAACGGTCCGGCCGCCCCGGGTGACGCCGCCGCGTACGTCGGGACGACCCGCACCGGCGTCGACGCGATGTGGCCGGACGACCTGGTCGAGGTCCGCGTCGACGGCAAGAAGGCCTTCCTGCCGAAGGACCGGGTGTCCTTGCTGGAGAACCCGCCGGAGCCAGACATCGTCCGTCTGCTGCCGCCGCTGGACCCGTTCGTCCAGGCGCGGGACCGCGCCGTACTGGTGCCGGACAAGGCCCGGCAGAAGGAAGTTTGGAAGATCCTCGGCAACCCCGGCGCGCTGCTGGCCGACGGCGAGATCGCCGGGGTCTGGCGGGCCAAGGCGAGCGGGAAGAAGCGGCTCGACTTCACCGTAACCCCGTTCGACACCCCGCGTCCGGCCGTGCGGACGGAAGCCGAAGCGGAGGCCGCCCGTGTCGCCGCGGCACGGGAGTTCCCCGATTTCCGCGTCACCTTCTCGTGACCTACCACCCGCACAGCGCTCGCCGCAACCTCCCGAATCACAGCGCTGACTTGTCCCTGTAGTCCACTTGCGCGCTGTAGACAATCTCCACTTGCGCGCAGACTTGTCTACTAAGTCGACTTGCCCCGTCGGGACAAGTGCCCCTATCGGGCAAGTTTTGTTGACTCTCCGTGTGCAACTGTGACACGATCGTCTCGTGTCCACCGCCGAGAGCACGCCGACTAACCTTGCTGAGCAGGCCGTTCACACCCTGCGGGCGCTATTGGGCGATAGCTGGTCGGTGACCCCGTTGACGCCCGCACCAGATAAAGAACACGAGGGCGACAGCGCTTTCGACGGCCGCGTGACGATCGCTCCACCAGACAACAGTCCCTACACAGAACTGCTGATCACAGCACGACAATCAGTCACACCGCGCGAGGTCGAGACGCAGCTCGGCGCCATCCGAAACATCCTGGCGCACACCCACGCCTCGCCGACCATGCTGGTGGTCTCGCCATGGATCAGCGCACGCGCCCAACAGGAGCTGCGGGACCGCCGAATCGGCTACATCGATCTGACCGGCAACGTCTTCCTATCGGTCACATACCCTGCGATTCACCTTCATCTACAAGGCGCATCCCGCTCTCCCCGCGCGAATCGAGGAACGGCCACCGGCACCAAACGGGTCACCTTGGCAGGAGAGAAAGCAGGGAGGATCGTCCGTTTCCTCGCGGACTTCACGCCACCGTACAAAGCCACGGACATCGCGAACGCGACCGAGGTCGACTTGGGCTGGGTCTCGCGCCTGCTGGGCGCGCTCGACGACCAACGCCTGATCGAGCGCGCAAACCGCACGATCACCGACGTCGACTGGGCCGGTCTTCTCCACGCTCGGGCCATGACGACCAGGCTGCTCACCGACAACAACTACGTCGGCATGATCGCGCCTGCCGGGACTCAATCAGTACTGCGCAAACTGGCCACTTTTCCGCACCCTCCCTACGGAAAGCCACAGGTGATCGTGACCGGTCCGTACGCCGCCCGCGCAGTGGCCCCGCTAGCCACCGGCGGCCAACTGATGCTCTACGTCGACAACTCTGCCGGCTCCGTCGATTTCATGGCCGACTACCTTGGTCTGCTGCCTGCCGACCACGGGGCCGAAGTCCTGCTATTGCGCGCACGTGATGCGGTGATCTTCGAACGTCATCGCAAAGTCGACGACATCCCGCACGTGGCGCTGAGCCAGCTAGTGATGGACAGTCTCTCCGGCCCTGGGCGGATGCCGGCCGAGGCCGAGGCAGTACTCGACCGAATGCGGGCCACCGAGGAATTCTGGCGGCAACCCTGGCTCGCGAAGTTGGAATCGGCACCTCGCCGCTGAGTTGTTTCGCCAATCCCGTTCTCATCAGGAAGATGAATCCAACTGTGGCCAAGGTCCCCGACGGGGTCGACATTCAGGAACTGACCATCGTCGCACGGAAAGTGCTCCTCGATGGACTGACCGCGCTCAAGCCGCACCTCAACGCGCTGACCGTCGTCGGAGCCCAGGCGGTCTATCTTCAAACTGCGGAAGTACCACTAGCCGCCGCTGCCTACACATCCGACGGCGACCTCGGCGTTGACCCTCAACAGCTTGCCGACGAGCCCTTGCTGGAACAGGCGCTGCGGAACGCCGGCTTTGAGCGACTTCAGCAACACCAACCAGGACTCTGGGGCCGCACTGAGACCGTGGGCGACACCACCACAAAGGTCGAGTTGGACCTACTCATCGGCCAAACCCTTGCCGATGGCGGCAGCAGGAGTGCCAAGATCCAGCCTCACGACAGAATGGCCGCCCGGCGTGTGCCCGGCCTGGAGCCCGCAGTGGTCGACCGCAGGCCCATGATCATCACCGCACTGGAGTCCAGCGACGATCGCCGGATCCGAGTACACGTCGCGGGAGCCGCAGCACTCCTGGTCGCGAAAGCCCACAAGATCCACGACCGGCTGAACGACAGCGCTGCCCGCCCGGACCGATTGACCAACAAGGATGCCGGCGACGTCTATCGGCTCATAATGGGCACCCGCGCCGGGGAGGTCAGCGACACTTTCCAGGCACTTCTCGCGGACCCCAGAGTGGGCGACGTGACCGCCACAGGCCTTGCCTATTTGCGCGAGCAGTTCGGCGGTGCGGACACTGCCGGAGTCAGGCTTGCCATCGAGGCGCTGGTCGGTTCGGTCCCTGAAAATACCATTCGTGCCGTGGCACCCGCGTATATTCGTGTGCTCCCCATCCCGTAGCAGAACTCGTTCAAGTCACTTTCGGCATACGGACGAAACGCGGGGTCAGGGGTCGACGGCCAGGCGGTAGCCGCGTTTGACGACCGTCTGGACGAGTTTCGGGGCGCCCAGAGAGTTCCGCAGGCGGCCGATGGCGGTCTCGACGGCGTGTTCCTCGCCGCCATCGGGCAACGCGGAGATCAACTCCCGCCGGGAGAACACGCGGCCCGGAGACTCCGCCAGCGCCCGAAGCAGGGCCATCGGCGCTGGCGCGATGTCGCACCACTGCCCGTCCACCAGTGCCGCTTGGCCGCGCAGTTCGATGCTCCTCCCGCCCGCGTCCAGCCGGGGCGAGCGGGCTTCGAGTGCTTCGGACACCGTCCGCGCCAACGCTCCGATCCGCGACCGTGACGGCTGGACCGTCGGGATCCCGAGCGCGGCAAGCGGCCCCGCGGTGATCGGCCCGACGCAGGCCGCCACGACCCGCTTCTCCAGTGCCCGCACGATTCCCGGCAGCCGTCCGGTCCGCTTCGCCCTCGCCAGCAGCGACGCGACGGCGGGAGCGCTGGTGAACGGCAGGGCGTCCACGGAACCGTCCAGGACGGCGTCCAGCAGCCGGTCCAGCGGCCCGGGATCGGCCGGACCGACCCAGCGGTACACCGGCACCTCGATCACCTCGGCGCCCGCGGCGCGGAGACTGTCCACAAAGTACGGAAGCGGCTCGCCGTGTAACTGCACCGCGATCCGCTGACCGTCCACACCGGATTCGAGCAGATGCCGCAGCACCTCGGCGTTGCTCTCCGACACTGGCGAGTAGTCCTCCGAGAGCCCGGCCGAGCGGATCGCGCCCTTGGCCTTCGGGCCCCGCGCCAGCAGCGACGACTCCCCCAGCCGCTCCAGCAGTTCCTCCCCCAGCCCCCAGCCTTCGGCGGCCTCGGTCCAGCCACGGAAACCGATCCCCGTCGTCGCGACGACGATGTCGGCCCGCTCTTCCAGCAGGCGCATGGTGGCCGACCGCAGTTCGGTGTCGTCGGCGAGCGGCACGATCCGGATGGCCGGGCCGTACCGCACGGTGGCACCCTTGCGCACGAACAGCGCGCCGAGCTCGTCAGCCCGCCGCGCCGCCGTGATCCCGATGACGAATCCCGCCAGGGGAGGGACGTCTGTCACGGTGAATCCTCCACCTCCACCACACCTCCGGTGACCCGCACCCGATACGCCTCGACCGACACACCTTCGGCGTCGAGGCAGCCTCCGGTCCGCAAATCGAATCGTTCCTTGTACACCGGCGAAGCCACCACCGGGACACCGCCGGCGTCGCCGACGATCCCCCGCGAAAGCACCGCCGCACCGCTGATCGGGTCCATATTGGACAGTGCGTACCAGCGGTCGCCGGGCAGCCGGAAGATCGCCACCTGCACGCCGTCGTCGAGCAGGGCGGCGACACCGGACCATTCCGGGACAGCGCCCGCAGCGCAGACGGCCGTCCAGGTGCGCTCGATCGAGGTCGTCACTGTTTCACCTCCGGCATGCCCAAAAGCACGGGCACCTTCTGGTCGCGTTCGGTACGGAACGAGATCGTCGGATCCGGAGTGCCCGGCGCGTTGACGAACGAGCTGAACTTCGCCAGCTTCTCCGGATCCTCCAGCACTCCACGCCATTCGTCGGCGTAGTCGCCGACATGCTTGGCCATCGCCGCGTCGAGGTCCTCGCAGATGCCGAGCTTGTCGTCGACGATAACCGCGCGCAGGTGGTCGAGTCCGCCGTCCATCTCCTCGACCCACGGCGCGGTGCGCTGCAATCGGTCGGCCGTGCGGACGTAGAACATCAGGAACCGGTCGATAGTGCGGATCAGCGTCTCGGTGTCCACTTCGGACACCAGAAGGTCCGCGTGCCGCGGCGTCGCGCCGCCGTTCCCGCCGACGTAAAGGTTCCAGCCTTTGTCGGTCGCGATGATGCCGAAGTCCTTGCTGCGAGCCTCCGCGCATTCCCGTGCGCAACCCGACACAGCGGACTTCAGCTTGTGCGGCGAACGAAGCCCTCGATACCGCAGTTCCAGCTCGATCGCGAGGCCGACACTGTCCTGCACGCCGTACCGGCACCATGTCGAACCGACACAGGACTTGACCGTACGCAACGACTTCCCGTACGCGTGCCCCGATTCGAACCCGGCGTCGACGAGCCGCCGCCAGATCAGTGGCAGCTGGTCGACGGTAGCGCCGAACAAATCGACCCGCTGCCCACCGGTGATCTTGGTGTACAGCCCGAAGTCCATCGCCACCTGCGCGATCACCATCAGCTTCTCGGGCGTGATCTCACCGCCCGGGATCCGCGGGACCACCGAGTAGGTGCCGTTGCGCTGGAGGTTCGCCAGGAACTTGTCGTTGGTGTCTTGCAGAGTCGCCTGCTCACCGGCGAGGATATGCCCGTTGCCCAGCGTGGCCAGGATCGACGCGATCGCCGGTTTGCAGATCGCGCACCCGGTTCCGCTTCCGTACCGGTCGATCATCTCGCTGAACGTACTGATCCGCGTGGCCTGAAGGATCTGGAACAACTCCGCGCGCGACTGCGAAAAGTGCTCGCACAGCGCCTTCGACTGCTCGACACCGCAAGCCGTCAGCAGCTTGCCCAGCAGCGGGACGCACGATCCGCACGCCGTCCCGGCCCGCGTGCAGCCCTTGATCTTGGCGACCGAATCGCAACCGTCTTCGGTGATCGCGTGCGTGATCGCGCCCTTGGAGACCGCGTTGCAGGAACAGATCTGCGCGGCATCGGGCAGCGCGTCCACACCGACCGCCGCGCCGCCACCGGCCGGAGCGAGGATCGCGCCCGGTTCGGCGGGCAACGGCCTGCCGACCATCGCGCGCAGCGTGTTGAACTCGCTCGCGTCACCGACGAGAACGCCGCCCAGCAACGTCTTCGAGTCGTCGGACACCACGAGCTTCTTGTAGGTCCCGGCGACAGCGTCGTTGAACGCGACTTCGAGCGCGCCCTCGGTCGCCGCGTGCGCGTCGCCGAAACTGGCGACGTCGACACCCATGAGCTTGAGTTTTGTCGACATGTCGGGCTCGGGGAATGTGCCCTCACCGCCTGTCAGCTGTGCGGCGACGATCTCCGCCATCGCGTACCCGGGCGCGACGATGCCGTACACCTTTCCGGCCACGGCAGCACATTCGCCGATCGCGTACACCGCCGGGTCGGACGTCCGGCACGAGTCGTCGACCAGGATGCCGCCCCGTGCGCCGACTTCCAGCCCGGACGACCGGGCGAGGTCGTCGCGCGGCCGGATCCCGGCGGAGAACACGACCAGATCGACGTCGAGTTCCGTGCCGTTGCCGAGCCGCGCGAGGTAGCGTTCGCCGTCCGGCTCGATGGCGTCGGTCGACGTTCCCGTGTGGACGGTCACGTCGAGCTCGGTGATCAGCCGACGCAGCAGGCCGCCGCCGCCCTCGTCGACCTGCAGCGGCATCAGCCGCGGCGCCATCTCGACCACATGCGGCGAGAGTCCCATGTCCCGCAAGGCCTTCGCGGCTTCCAACCCCAGGAGCCCACCACCGATGACGACCGCCGAACGCCGCCCGCGTCCAGGCCGCTGAGCGGCTTCCCGGATGGCGTCGAGATCCTCGATCGTCCGGTAGACGAAGCAGCCGGGAAGATCGTGCCCTGGCACCGGCGGGACGAACGGCCGCGAACCGGTCGCGAGGACGAGCGCGTCGTACGACTGCTCGTACCCGGACTCGGTGACGACGACCTTGTGCTCCCGGTCCACCGACACCACCGCGTCGCCGAGCCGCAGCTCGACCAGCGGGTCATCCGCGTAATCCGCGCCGGAAAGCGCCAACGAAGCCGGATCCCAAGTGTCCACATAGGACGTCAGAGCGACGCGATCGTAAGCGGGCCTGGCCTCTTCGGCGAGGACCACCACCTGCCACTCGCCCGCCTTGTCCTCCGCGCGCACCGCTTCCACAAGCCGGTGCGCGACCATCCCGTGCCCCGCGACGACGAGTTTCCGCATCAGACCTCCGCTCCGGCGAGCGCCAGGCCTCGGGTGCTCGCCACCTCCGTCTGCTGTTTGCGCAGGTACACCGCCCACGTGACGGTGAAGCACAGCCCGTAGAAGACGAGGAAGGCGACGAACGCCGGCACCCCGCTCTTCGTGTCCGCGAACGACTGCCGGAAGGCCAGGTTGATGAACAGCCCGCCGAGCGCGCCGATCGCCCCCGCCAGCCCGATCAACGCGCCGGAGAGCTTGCGTGCCTTGAGCATTTCGAGGGTCTCGTCGGCACCTTCGCTGATCGCGACCTTCGCTTTGGCGCGGAAGATCGCCGGGATCATCTTGTACGTCGAGCCGTTGCCGATGCCGGTGAGCACGAACAACACGATGAACGCGACGGTGAACAGCGCCAGCGAGTTCGACGTCGACGCCAGGATCAGCACCACGGTCGCCGCGGCCATGCCGACGAACGTCACGAAGGTGACCTTGCCGCCGCCGATCCGGTCGGCCAGCCAGCCGCCCGTCGGACGCGAGAACGAACCGAGCAGCGGGCCGAGGAACGTCACCGCGGCCGCCTGCAACGGGGTCCGGCCGAACTGGTTCTGCAGCACCAGGCCGAAGGCGAAGCTGTACCCGATGAACGAACCGAACGTGCCGACGTAGAGGAACGACATCACCCAGGTGTGCGGATCCTTGACGACCTCGCGCATCGCCTTGGTGTCGCCCTTCATCGAGGCGAGGTTGTCCATGAAGAAGTACGCGCAGGTCGCGGCGAGCACGATCAGCGGGATGTAGATCGCGAGCACCAGCCGGGGCGCGGTCGCGCCGACGGTGCCGATGACCAGCAGGCCGATCAGCTGGATCGCCGCCACACCGAGGTTCCCGCCGCCCGCGTTGAGCCCGAGCGCCCAGCCCTTGTGCTTCTCGGGATAGAACGCGTTGATGTTGGTCATCGACGACGCGAAGTTCCCGCCGCCGACCCCGCCGAGCGCGGCGATCAGCAAGAACGTGCCGAGCGACGTACCCGGTTGCATCGCGATCGCCGCCAGCACCGTGGGCGCCAAAAGCAACAACGCGCTGACGATCGTCCAGTTCCGCCCGCCGAACCTCGCGACCGCGAAGGTGTAGAGCGGCCGCATGAGCGCGCCGATCAGCGTCGGCGTGGAGACCAGGAGGAACTTGTCGGCGGCTGAGAAACCATACTGCGGCCCCATGAACAGGACCATGACCGACCACAGTGTCCAGACGGAGAAGCCGATGTGCTCGGCCAGGATGGAGAACCAGAGGTTCCGCCGGGCGACCTTCTTCCCGGTCTCCTCCCAGAACCGCTCGTTCTCCGGATCCCAGTGCTCGATCCAGCGCTTTCCACGAGCTTCCATGAGGTCCTCCTTGGTGGATGCGTTCGGGTTCACTGGGCGGCCAGCCATTTCGCGACCCCGCCGACGGCGTCCTTGCAGCCGCCGCAGCCGGTCGTCGCGCGGGTCGCCCCGGCGAGGGCGGGAACGTCGGTGGCACCGGCACGCCAGGCCTCGACGAGCCGTCCCTTGGTCACCGCGTTGCAGCGGCAGATGACCGCCGACGCGGGCAGATCGGCCGGGCTCGACGCCGACGGCGACCCGGCGGGCAGCGCGCGTCCCAAAAGGACGGCGAGCCGGTCTTCGGGCACCGGAGTGCCCCGGTCGTAGAGTTGCGTGATCGTCGCGGCCGCGTCGGGCAGGCCGAGCAGGATCGCCCCCGCCACCTTGTTCTCGCGGACGACGAGCTTGCCGTAGCGACAGCCCGCCGGATCGCTGAAGGTGAGCACTTCCGCGGTCGGGTCGTCCGCGCCGGTCATCGTCTCGCCGAGCGCGGTGAGGTCGATGCCGCGGGCCTTCAACCGGGTCACCGGCTGGGTGCCGCGATAACGCGACGCGGATTTCGTCCCGGTGACCAGATCCGCGACGACGGCGGCCTGTTCCCACGCGGGTTGCACGAGACCGCCGAACGCGCCGGGATGCCGGGCACAGTCGCCGATCGCGTGGATCCGGCCGTCGCTGGTACGCAGCAGATCGTCGACGACGATGCCGCCCTCGACGGTCAGCCCGGCGTCCACGGCCAGCTTCGTCTCGGCGCGGACACCGGTCGAGACGACGATGAGATCGGCGGGCACGTGGGTGCCGTCGTCCAGTTTGAGCCCGTCACCGCTGACATAACGCGCGGCCCCGACGCCGAGCCGGAAGCCGACGCCGAGTTCTTCGAGTTTCCTGGTCAGCACCCGCGCGGATTCCGCGTCCAACTGACGTTCCATGATGTGCGGCATCGGATGCACGACGGTGACGAGGTTTCCGCGCCCCGCCAGGCCTCGCGCGGCTTCCAGGCCGAGCAGCCCGCCGCCGAGTACGGCGACCGGGGCACCCAGTTTGGCGGCGTCGAGGATGCGGGCGCAGTCGTCGAGGGTGCGGAACGCGACGACGTCAGGACCGGGTTCGAGCCCCTCGACCGGCGGCATCCACGGGTTGGCGCCGGTGGCGAGCACGAGCGCGTCGTAGTCCACAGTGGACCCGTCATCGAGGTGTACTCGCCGGGCCGCACGGTCGATCGACGTCGCGGCGACCCCGCGCCGCAGGTCGGCTCCGGTGCGGGTCGGCCAGTCGTCGTCGTGCAGCCGGACAACCTCGGGCCGCATGGTCCCGGCGACCACCGACGACAGCAGTACGCGGTTGTAGGCGGCGTGCGTCTCCGCGCCGACGACGGTGAGCCGGACGCGTTCGCCGTCGGGATCGCGGCGGTGGATGTCGTCGGCCAGCCGTGCGCCCGCCATCCCGTATCCGGCGATGACCACCGACCGGGGGCTCACGCGACGTCTCCGGCCGGGGCGAGCGCGACCGCGCACACCTTGAACTCGGGCATCCGGCTCGTCGGGTCGAGTGCCGGGTTGGTCAGCAGGTTCGCCCTTCCTTCGCCAGGAAAGTGGAACGGCAGGAACACCAGATCCGGGCGCAGCGACGGCACGCAGCGGACGCGGGCGATGGTCTCCCCGCGCCGGGATCGCACGACCGCGAGATCGCCCTCGGCCAGCCCCGCCCGGGCGGCGGTGTCCGGATGTACTTCCACGAAGGCCTCCGCTACGACGTCGTTCAGCTCCTTGACCAGCCGGGTCTGTGCCCCGGACTGGTAGTGCTGCAGGACCCGGCCCGTGGTGGCCTGCAAGGGAAATTCGGCGTCGGGTACTTCGGCCGGGCCGACGTGATCCACCGGTACGAACCGCGCGCGACCGTCCGGGTGGGCGAAGGAGTCGAGGAACATCCGCGGCGTGCCGGGATGCGATTCCGCCGGAACGGGCCAGTACAGTGCCTCGCCGTCACGGAGCCGGTCGTAGGTGATGCCGGAGTAGTCGGCGATGCCGCCCTTCGATGCCTGGCGGAGTTCGGTGAAGACGGTCTCGGCGTCGGAGGAGAACCGGCCGTCGGGCTGCCCGAGCCGCCGGGCGAGTTCCGAAAGCACGTACAGATCCGTCCTCGCGCCGGACGGCGGGTCGATAGCCTTGCGCCGCAACAGGATCCGGCCTTCGAGGTTGGTCATCGTGCCGTCTTCTTCGGCCCATTGGGTGACCGGCAGGACGACGTCGGCCATCGCCGCGGTCTCCGACAGCACGAGGTCCGAGACGACCAGGAAGTCCAAAGAGGACACTTTCTCCTGGACACTTCCCGCCCGGGGCGCCGAAACGACGAGATTACTGCCGAACACCATCAACGCGCTCGGTCCGTCGTCGGTGCCGAGCGCTTCCAGCAGCTCGACGGCCGAGCGGCCCGGCCCCGGCAGGGATTCCGGTGGCACACCCCAGACTTCGGCGACGTACTCGCGGGCGGCGGGATCGTCGATCTTGCGGTACCCCGGCAACTGGTCGGCCTTCTGGCCGTGTTCGCGACCGCCCTGGCCGTTGCCCTGCCCGGTCAGGCAGCCGAAGCCGGAACCCTGACGCCCCGGCAGACCGAGGGCGAGTGCGAGGTTGATCCACGCGTTCACCATCGCCGTGCCGTTGGCGTGCTGTTCGGTACCCCGCGCGGTGAGAATGTAGGCATTACGGGCGGAAGCCAGTTTCGCGGCGACACGGCGCTGGTCCGCGGCGGAGACCCCGGTGATCTGCTCGACGCGCTCCGGCCACCAGGCCGCGACCGAACGCCACAGTTCCTCGAAACCGTTCGTACGCGCGTCCACATAGGACTGATCGAGCAGCCCGTCGGCGACGACGGCGTGCAGGATCCCTTGCGCGAGCGCGACATCGGTACCCGGTGCGGGCGCGAGGTGCAGTCCGGCCAGTTCGGCGGTCGGGGTACGGCGCGGGTCGACCACGATCAGGTCCGCGCCGCGCAGGTGCTGCGTGAACGGCGGCATCGTCTCGGCGGGGTTCGCGCCGACGAGCAGGACGGCGTCGGCGGCGGCGAGATCCGTGACCGGGAACGGCATCCCGCGATCGGCGCCGAACGCCTTGATCCCGGCCGCGGCCGCCGACGACATGCAGAACCGGCCGTTGTAGTCGATCTGCGAGGTACCCAGCGCGACGCGGGCGAATTTCCCCAGCAGGTAAGCCTTTTCATTGGTCAGGCCGCCGCCGCCGAAGACGGCGACCGAGTCGGCGCCCTTGGCCGCGCGGATCTCGGTGAGCCGCCGCGCGACGAGGTCGAGCGCTTGTTCCCAGGTCGCGGGCCGGAGTTCGCCGTCGGCCCTGATCAACGGTGTGGTCAGGCGCGAAGGCGAGGTGAGGAGTTCTCCTGACGTCCAGCCCTTCTGACACAGGCCACCGGCGTTGACCGGGAAGTCGCGCGGGGTGACGCGGGCGCCGTCGAGGCTCATCCCGCACTGCAAGGCGCAGTACGGGCAGTGTGTGGCCACGGCTCGGGCGGGGGCGGCGAGCGGCACGGGCACCTCCTCCAGGCGTCGATTGCGCTTGAAGGTAGGCAGGCCTTGTTACCTGAAAACTCCTGAATGTTTCAGGCGTTTGACATTGCCCGCCGCCGATGGACGTCACACCGTGAGGACCCGTAGGACTATGAACTAGGTGTATAGACGGTGCGTATACACACTGTGTATAGTCGCCGTATGTCCATCGGGAACACCCTGCTCGGCCTGCTCGAAGCCGGCCCCAAACACGGTTACGACCTCAAACAGCTCTACGACAAGCAGTTCCGGCAAGACCGACCACTGCACTACGGGCAGGTCTACTCGACGCTGAACCGGCTGCTGAAGAACGGCCTCGTCGAGGAGAACGGCGTCGAAGCTGGCGGCGGTCCGGACCGGAAGCGGTACGCGATCACCGACGCAGGCGTCACCAACGTCGAGGAATGGCTGAAAAGCCCGGAAAATCCGTCCGTCTACCTGCAGAACACGCTCTACACCAAGGTCGTGCTCGCCCTCCTGTCCGGCCGCGGCGCCCAGGACCTGCTCGACGCCCAGCGCGGCTCCCACCTCCGCGCCATGCGTGAGCTCACCGCCCGCAAGACCGACGGCGACCTCGCCGATCAGCTCATCTGCGATCACGCGCTGTTCCACCTCGAGGCGGATCTGCGGTGGCTGGAGCTCACCGCGGCCCGCCTCGACGATCTCGCGCGTCAGCTGACGCGCTGACCTGGGGACCACAAAGTGGAAACACCGTTGTTACAAGGCTTGGGCCTGCACAAGGCCTTCGGCCCCGATCAGGCGCTCGCCGGGGCAGGGCTGACGCTCGAAGCCGGGGAGATCGTCGCGATCATGGGCCCGTCGGGCTCGGGGAAGTCGACACTGCTGCACTGCCTGTCCGGCATCGTGCGCCCCGACAAAGGACAGGTGCTGTTCCGCGGCCGCGAACTCGCGAACATGCCCGACGCCGAACGCAGTGCCTTGCGGCGTACCGAGTTCGGCTTCGTCTTCCAGTTCGGGCAGCTCGTGCCGGAGCTGACCTGCCTGGAGAACGTCGCGCTGCCGCTGCGGTTGGGCGGCATCAAGCGCCGTCCCGCCGAACGACTCGCGCGGGACTGGCTCGACCGGCTGCAAGTCGGCGACTCGGACCACAGCATGCCCGGCCAGGTGTCGGGCGGGCAGAGCCAGCGGGTCGCCATGGCCAGGGCGCTGATCACCGAACCGTCGGTGATCTTCGCGGACGAACCGACCGGCGCGCTGGACACGCTCAGCGGCGAAGCGGTGATGCGCCTGCTTTCCGAGACGGCGAAGCAGACGAACGCCGCCGTCGTCCTGGTCACCCACGAACCGCGGGTGGCCGCCTACTCAGACCGGGAGGTCATCGTGCGAGACGGCCGGACACGTGAACCGGCGGTGACCCGGTGACCGGACGCGAAGACCTGTTGCTGGGGTTCCGGCTGGCCGTCGGGGGCGGCCGGGGCTCGATCGTCAGGCTCGTCCTGAGCGCCGCCGGCATCGGGCTCGCGGTGACGATCCTGCTGACCGGTGCCTCCGCGGGCACCATCAAGGAGAACCGGGACCAGCGGGCGTTCACCTCGTACGTGTGGAGCGAACCGATCCCTGGCGTCGCCCCGCTGGCCTACCGCGCGACGACGACCGACTTCCGCGGTCAGGCGATCTCGCTCGTCCACCTGCGGCCCACCGGGCCGAACTCGCCGATCCCGCCGGGTGTGGACCGGCTGCCCGCGCCGGGCGAGGTCTTCCTTTCGCCGAAGCTGGACGAACTCGTCGCGGCCGACACCAGTGGCCTGCTGCGGCCACGGCTGCCCGGTGAGCCGGTCGGGGTCATCGCCGCGGAGACCGTGCTCAATCCGAACGACCTGGTCGCCTACGTCGGCTCCGGTACGTTGCGATCCGGCCCCATGGTCTACGGCTTCGGCGCCGAGCGCGGCTACGGCGGCGTGGTCGAACAGGGCGTCCTGGCGCTGCTGTTGATCGGGCTCTTCGTCCTGCTCACGCCGGTGTTCATCTTCATCGGGACGATCTCCCGGCTCGGCGGCGCCACCCGGGACCGGCGGCTCGCCGCGTTGCGGCTGGCGGGCTCGTCCGTCCGGCAGCTGCGCCGGATCACCGCGGCGGAATCGCTCGTGGGCGCCGCGGCCGGGCTCGTCGCCGGCGCCGCGTTGTTCCTGCTCTTCCGCAGTGCGGTGACGAACTTCCAGGTGTTCCGCTTCGGGCTCTACCCGAAGGACCTCACACCGCCGTGGCCGCTGGTGGCGCTGATCGTGCTGCTCGTCCCCGCGCTGACCGTGGTGACGGCGTGGTTCGCCCAGCGGCACACGATCGTCGAGCCGCTGGGCGTCGTCCGCGAGTCCACACCGCCGAAGCGGCGGTTGTGGTGGCGGCTACTTCCGGTCCTCGTCGGACTCGCCTTGGTCCTCCCGGATTTCGGCATGGCGAGCGATCTCGGCCGGGCGGCGCTGATCGCCGGGGTGGTCCTGCTGATGCTCGGGATCCCGGCGCTGCTGCCGTGGCTGCTGGAACTCGTCGTGTCCCGGATCAAGGGCGGGTCACCATCGTTCCAGCTCGCGATCCGCCGCCTGCGGACCGACAGCGGGACGCCGTCGCGGGTGGTCGCGGGCCTCTGTGTGGTGCTCGCCGGGGCGATCGGGCTGCAGAGCCTGATGGCGGGCCAGGCGGCGTTGCAGGACGAGTACCGGGACACGACGGCAGGCCGGACGATCGTCAACGCGGAGGGCCCGGTGGCCGACAAAGCGGTGGCCGCGGTGCGCGCGGTTCCGGGCGCGGCCGATTTCCAGGCCATGCGCTCGCTGTTCGTCACGGACAGCGGGGACCAGTCCCTCTCCTCGTTCGCCGTCGCCGACTGCCCCGCGATCGAAGCGTCGACAGGAGTGACGGGCTGCCGCGACGGCGACGTGTTCGCCGAAGCGCCGTCGTTCCACAAAGGACAGTCGGTGACGCTCACGGACCTCGACAAACGAGAACAGCCCTGGTCCGTTCCGGCCACACCGCGACCGCTCGGCCCGGAGAAGTCGGGGATCGCCCGATACCTCGGGGTGCGCGTGCTCGCGACGCCGGCCGCGGTGGCGGGCGTCGATCTGACGGCCGCCTCGGTCGCGATGAGCCTGCGTGACGGGGCCGCGAACCCGGACTTCGTCGAACTGGTGCGGAACTCGGTCGCCACGCTCGGCTGGGAGGCCACGGTGAGCGCGTACAACCGGGAACGAGTCACCGACGAGGCCCGGATGTTCGGGGACGCGCGGAACATCCTGCTCGGCGGCGCGCTGTTCGTCCTGCTGCTGGCCGGGGTGAGCCTGCTCGTGCTCGCCCAGGAACAGATCCGGGAACGGCGACGGGCCCTCGGCGCGCTGTCGGCCACCGGGGTCCCGGTGCGCGTGATCCTCCGGTCCCTGATGTGGCAGAACGGGATCCCGCTGCTGCTGGGGATCGTGATCGCGACGGCGACCGGGATCGGGATCGCCGCGGTGGGCAGGCGGATGTTCTGGGACGCGGTGTCCATCGACTGGGCCGCGGTCGGGGTGCTCACCGCGGCGGCGATCGTGATGGTGCTGCTGGTGACGGCGTCGACGCTGCCGTCCGTGCGCTCGGCGGCGAAGACGGAGAGCCTGCGCACCGAGTGAAGCCGGTGAAGGCCCCTTCTTTCGAGGAGGGGCCTTCACCTGTTCTACAAGACGGCGCTGACGTCGCGAGCGGCGGCGCGAAGCCCATCGTGCGCCGCTCGCGTCGAGCGCGGGTCGAGGGCGTTGGCGGCCAGGCGGAACAGGACGGCCCGCAGGAGCAGCTGTGGCCATTCCGGCAGATGCGCCCAGCGTTCGAGAAGATCGATGGTGGCGCCGCCCCAGGCCAGCGCGTCGACCGCGACGATCGCGGCACCCCATTCACCGGGCCGGTAGTACGGCACGAAATCGACGATGCCGGGAGCCTCGTCACCGTCGAACAGCACTCCGGCGAGCAGCTCCCCATGAACGACCTGGTCCGGCAGCTTGACCGGTCTTCGGGAGCCCGCCAGCACCTCGAACCAGCGGCCGCCCTTGTTCTCGTCGAGGGACATGTCCGCTTCGCCCCACGCGAGTTTGTCGGCCAAGGCCTCGATATCGGTGCGCCGCCCCAGGAAATCCGGCCGCGGCAACCCCGCCGTCGTCCGGTGCAGCTTGACCGCCGCGTGCACGACCTCGTCGTAGCGATGCTCGGCCGTCCCGGACACGAACCGGTTCGCCGACCAGCCGCCGAGCACCCACCGGCCGTCACTGGACCGGACGGGCTTCGCGACCCGCAACCCCGGCTCGTCCACGGCTTCCAGCGCACGGGCCGTCCACAGGGTCCGCGACCTGTCCACGACCGGCTTCAGCACGAGATCGCCGTAGCGCCAGGCGGTGGTGCCGGGCAGCGGCTCCGCGTCACCGGTACGTCCGCCGAACGCCGCGCAGACGTGAGCCGGAGGGCTTTCCAGAGTGGCACGCACGGCTCGGCACGTTACCCCGTCTTCCGCGCCACGAACGAGAAGACGCGCTGGTGGAGGGTCGCTCCCAACCCGCGTGAAGGCCCCCTTCACGCGGCTGAGCCGAGGGAAGGGGGCCTTCACGCGGGAAACACCGTCAGTAAGTCGGCACGCTCTGGTCGCCTGAAGTACATGATGGCCCCCTTCCTTGTGTTAGGCGCAAGGAAGGGGGCCATCATGTACTTGGGAAGGCGTGAAGGTCGAGCTTCCTCGGCTGAGCCTTCATGCGCCATCGTTGTGGCTGGTGGGTCTACTGGGGCATGTTCCAAGTTCGTGAAGGACTCTTTGAGGGACTCTGGGTCCCTCAAAGAGTCCTTCACGGACCGCGGTCCCGACCCCAGCCCACGCGGGAAACACCGTCAGTAGGTCGGCAAGCTCTGGTCGATCTGCCGCGCCCAGGCCAGCACGCCGCCACCGAGGTGGGTCGCGTCCTTGAACCCGGCCTGGTGCAGCGCGGCCAGGGCCTCCGCCGAACGCGCGCCCGACTTGCAGTGCAGCACGATCGGCTTGTCCTGCGGCAGTTCGGACAGCGCCTCGCCCGAGAGGATCTTGTCCTTCGGGATCAGCGTCGCGCCCTTGATGTTCACGATCTCGTACTCATGCGGCTCGCGGACGTCGATGAGGGCGAAGTTGTCGCCGCTGTCGAACTTGGCCTTGAGCTCCGCCGGAGTGATCGTGTGCCCCGAAGCGGCCGAAGCGGCTTCGTCGGACACGACACCGCAGAACGCTTCGTAGTCGATGAGCTCGGTGATCTGCGGGGTCTCCGGATCCTTGCGGATCTTGACCTCGCGGTACTTCATCTCGAGCGCGTCGTAGCTGACGAGCCTGCCCAGCAGCGGCTCACCGATGCCGGTGATCAGCTTGATCGCCTCGTTGACCATGATCGAACCGATCGACGCGCACAGCACGCCCAGCACGCCACCCTCGGCGCACGACGGGACCATGCCGGGCGGCGGCGGCTCGGGGTAGAGGTCGCGGTAGTTGAGGCCCTTGCCGTTCGGCGCGTCCTCCCAGAACACGCTCGCCTGGCCCTCGAACCGGTAGATCGAGCCCCACACGTAGGGCTTGCCGGTGAGCACGGCGGCGTCGTTGACCAGGTAGCGCGTCGCGAAGTTGTCGGTGCCGTCGAGGATCAGGTCGTACTGCTCGAACAGCTCCAGCGCGTTCGACGACTCGAGCCGGTCGGTGTGCAGGTGCACCTTCACGAAGGGGTTGATCTCGGCGATGGTCTCCTGCGCCGACGCGGCCTTGAGCTTGCCGATGTCGGACTGGCCGTGGATGACCTGGCGGTGCAGGTTCGATTCGTCGACCTCGTCGAAGTCGACGATGCCGAGCGTGCCGACCCCGGCCGCGGCCAGGTACAGCAGCGCCGGGCTACCGAGGCCACCGGCACCGATGACCAGCACCTTGGCGTTCTTCAGCCGCTTCTGCCCGGTCACCCCGACGTCCGGGATGATCAGGTGACGGCTGTACCGGGCCACCTCTTCCTTGGTGAGCTCGGCGGCCGGCTCGACGAGCGGCGGCAGCGTGCCTGACATCGGGTCCTCCATCTCGCGTGGATCGCGGGTCGCATCCCAGTATCTACAACACCGACAGGCGGAAACGACTTCCCCTGTTTCATATCCTGGGAATTTCCAGCAGATGGGACGGCGCGACTAAGGTGTTTGATTCGGCCAGGAGCCCGGCTTGCAGACCTTGCCGTCCGCGAGCACCCTGCCGCGGTCACCGCCGGGCAGGTTGTTCAGCTGTGCGACGAAGTCGTTGGAGACGCCGAAGGTCTGCTGCATCATCACCGGCGCGATCCCGCCGTCGACCTGGCAGCCCACGTGTTTTCCGCCCAGGGCATGCCCGACTTCGTGATTGATGGCGTACTGGCGATACCCGGTCATGTCACTCTCGAAGGCCATCGCCCCCCGCACCCAGCGGGCGAGGTTGATCACCACGCGCTTGTCGAAGCTCGAGCGATAACACGACGTCTCGTAGGTGATCTGGAACATGCAGACGTCCGCGCGATGCGTCGTGTCCGGTGTGGTGAGGCTCACCCGGAAGCTGGGGTTCGGGAAGCTCGCATCCACGCGCTGGAGCGCCTTTTTGCCGTCCCACGTCCAGCTCTTGGGATTGGACAGGGTGCCCTCCACCATCGCGGCGAAGCTGTCGTCGCCCTGGTAGCTGGCCGGATCGATGCCGTCCTCGACCTCGATCGTGTAGGTGAACAGCTGCCCCGTGCCCACCTTCTCGCCCTTGCCCGGCACCACGTGATAGGTGCCTTTGCCGGACTGGGTGAAGTTGCCGCCCTTGGGCAGGTCGGCAGTCGGGATCTTGAGATCGACCGGTTTGGCGGGGTTCTCCGGGAGGACGTCGCCGCCTCCGTCGACACCCGCGCCCGGCTCGCCGCCGTTGCCCGCGGCACCGTCGGCCGAAGCGAGGCTCGCCCCGTCGGGGGCGATCGGCTCGGCCGGGCCGGTGGCGGTGTTGAAGACGACCAGCGCGGTGATCACCACAAGGATCGGCAGCGCATACACGCGCCAGCCGTAGGTCTTGGCGAAGTGGCCGATGCCGCCTTCGCTCTTGCGCTTGGCGCCTTTGGCGGCGCCGGGCTCGTGCGGCTTCCAGGACGCGCTGAGCGGCTGGGCGCTGGTCCGGCGGCCGCCCGGGCGGTAGCGATCTTCGTCGAGCCGCTGTGACGGTGGCGGCGACGGCCGGTACTGGCCGGTGCGCGGAACATCGGAGGCCCGGGGCTGAGCGCGTGGCGAACGACGGGCGGAGGCGGAGTACTGAGACCGCCGACCTTCGCCCTGCGCGCCTTGCTTCACCCGATCCACGGGCACCAGG
The DNA here is from genome assembly GCF_046269425.1 of Amycolatopsis sp. cmx-11-12. NCBI lineage: Bacteria > Bacillati > Actinomycetota > Actinomycetes > Pseudonocardiales > Pseudonocardiaceae > Amycolatopsis > Amycolatopsis sp. cmx-11-12. The sequence goes on along the minus strand of NZ_JADNQM010000012.1, from coordinate 186,283 downwards.
GTGCCATAACCGAACTGTGATGTTGTGAGCGACCGCCGCGACGCGCGGTGTGTCCTACCCACCCGAATGGGCTACCAGGTGCCCGATTCGACCGATTCCCACATCCCCAAAACGGCCTTCGCTACGACATTCGGGCGTTCCATCTGGGCCACATGGCCGGTTCGAGGCAGAACCAGCAACCGGGCGTGCGGAAGTAGCCGAGCGGTGCGCTCGGCGCGCCGGACGGAGATCACCCGGTCGTGCTGCCCCCACACGACGAGCGTCGGCGTGGCGACCGTCGGCGCGACGGCCCACAGCGACGCGGGTCCGCGCGCGGACCACGTCCGGAAGATGCCGAACGTGCTGCGGGCCAGCGCGGGAGCGGCCCAGGCGAAGCCGGCCCGGGCGCTGTGCTCCTCTTCCAGCTCGTTCAGCCTGCTCTCGGCGAAGCGGCCCGGGTCGGCGAAGCACAGATTGATGACCTGCATGGCGCGTTCGCGCGGGCCGAGCGCGGCCAGCTGACGGCGCACCCGGGGACCGATCAGCGGCAGGTACGCGAACGCCATCCGCGGATCGGACAGCCTGCTCATGCTGGGCCGGAGATCCGGCATCGCGGGCGAGATCAGCGTCAGCGTCTTCACCAGCTCCGGACGGCGGGCCGCGACGAGCAGCGCGACCGCGCCGCCCATCGAGTTGCCGAGCAGATGCACCGGCCCGGTTCCGAGGCCCTCGATGTGGCCCGCGACGATCTCGGCGTGCGCGTCGAGACTGAAGCTGAACCCGTCCGGCGGCTCCGAATAGCCGAAACCCGGCAAATCGACCGAAGTGCCCCCGGCCTGGGGCGCCAGGAGCGCGGCGAGGTCGGTCCAGTTCGTGGACGAACCGCCGAGCCCGTGGACGTAGACCGCCGTTTCGGGACCTCCCGGCGTCCGGCGGATGTGCAATTTCACCCCGCCGACACCTATTGTTTCCCCGGGCCACGGCGGCGGCGCGGGATCAAGCGACGGCAATGACCTGCGCGACAGCGGTACGTGGGTCAGTGGTGAGCGGCCCGCGGCGGCACGGGAAACTGGAGAAGACACAGCATCAAGGATGCCCGACCCTTGGCGGTTCGGCCGTACCGGCGAGTAATCTCGAGTTCACTTCACGCGGCGGTGACCCCGCCCTTGAACTGGAGGAAGAATGACCGAAATGGCGCGACTGCAGGCCCGAGGCGTCCGCCTGCCCAGGACGGAACGGCGCGCCCAGCTGCTGGCCGCCGCGCAGCGGGTGTTCGCCGCGAACGGATACCACGCCGCCGCGATGGACGAGATCGCCGAAGAGGCCGGGGTCAGCAAGCCCGTCCTCTATCAGCACTTCCCCGGCAAGCTCGACCTCTACATCGCGCTGCTGGAGAGCCACGTCGACGAACTGGTGCGGCGGGTCAAGGACGCGCTCGACTCCACGACGGACAACAAGCAGCGCGTCCCGGCGACCGTCGGCGCGTTCTTCGACTTCGTCGACAACGACGCGGGCGCCTTCCGCATGGTCTTCGAGTCCGACCTGCGCGGCGAGCCCGCCGTGCAGGAGGCCGTGGACCGGGCGACATCGGCCAGCGTCGACGCGATCACCGAGACCATCACCGCCGACGCGGGCCTCGACGAGGACAAGGCGCGGCTGCTCGCCGTCGGCCTCGTGGGTCTCTCGCAGGTCAGCGCGCGGTTCTGGCTGGCGCACCACAAGTCGATGAGCAAGGAAGAGGCCGTCGCCCTCACCGCCAACCTCGCCTGGCGAGGCATCGGCGGTGGCTTCCCGCTCCAGCACTGACCGCGTTTCGACCATCCAGCGGCACCGCGGCGGGCCGGGGTTCGGCTATGACTCGAGTGACCGCGTTGCCGATCCGCGAGGAGTCCCCATGCCGCACATCGCGCTCGACGAGAACCTGCCCGGAATCAGAGGTCTGTTCGCCTACCGGCCGGAGACGGCGGCGGCGCTCGGACAGCTCGCCGAAGTCCTGCTTCGCGGGCCGAGCAGCCTCAGCGTCGGCGAACGCGAGCTGATCGGCGCTGTCGTCTCGCGCGGTAACGACTGCACGTACTGCTCACGCAGTCACGCCGCCGTCGCCGCCGAAGCACTCGAAGGCGGTATGCCGGTCGTCGAAGCGGCCTGGAAGGACATCGACGGCGCGCCCGTGTCGGCGAAGATGAAGGCGCTCCTGCACATCGCGCTCGCCGTCCGTGAAGGCGGGAAATCCGTGGGCGAAGACCTGATCGCGGCCGCCCGCGCGGAAGAAGCGACGGACCTCGAAATCCACGACACGGTGCTGATCGCGGCCGCTTTCTGCATGTTCAACCGGTACGTCGACGGGCTGGGGACCATCGCCTCGGACGACCCGGACGCGTACCAGGACGCGGGGGCCCGCCTCTTGGCAGGCGGCTACACACGCCTCTGAAGAGAGCAAGGGACCTTTGCTATCGCTTGCTCACCCCAGAACGGGTCTCCCCAAGGGCGCCCCGCGCCCGACGGAGACTTCACCGTCGCGCGCCCTCTTTGGGCCGGAGGCCCACGGAAACCTTTTGTAGGGCGCCTTCTGCGAGAACGTGAGTTCCACGCGGTCGGCGCCCTGCGAAAGGTTTCCGTCAGCGCGCGACAGATGACAGAGCAAGGGACCTTTGCTATCGCTTGCCCCACCGAGAGCGATAGCAAAGGTCCCCTGCTCCTTCTTCAGACCCTCACAGCGCGGCGCACGAGTGCCGCGATGCGGTCCGAAACCTCCTGAGAGCGTTCCTGCGGAAGCATGTGCCCGGCACCCGGATACCGCACGAATTCGGCGTCCGGCAACGCATCCGCTATGACCTTGGCGTGGGTGGTCGGGCAGAGCCGGTCCCGCTCCCCCGACAGCACGACCACCGGTTTCCCCAGCAGCGCGGCCAGCGTGACCCGGCAGTCGTGTCGCGAGATCGCGTCCTGGAATCCGGCGACGCTCGCCGGATGCGCGCACAGCAGCTGTTCCGCCACCGAGTCCACGTCCGCCCGCCGCGGCCGCCGCCCGAAGACGAGCAGTCGCGCGCCAGGGCGCACCACCGACAGCGGCAACGGCAAGGCGTCCCGGCGGTTTTTCGCGAGCAGCTTCGCGAGGCGCCGTTCGAACCTCGCCGCGCCGCTGCCCGCGATCCCCGGCAGGCCGAGGGTGATCCGGTCCATCTCACCGGACGACGTGGCGACGAAGGCGACACCGGCGACGCGCCGGGCCACGAGTTCGGGGTGACTGCGGGACAACTCCATGATCGTCATGCCGCCCATGGAATGTCCCGCGAGCACGATCGGTCCGTTCGGTACGCGGTCTTCGATCAGCTCGGCGAGGTCGTTCGCCAGCGTCGGGATCGTGGCCGTGCCCGGTTTCGCCGGCGCGGAACCACCGTGCCCGCGCAGGTCGTAGCGCAGGATCCGGACGGAGTCGCCGAGCCGGGCCACCACGCTGTCCCAGGTCCGGTGGTCCTGTGTCCAGCCGTGGACCAGCACCAGCGTGAGTTCGGAGTCGGCGGGGCCGCTCATCTCGACGTGCAGCGCGGTGCCGTCACCGGTCACGAACCGGTGTTCCCGGGACGGGTCCCAGGACACGGTGCCGCGCTGTTTGACGCCCCTCATCGCTTCCCCGGCAGCAGGAAGGACTTGCGCCAGAAGTACATTCCCGGCTTCCCGACCAGACCGGACTCCTGGAGGAACGGCATGATCTTCTCGCCGGCCCAGCGCACGCTCTCCTGCCAGTTCGGGTTGTTCATCGCGGCTTCGACACCGTCACGCGGACGGATGCCGACGGCCTTGTAGACATGCGGGTTGATGAACGCCCGCGTCACGAAGTACGAGATCAGCGCGATGATGAACTGCTGATAGACGATTTCCTTCTTTGACAGCTTCGCCATCCCGCGAGTGACCTCTTCGCGGGCGAAGGTGACGTGACGGGCTTCTTCGAGCACGTGGATCCGGTTGACCATGCGCACCAGCGGCTGGATGTCCGGGTCGTTCATCTGCTCGCGCTGAAGCCGGTCGAGTACCTCTTCGGCGACGAGGATCGCGCCGTAGCGCGCGGGCCCGTAGCTGATCGACGGCATCAGTTTCGCGAGACGGCGCAGCCACGGCACCGGCCCGTAGGACGGGCAGCCGATCCGCGACGCCATCCGCGCGAACATCGTCGAGTGACGGCATTCGTCCGCGATCTCGGTCAGCGCGTACTGCGCGTGCGAACTGGTCGGGTCTTCGTCGTAGACCTCCTTGAGCAGCATCTGCATCAGGAGGATTTCGAACCACAGCCCGGTCGTGGCGACGCTCGCGACCTCGTGCTTGCCAAGTTCGATGCGCTGCTCTTCGGACAGCGAGTCCCACAGCTTGGTGCCGTAAAGCGAGGAACGGTGTGCCGGGATGAAGTGCTTCCCGTCCACCAGCGGAGCGTTCCAGTCGATGTCGACGTCGGGGTCGTAGAACTTGTTTGCGGAGGACTTGAGCAGCCGCTCGGCCGTCTTCTCCCGGTCTGTTTCCTTCAGCGCCCGCGTCATTGCCGACACACCCCTATCTGTAACTCGCGGTAACAGTTACCTCTGGTAGCATGACGGGGGTGATCGAACGTGTCAAGCGCAACAGCAAGCAGTCGAGCAAGCACCCCACAGCGGGTGAGGCCGACACGGGTGACGCCCGTCGCGACCGCTGGCGCAAGCACCGAATCGCGCGCCGCGCGGAGTTCGTCGAGGCAGCCCTCCGCGCGCTCGACACCCACGGACCGGACCTCGGCATGGAAGACGTCGCCGCCGAAGCGGGCGTCACGAAACCCGTGCTGTACCGGCACTTCGACGACAAGGCCGATCTGTACGTCGCGCTCGGGCAGCGCGGCACGGAGATCCTCTTCCAGCGGCTGATCCCGGCCATCAACTCCGAACTGGCCCCGGTCCCCCGGATCCGGATGGCGCTCGACGCGTTCTTCAGCGTCATCGAGGAGCACCCCAACCTGTACCGCTTGCTCGCGCGCGGAGGTCTGCAAGAGAAGGTGCTCGTCAAGTCCGACGTCGTCGCCGAGGACAAGGAACTGATCGCCACCGCGCTGACGGCGCTGCTCGGCGACTACATGCGGATGTTCAACATGGACTCCGGCGCCGCCGAACCGTGGGCGCACGGCATCGTCGGCATGGTGCAGAGCACCGGCGAATGGTGGCTGGACCGGCGCTCGATGGGCCGCGACAGCGTCGTCGAATACCTGACGCAGATCATCTGGGCCGCGATCGACGGCCTCTCCCGGCAGCAGGGCATCGTCATCGACCCGAACCTGCCGCTCGAAGAGAACAAGGTCGTCCAGATGCGCCAAGACGTGGAGGCACAGTGAGCGAGCACGACGAAGACGGCTACTCCGGCGAAGCGGTCCTCGTGATCGACGGGACCGAGATCGCGGCGACCGTCGAACTGCGGGGCTACTTCCAGCCGATCGACGGCTACTACCGCTGGTACGGCCGCGTGGCCACCAGCGAGCAGGTGTCCGCGGCCGTCGGCGGCAAGAAGACCGCCGTCGAGATCCGCGCGGGCGAGTACAGCGCGAAGGGTGAACTCTCCGACCCGGACCCGTGGGACCGCTACCGCATCATGGGCACCAGCACGCCGCCCTTCCACGTGCCCACCAGCCTCGAAGAACTGAACGAACTCAACGCCTGAGGGCTTCGGAAGTACATGAAGGCCCCCTTTCTTGCGTCTAGCGCAAGGAAGGGGGCCTTCATGTACTTGGGATCAGCCTCCGGGCGAGCAAGGGACCTTTGCTATCGCTGCCAGGTGACAGCAAAGGTCCCTTGCTCTCTTTCCGCAGGTCAGCGGCAGTAAGGCGTGGGGCGTTCAGCGTCCAGATTCCTACATCGTCACGAGGTCGCGCAGCTCAAGCCACCCAGGCACGGCCGCAGACCACCCCTAAACGCGCGTGAAGGCCCCCTTCCCTCGGCTCAGCCGAGGGAAGGGGGCCTTCACGCGCCAAAAGACCGTCAACCCCGCCGCTGAGCAGGCACCCGCGCCACCGCGCCCAGGTACTTCGGCCAGTTCGACAGCTTGTTCATCGCCCATTCCAGCGGTCCGCGGCCGATGAACTTCCGCCACAGCACCGCGGCGGTCAGCGCGACCACCGAGAACTCGACGAAGTGCAGCACGCTGAAGATCGAATCGCCGTCGCTCTCGTCCCACAGCAGCGCGATGGCCACGAAATGCAGCACGTACGCGCTCAGCACCCGCCCGCCCAGATCCGAAAGCGGCCGCAGCACGCGCTCGAACTTCGGCATCAGCAGCTGGCAGCCACCGATCACCGCCGCCGCGATCCCGATCGAGATCAGCAGGTCGAACGGCGTGTACGAGGTTCCGGTCGGCAGCAGTTCCCAAGCCCAGCTGGTGGTCGGCGGCGTGCCGTGGATCCAGGTCTGGTGGAGCCGGAAGAACTCCGACGGCGTCATCCCCGCCTGCGCGGCGGCCGGTTCCAGTGAGCGGTACACCGCCTGCATGCCGCCGAGCGGCCCGGTCGCGATCCAGGACACGAGATACCCGCCCACCGCGAGCGCCGATCCGCCGAAGAACAGGCGGCGGCACACGCTGCGCGAGGTCAGGTCCATCCGCCCGAGGGACATCCCCGCGAACACGTACGCCATCAGCGTCACCGCGGGGAAGGTCCCGGTCAGGACGAGGACGGTCGCGGCCTTCAGCAGACCTGTCGACGTGACGTCGTCCGCGGTCAGGTCCGGTGCGAAGAACAGCAGGTCGCGGGGCAGAAGCTGAGCCCTGATCAGATGTGAGAGCAGCGGGCCGGCCACGGCGACGACGACCGCGGCGATCGCCAGCGCCTTCGCGCTCGCGCGCAGCCACGGGATCGCGAAGAGGAAACAGGCCCCGTAGTAGGCCAGGATCACCATGTAGCCGGTCTCGAGGCTGGTCAGCCACAGCCCCAGCGCCACCAGGAGCGGTGCGCGGGTCGCCAGCTTGAGCGCGACGCGGGTCCGGTCGCGGCCCAGTTTCGGACGGCGACCGCCGGACATCAGCGCGATCGAGACACCGGCCAGCACCGCGAACAGCGCCGCGGAGTGCCCTTCGAACGGTTTGAACAGCACCCCGACGCCGCCTTTGGCGGGATCAGGGCCGACATGCACCGCGTACATGCCGAGGACGGCCAGGCCGCGGGCGACGTCGATACCGGTCAGCCGCCCAGCGACCCGCTTGCCTTGTTCGGGAACAGTGCGCGCGCCGTCGACCAGCGCGCGGTCCATCACAGTGACGCCGTCCACCTCATTTCTCGGCTAGCCCCCTGCCGTCCCCGCCTTAGCGTGACGATCAAATCTGAGAGCTGGCTGAGACGCAGCGGTGACGCCACTGTGACATCGGACTACAACCCAATCGGGTTAGCCACCAACAGCGAAGCCGACCTTGCGAACGTCTGACGGCGCGATCTCGACGTAGGCGATCCGGTCGGTGGGCACGATGTACTTACGGCCCTTTTCGTCGTCGAGGCGGAAGATCCCGTCGCCGGCCCTCAAGGCGTTCGCGACCAGTTCCTCGACCTCGTCGGGCGACTGGCTGCTGGACACCACGAGCTCCCGCGGCGTGTCCTTGATGCCGATCTTGACCTCCACGTGGGACCTCCGCTTGAAAGTTCGAAATTACTGGCCCGCCAAGGCTAGCCGAAGAGACGTCAGCCGAGCCCCAGCACCTGCATGCGTTTGGTGTGCCCCTGCTGCAACCGGCGGAACAACGCGGCGATTCCCGAAAGGTCGCCCGACCCTTCGACGATCAGTTCGGCGAGCCCGTCCCGCTCGGCGACGACGTACTGGGCCTGCGTCAGCGCCTCGCCCAGCAGGCGGCGGCCCCACAGCGCGAGCTTGTCGCGCGCCTTCGGGTCGGCGCCGATCCCGGCCGCGACTTCGCGCTCGGCGAAGGCCGAATGCCCGGTGTCGGCGAGCACGGTGAGCACCAGATCCTTGGTCTCGGGGTCGAGCCAGCTGGCCATCTCGCGGTAGAGGTCCGCCGCGAGCCCGTCGCCGACGTAGGCCTTCACCAGCGACTCCAGCCAGGAACGCGGCTTCGTGGAGGCGTGCCAAGCGTCGATGTGCCCGACGAAGGGCCGCATCGCGTCCTCGATGGCGACGCCGTGCCCCGCGAGGTGCTTGGTGAGCAGGTCGTAGTGCCCGATCTCGGCGGCCGCCATGGACGCCAGCGCGGCCCGGCCGGAGAGCGTCGGCGCGGTGCGCGCGTCCTCGGCCATGCGATCGAAAGCGGACAATTCCCCATAGGCGAGTACGCCGAGCAAATCGACTACGCCCTCACTGATCTGCTTTGCCTCCGTCACGGCGACGAGGGTATCGCCGAACACACTCGCGGAGTGCTGAAGAGACCGATCCCACCCTCCCCGGCGCGCCGGGGGCTATCCGAAAACCGCAGATCAGGTAGACTGGCTGCCGGATACGACGGATCATCCGTCCCGGATCGGGACGCTGCTGCGGCTGAAGGACAGCCGGTGCGGCCCTGATCAGCGCAAGAATGATGTGCGTGCACGCCATCCTGCGGCATTCCCACGAAGGGCCGCTTCAGCGCCAGTAGCGCGGAGCCCGAGCGAATTTTCGTGGTCGAGTGTCGATCGGTGACCAGGGCAGTGCGCGCTGGTCACGAGAGAGGCGAGCACCCTGACCACGAACGAAACCACGACCGAAGAGAACGCCACCACCGGCCTGCCGGAGGCCGTCGCGCTGGAACACAGCGAGAGCGGCCCGGCGGCACTGGACGTGTCGCACCCGCTTCAGGCGGGCGCACCGGTGGAACCCGAAGCCCCCTCCTTCGCGTCCTTCGGCGTCAAGCCGGAGATCGTGAAGGCGCTGAGCGAGGCCGGGATCGAGCGCACCTTCGCCATCCAGGCCCTGACCCTGCCGCTGGCCATGGCCGGCGACGACCTCATCGGCCAGGCCCGCACCGGTATGGGCAAGACGCTGGGCTTCGGCGTCCCGCTGCTGCACCGCGTCGAGGTCCCCGGCGACGGCACCCCGCAGGTGCTGGTCGTCGTGCCGACCCGCGAGCTGTGCATCCAGGTCGCGAACGACCTCAAGGGCGCGGGCAAGCACCTCGGCATCCGCACGCTGGCCATCTACGGTGGCCGCCCGTACGAGCCGCAGATCGCGGCGCTCCGCAGCGGCGTCGACGTCGTCATCGGCACGCCCGGCCGTCTGCTGGACCTGGCCGAGCAGAAGCACCTGGTGTTGGGCAAGGTCCGCGGTCTGGTGCTGGACGAGGCCGACGAGATGCTCGACCTCGGCTTCCTGCCCGACATCGAGCGCATCCTGCGGATGGTCCCGGACAAGCGGCAGACGATGCTGTTCTCGGCGACCATGCCGGGCCCGATCATCACGCTGGCCCGCACGTTCCTCACCCAGCCGACGCATATCCGCGCCGAGGAGAACGACGCCGGCGCCATCCACGAGCGCACCACCCAGTTCGTTTACCGGGCGCACTCGATGGACAAGCCCGAGCTGATCGCCCGCGCGCTCCAGGCCGAGGGCCGTGGCCTGACGATGATCTTCACCCGCACCAAGCGCACCGCGCAGAAGGTCGCCGACGAACTCGTCGAGCGTGGCTTCGCGGCCGCCGCCGTGCACGGCGACCTCGGCCAGGGCGCCCGCGAGCAGGCACTGCGCGCGTTCCGTGCCGGCAAGGTCGACGTACTGGTGGCCACCGATGTCGCCGCGCGCGGGATCGACATCGACGACGTCACGCACGTGATCAACTACCAGACGCCTGAGGACGAGAAGAACTACGTCCACCGCATCGGCCGCACCGGCCGCGCGGGCCGCACCGGTGTCGCGATCACCCTCGTCGACTGGGACGACGAACCGCGTTGGAAGCTGATCTCCGACACGCTCGGGCTCGACATGCCCGAGCCGGCCGAGACGTACTCGTCGTCGAAGCACCTGTTCAGCGACCTCGGCATCCCCGAGGGCATCGTCGGGCGCCTCCCGCTGTCGAAGCGGACCCGCGCCGGCCTTTCGGCCGAGGTCGAGGAAGACCTGGGCGGCAAGCGCCGGGGTCGTGGCCAGGGTCCGGCGAAGGACAAGGACGAAGAGGCGCCCCGCAAGCGCAACCGCACGCCGCGCAAGCGGACCCGCGGTGGTGCCGACGCGGCCGCCAAGATCGAGGCCGCCGACGCCGACGCCGCCGCGAACGCTTCCGAGGACAGCGCGGAAGGCCAGAGCGAAGGTGCTTCGGAAGGCCGCACTCGCACGCGCCGCCGCAGCCGTGGCGCCGCGAAGCCGAGCCCGGAGGTCAGTGGCCCCGCGGTCGAGAAGGAGGCAGGCGACAGCGCCGAGCGTCCGGCTCGCCGACGCCGCCGTCGCCGTCCCTCGGCGACTTCTGATACACCTGCGTCGGCAGACTGAGTAAATCTCGGACGCGGACGTAGGGAGCTAGGGGCACGTGAGCGAACGTTGGGACGCCGCGCCGGACGAAGATCCGGCGCGGCCCGTGCCCGCTGATCCCGAACAGACGTCGAACGGTGGCGGGCCGGACACCTCGGCCACGATCGGCACCGAAGACGTGCTGGACGCCGAACCCGCCCAGCCGGAGGCCTCCGAGCCTCCGCTGGCCGGGAAACGCTCCCGGCGCTCGCCGTGGAACCGCACGCGGGATCGCGTGATCGTCGCGGTGATCGTGGTGGTCGTCGCGGTCACCGGCGTCGTCATCGGCGTGACCAGCGACAACGCGGCGACAGTCGCGCAGGTCGCGGCCACCTTGCCGCCAGGGCTCCCGCCCGCCCCGGCGGAAGTACCCGGCTCGCTGACCGAACTGTGGCAGGCACCGAGTTCGTCGACGCCCGTCCCGATCGGTGAGGCCAACAGCGTCGTCACCGCCGACAAGGGCGAAGTACTCGGCCGCGACCCGTACACCGGCGATGTCCGGTGGCGCTATTCCCGCGATCTCGAGCTGTGCACCGTCGCGCTCGCCGGGATCAAGGTGGACGCGGTGTACCGCAAGGACACCGGTTGCAGCGAGGTCACCCAGCTCGACGCCGGGACCGGGCGCCGCACCGCGCAGCGCAACGGCGACGCGGAACTCGGCACCCAGCTGGTCGTCGACGGCTCGCATGTCACCACGACCGGCAAGAAACTGCTCAACACCTGGCGCGACGACCTGGTCAAGAGCATGGAGTACGGCCAGGTCCCGGCCATCGTGAACGCGAACAAGCAGCCGAGGACGGGCTGCACCTACGGCACGGTGGCCGCCGCGGCCGGCAAGATCGGCGTGATCGAGCGCTGCCCCGGCGACCCGGCCGACCGCTTCACCGTCTACCGCGCGACCAACGACGAGGCCGACGAACCGAAGGTCGACTACAGCACCGTGCTCGCCGGGAAGAACGCGAAAGTCGTCGCGATGTCCGGCGACCTCGCGCTGATCGCGCTGCCGGAACAGAAACTGCTGGTCATCTACGGCGGCGACGGCGTCCAGAAATCGGCGTACCCGCTCGACGCGCCCGCCGCGGACATCGCGCAGGATCCGGTGGGCGGCATCATGGCGACCGCGTGGACCGCGCAGGGCGTCTACTGGTTCACTGGCTCGAAGACCATGGCGTTCTCACGCGACGACCTCACGCCGCGCTGGACGCTGAACAGCTCAGTCGGCCCGGGCGTGACCTTCGGGGATCAGCTGGTCGTGCCGATCCAGGGCGGGCTCGCCGTACTGGACGAGCTGACCGGCACGACAATCCGCACCGTCGGCGTCGACCGGCACGGCTACACCGGCCCGGTGCGGCTCTCGTCGGTCGGGCCGGTGCTGCTGGAGCAGCGTGGCGCCACCGTGGCCGCCCTCAAGTGACCGACCGGCGATAGCAAAGGTCCCTTGCTCCCCCGGTGCGAGGTCACTCCATCGGCTCGGTGGATTCGGTCGTCACGTCGTCGCGGACCTACGAAGCCGACCGACTTCCTTCCAGCACCATCCGCCGCCCTCGCCGACGAGCGTGCCGGTGGCGGTGGAGGGCCGCCCCGCGATGCTCACCATGACGACCGCCTTGTACTCGGTTTCGGAGATCCTCGTGACCTCGCCGAGCCTGGCGTCCGACGCGTCCCCGACTCGATCGATGATCTGGTCGATGTCCTTTTCCGCGTTCCCGCACTTGAGCGCCGTCAACGCGGGCTTGTCGTGGGCGTTGATACCGTCGACGATCGCCTGCGCGGTCCCTTCAGGGCTGGCCGCTTTCTCGGCCTTGTCGTCGCCGAGGAAGAACCCGGGAGCGACGAATCCGGTGATACCCAGCGTGACCAGTACCACGGCAGCGGCGGCGATGCCCACGATGAGGCCGGTCTTGCTGTTCTTCGGTGGCGCGGGCGGCCCGCCGAACCCCTGCCCGTACTGCTGGTTCTGACCGTAGGGCTGCTGGCCGTAGCCGGGCTGCTGCTGGGGGTACTGCTGCTGGGGGTATTGCTGCTGGGGGTACGCGCCGCTCTGGTCGTACCCGCCCTGCTGGTACTGCTGCTCCGGGTACTGCTGCTCTGGGTACTGCTGCCCGCCATGGCCGTACCGCGGCTGTTCTGGCTGGGGTGGGTAGGTCATCAACGGTGCCTTTCGTGCTCGCTGCGCGGCAGCGTCTTCGTCTACGACGTGCCCAGTGAGCCACATTTTCCGGCTCGCCAGGTCGCTTTTCCGGACAGTGTCACTTTCCTGCCGTGTTCAGTTCCACCAGAACAGGCTCAAAGCCGCCGTCACGCTCACCACGACGCCGAGACCCGCGAAGCCCGCGACACGGCCATTCCGCGCATCGGCCACTCGCTGACAGAGCAGGGCGGCCACCGCCGCGACCGGATGTCCGATCAGCATCAGCGGTCCTGGCCCCGGAGCGCCGGTGAAGAGGCAGATCCCGGCGATCGAAAGCACGCACACCGCGAGGACGACCATCCCGGCCGCGAGCGATCCGGTCAGCCCGCGCCAGAACCGGCCGCGTCCGGGCACCGCGGGAACGCCCGGTTCCTCGGGCGGCGGTGCGGTCGCGAGCTCTTCGGTGTCCGGTGACGACACGTCCTCGCCTGTCCAATCGTCGGGTTTCGAGCTAAGGGGCCAGCAACTCCCACGGCTGAGCCGCGGGCCCGGCCTCCTGGCCTGCCGCGCAGCTGGGCCGGAAGTCGCACCAGGAGCAACGGCGGCCGGGGCGTGCGGGGAACAGCACGTCCTCGTCGCCGCCCGCGTTCAGGGTATCCGTTGCCAGCCGCAGGTCCCCGGCGGTCTCGTCGGCGCGCTGGAGATGCCGTTTGAGGCTCTGCTCGGTGTGCTCGGCGGCCGCGATGGTGCCGGTGGGCACGTGATGCAACTCGACCTGGTAGCACGGCGTCCGCAACGTCCTGGCGGCCGCGACCGCGTACAGCGCCAAGGCTTGCGAAGAGCGCGCCTCGTACTCGTCCGGCTCACGACGGCCGGTCTTGTAGTCGATGATCACCAGTTCCCGGCCGCGCTGGTCGATGCGGTCGGCGCGACCCTCGATGATGAGACTGGGCCCGCTGCCCGGCTCGAGTGTGACGGGCGCCGAAACCCAGCGCTCCAGCCCGACCGGATCGACGCTGACGTCGTTGTGCTCGACGTACTCCGCCACCCATCCCTTGGCACGCGCGCGATAGCGGGCGGCCTGGTCGGTGTCTTCGAACCCGGCGTCCTTCCAGTGCTCGGCGACGAGCGCCATCGCCCGCTGCGGCACGCGCTTGATCACCGGCAGGTCGAACAACGCCCGCAACGCGTTGTGCACCACCGCGCCGAGCGTGCTGTGCGCCCACGCCCCGGTGCGGGTCGGGGACGGGCGGTCGAGGTACGACATGCGGTAGCGGCGCGGGCAATCTTCGAACGTCGCGAGGCGCGCGGGCGAGACTTTCGTCAGCTTGCGCGGTGCCTCGACGCCGAAGTCGAAACCAATCTGCTCCATCGGATCACCCCGCCCGCAACGCTACGCACCCCCACCGACACTTTTCGAGGGGATCCCCAGGGAGAGAGCAAGGGACCTTTGCTATCGCTTGTGGGCTGGGCGAAGTACGTGAAGGGCCCCTTGAGGGACCCAGGGTCCGTGAAGGCCTCCTTCACTACCTTCAGGGTAGGCAAGGAGGCCTTCACGGCACGCCCGAGAGAGCAAGGGACCTTTGCTATCGCCCCGCCGGTCAAGTACCCGCGATGAAGCCCTTCACCGAGTTCGCCACCAGCTCGACCGCGATGGCGGCCAGCAGCAGACCGGCGATCTTCGCCAGCAGCGTGATCCCGCTTTCCTTGATCAGCCGGATGACCACACCCGAGTACCGCATGCACAGGTACAGCACGAAGTGCACCGTCACGATCGAAAGCGCGAGAGCCACGTACGCGCCGGGGTGCCCGTCGGCCTGCCGCACGAAGACGATGGTCGCGGCGATCGCGCCCGGACCGGCGAGCAGCGGCGTCCCGAGTGGCACCAGCGCGACGTTGACGTCGTCACCCGCCGCCTCGGCCTCACCACCGGTGTTGCCGGTGAGCAACTGCAACGCGATCAGCAGCAGCAACAGCCCGCCCGCGCCCTGCAACGCCGGGATGCCGATGCCGAGATACGAAAGGATCGCCTGCCCGGCCACCGCGAACAGCGAGATCACCAGCAGCGAGACCAGCACCGCCTGCCGCGCGGCCTTGGCGCGGAACGCCACCGACTTCCGGCCGGTCAGGCTCAGGAACACCGGCACCGTGCCGGGCGGGTCCATGATGACGATCAGCGTGATCGTCGCGCTCATGAACAGGCGCGCGTCGAAGAAGTCCGTGATCGTCACCGGGTCACGACCTCGGACCCGGTCGACCGCGAGACGAGTTCCTCCAGCGCGAGCGGGTCGGTGGTCTCGTCGCCGAGGTCGATGGTCTTGTTCGTGCCGTGGTAGTCGCTCGACCCGGTGCGCACGAGCCCCAGCTCCCCCGCCAGCCCGTGCAGCCGGACGCGGGTCTCCTCGTCGTGGTTCGGGTGATCGACCTCGACGCCGGTCAGGCCGTGCGCGGCCAGCGCCGCGAGCACGTCGACGGTGATGGTCGCGCCGCGCGTGTAGGCGAAGGGGTGCGCGATCACGGTGACCCCGCCCGCGTCCGTGATCATGTCGATCGCGTCCTCCACGAGCGTGTCCTGCCGCGCCACGAAGTACCCGCTGCCGTTGCCGAGATAACTCCCGAAGGCCTCGTTTACCGAAGAGACGACACCGGCGCGCACCAAGGCCTGCGCGAGATGCGGCCGCCCGGCCGAACCGTCCTCGGGCAGCAGAGACATGACCTCGTCGGGATCGACCGGCAGGCCGTCGGCGGCCATCCGCTCGGCCATCACGCGCAGCCGCCACCGCCGCTCCGACCGCAGCCGGGTCTGCTCGGCGACGAGCGCCGGGGACGCCGGGTCGAAGAGATACGCGAGCAGATGGACGCTGACATGCCGCCCGGTCACCGGATCGACGGAGATCGTGGACAACTCGGCGCCGGGCACCAGCGAAAGCCCGTGCGGGAGTGCCTCGGCGGCCGGGGCCCAGCCGGCCGTGGTGTCGTGATCGGTGATCGCGACGACGTCGAGGCCCGCCTTCGCGGCGGCGGCGACCAGCCCGGCAGGGCTGTCGGTACCGTCGGAGGCGGTGGAGTGGGCGTGCAGGTCGATGCGCATCAGCTGTATTGTCTATCGCGCTGATCAGGGCCGCGCTGCCAGGGCGCGACTAGGTGCCCTGCGTCTCCATCGCGGTAAGGGCGCCCTGCCATCGCGCCCCTGAGGCCTGGCGGCCAAAAGGCGCGCGACTCCAAAAGATCAAAAGACCTGGGTCACTTCAGCCGAGGCTGAGGCTCCTGGGTCACCGCTGAGTCGGTACCGGCCGGCGACTAGCCGACCTTCTTCTTGCCGCGTGCGGCACGCTGCGCCTTGATCATCGAAAAGCGCTCGGCCTGCTTCTGCTTGTCGCCGAAGACGAGTTCGGAGATCGTGTCGTAGAACTCTTCCGGCCGCGGCAGGTAGTCGATGCGGTTCAGCGCCTGGATCTGACCGGCCGACTCGACCACCATCGTCCCGTACCCCATCATCCGGCCCCAGGCCGAACGTTCGTACGTGAGGTCGGTGACCTTGGTGATCGGCATCATCAGCACCTTGGTGGTGAAGACACCGGTGGTCATCACGAACCGTTTGTCCGTGACGACCAACCGCTCGACCCACCACTCCATCACCACGTACGCGAAGCGCAGGATGACGAGCAACGCGGCATACCAGAGGATGTTCTGGATCACCCACGCGGCGGGCGGCAGCAGGTAGGACACCAGGACGCAGACGGCCAGCAAAGCGGCCGTCTCGAAGGTTTCCCACAACAGCACCGCCCAGTGACGGCGGATCCTGATGACCCGTCGCTCGGTGTCGAGGAGATACTCGTCTGGATCGCGTGGTGCGAACATACCGATAGAGTATCCGCTCCCCCGCTAGCTGAAGACGTTGCTGACGAAGGTGATCACCGATTCGGCCGAGTCACGCAGGAAGCCGATGATGTTTCCCACGAGGCCCGCGGCCTGACCTGGCTGCGCGATCACGAAGAACAGCACCAACGCGATTCCTGCGAAAGTGAGGAGCTTTTTCGCGTTCACAGCGATCAATCCTGTCTCTTACGGTGACTGACTGCGGATACTGACTATTCATTTTGTACCGCACCTTCCACCCGCGCGGGAGGGAAGTCCCGCGCTTGGGTCAGCCGGCGAGGGGAAGTGTACCGTACGGCTACTCTCCGTGTATAGGACAGCCGTTGTCAGGGCACCCGCGTCTACCATTCGGGAATGAACACCGTTTCGGACAGCACCGTCCGCTGTGTCGGCGGCATCGTCCACGACGAACACGGGCGGATCCTGCTGATCCGGCGCGCGAATGAACCCGGACGAGGACTGTGGTCGGTCCCCGGCGGGCGGGTCGAACCCGGCGAAACGGACGAAGTGGCCGTCATCCGTGAGATGCGCGAAGAGACGGGACTGGACGTGATGCCGGGCACATACGTCGGCAACGCGCGCCGCGGCCGATACGACATTCACGACTACGCCTGCACGGTCAGCGGCGGCACTCTCCGTGCCGGGGACGACGCCGACGACGCCCGCTGGATCGACGCCGTGACCTTGATCGAACTCGACGAGCAGGGCCGATTGGCCGAACTCTTGTTCGTCACTCTCCGCGACTGGGGTGTGCTGCCGAGCGGGGATGTCCCGCCGAAGTGACGACCGCCGTGCCCGATTCGGCAAATGACGCGTGGATTAAGCAGCACAAGAGGTGAAAAATTAGCCTTGCCGATGCTTTACCGACATCTCCCGAACAGCCGAAAGGCTAAACCGGGAGCCAGGTCATCCGCTGTCCGTGCGGCGCCGTCCTGGCCAGTGCGCGCACGTCCGGGGTCCCGTCATCCCAACGGACGAGTCCGAGCACGGCCGATCCACCGTTGGTGTCGGCCAGTTCGGTCCGGCCGGGGAGCAACGGCTCCAGCGCGGCGGCGTAGAACTCCTCGCTGACCCACCACAACGGCCGTCCGGCGGCGAGTTCGCGCAAGGCGTCGAGGAACTCGGCCCGCCGCTCCCCCAGATACGCCAGCACGTGGCTGGTCAGCACCACGAGAGGGGCGTCCGAGCCCACGGTGGCGGCCGCCGAGGCGAGGTCGTCGACGGCGTCGCCGGTGATCAGCTCCGGCCGCTGCTTGGCCTGCGCGGCCGCGGCGGTGCGCAGGAGGCGGATCCGGTCCGGCTGGTCGGCCCAGACGCAGGCTTCGAGCCAGGCCAGTTCGTCCTCGTCGGTCAGATCCACCGGGGCGCGGTCGAGGCCGGCGCGGGCGGTGACCGTCAGCTTCTTCGGCACCTTCGGCGTGACGGCGCCGGGTGCGAGGTCGAGCGCGCAATGCAGGCCGACAGCGGCCTTCGCGGGCCCTGCGGTGAGCTGTTCGCCGCCGTCGCACTGGTAGCGATAGGCGTACTTGTCCAGGCCGAGCAGCAGGCCTGCGCTGCAACCGACCTCGAGCAGCGCGATCTTGCCGCCCGCTTCCTTCGCCGCCGCCGTCACCGCGGGGTAGAGCAGGGCGGCGCGGCGGACCTCGTTGGTCTGCGTGTACCGCGAGGAGATGATCGCCCGCGCCCGGTCCGCCCGCTCCAGTAGGAACGAGCGGAACAGCGGCCACGTCTCCGAATCCACGCCGTCGAAGCCGCCGACGGACGGGTAATACCGCGAGAGCGGGTGGATCGGGTCGGCCTGGATGAGCCGGTGCGCGGTCGCCAGTAGCAGCGTGCCGCGCGCTTCACCGCCGCGCGCGTCGGTCAGCAGCCCGGCGACGTCGTCGTCCTCGGCCGCCTTCGCCGCCAAGTGTTCGTACAGCGGCGAAACACCGGCCGCCTCGACCGTCGCGAACTTCCGCAGGCGGCTCTTGATCTCATCCAGCCCGATGGGCATCGACGCGCTCCCTTTTCCGTTCGTGACACCCGTTATTCGTGCGGCACGGGACGGCCGGGCTGTTCACCGCCCCTGGTGTCACCGTAGGACCGCTTCGGCACCATCACCTTGCGACGGAACACACACACGATCGTGCCGTCCTGTTTGTAACCACGGGTCTCGACGTAGACGACGCCGCGATCGTCCTTCGACTTCGAAGGCGTCTTGTCCAGCACCTCGGTCTCGCCGTAGATGGTGTCACCGTGGAAGGTCGGCTTCACATGTTTCAGCGATTCGACCTCGAGGTTCGCGATCGCCTTGCCGGACACGTCGGGCACCGACATCCCCAGCAGCAGCGAGTAGACGTAGTTGCCGACCACGACGTTCTTGCCGAAGTCGGTGGTCTCTTCGGCGTAATGCGCGTCGAGGTGCAGTGGATGGTGGTTCATGGTGATGAGGCAGAACAGGTGGTCGTCGTACTCGGTGACCGTTTTGCCCGGCCAGTGCTTGTAGACGGCACCGACCTCGAACTCTTCGTAATAACGACCGAACTGCACCCAGTCCTCCTGCACGAGTAACGCGGCGTGAGCCTGGAACGACAGGCTTTCGTGTTGAGGAGTACCCTCGACCATTGGTGTCGGGTCGTCAACGCGACCCACACCACTGCGTAACCGTCCGCCGAGCCGAAGGAGGTGAGGAACCCGATGTCCAGTGGCGATAGTCCGCTTCCTAGTAGTCGCAGCGTTTCCGCCTTCACGTCTCGCCGGATCCCCACCTGGCAGGGCTGACGAAACCGGGAACGCTGGCCTAGCCGAGCGGCCCCCCGACCGCTCGGCCCGTCGTCTTCGCGCACCAACGCACGACGTCTGCCCAGGAGATCCCATGCCTGCCATTCCCTCGCTCGGCGGCCTTCGCGGCCGGAGCAACGGTCGCGCCAAGAGCGGCGCCGAGCGCCCGCTGCCCGTCCCCCTTTCGGCGTACGTCGTCGATTGCGCGGTGTACGTGGAAGGCAAGCGCCTGCCCGGCCGCTGGTCGCACTCCGAGGCGATCAAAGAGGTGCGCAAGCGGCACGCCGGCTTCGTCTGGATCGGCCTGCACGAGCCCGACGCGGTCCAGATCCAGGGCATCGCGGAGACCTTCGGCCTGCACGAACTGGCCGTCGAGGACGCACTCGAAGCGCACCAGCGGCCCAAGCTGGAGCGCTACGACGACACGCTGTTCATGGTGCTGAAGACGGTCCGCTACGTCGAACACGAGTCACCCGCGACGGCGAACGAGATCGTCGAGACCGGCGAGCTGATGGCGTTCCTCGGCCGCGACTTCGTGATCACCGTGCGGCACGGGAACCACTCGGGGCTCGCCCGGCTGCGCCGCGAACTCGACCAGGACCCGGAGCGGCTCGACCTCGGGCCGTCCGCGGTGCTGCACGCGATCGCGGACCACGTCGTCGACCACTACCTCGATGTCACCACCGCCATCGAATCGGACATCGACGAAATGGAGACGCACGTCTTCGCGCCGCGCTCCAAGGTGAGCGCCGAGCAGATCTACTTCATGAAGCGCGAAGTGCTGGAGCTGCGCCGCGCGGTCATGCCGCTGGGGACTCCGCTGCAACGCCTCGCCGAGGGCTACACGCGGCTGATCCCGGACGAGGTCCGGTCCTATTTCCGCGACGTCTCCGACCACCTCACCACGGTCGCGGAGCGGGTCGCGAACTTCGACGAACTGCTGACCACCCTGGTGGACGCGACACTGGCGAAGATCACGCTCCAGCAGAACACCGACATGCGCAAGATCACCGCGTGGGCGGCGATCATCGCGGTCCCGACGGCGCTGGCCGGCATCTACGGGATGAACTTCGACTACATGCCGGAGCTGCACTGGCGGTTCGGCTACCCGATGGCGATGACGGTCATCTTCGGCGTCTGCATCCTGCTCTACCGAATATTCCGGAAGAACCGCTGGCTCTGACCTTCTTCCCCTTTCGGTAGTTGTGGAGTTCCCTCATGCCAAGGATCCTGACCAACCTCAAGTTCTGGGCACTGGCCTTCTGCGTCGTCTGGCTGGGCATCGTGATCGCGATCATCGCCAAGGACCCCGCGTTCGCGCACGGCCCCAAGTAGCGCGTCCGGCATTACGCTGGAGCGCATGAAGGCGCTGGTAGTCGCGGACGAGGTCGAGGAGCGGTTGTGGACGTCCGCTGTCCACAACCACCGGGCCGACCTCGTCATCGGCGCCGGTGACCTGCCGTACGACTACCTCGAGTTCCTGGCAGGCGCGCTCGACGTGCCGTGCGTGTTCGTGCCTGGCAACCACGATCCCGACCTGTCCGGCTACACGCGCTACGGCGGACTGTCCATGAAGGACGGTTTCCCGGCGGTGTGGCCGGGCCCGGCTGGCGGGGTGAACGCGGACGGCCGGATCGTCGACGTCGGCGGGCTCCGGTTCGCCGGGCTCGGCGGCTCGGTTCGCTACAACGACGGCCCGAACCAGTGGACGCAACGCCAGCAGGCGCGGCGTGCGCGGCGGCTCGTGCGCCGGGCGCGGTTCCGCCGATGGCGGGACGGGCGGGGCGTCGACGTCCTGCTCACCCACGCGCCGCCGCGGCACTGCGGCGACCGCGAGGACCCGCCGCACCGCGGGTTCGACTGTCTCCATCGCACGATCGAGTCGTTGCGGCCGAAATGGTTGCTGCACGGGCATATCCACCCGCACGGTGAACCCGTGCCGGACCGGGTGGTCGGCGGAACCACGGTACGCAACGTGGTCGGGCACCGGATCATGGAGTTCGCGCTATGAAGGACACCGGATTTCCCAGGGCTGACGCGGAACACGACTTCCTCCGCGCACGGCGGCGTCAGGTGCTGTCGCGGCTGGCGAACTGGCTGCGGGGCGAACCCGACGACGTCAACATCATGCTGCCGTTCCACGAGGTGGTCGACGCGCTCGGCTACCTCGGCGAACGGAAGATCGGGGCGCGGGTGATCCGGCTCGATTCGATCGTCGGCAGCGTCGACCGCGGCCGCGACTTCGACCGCCGCTTCCGCCCGACGTCCGGCCGCGTCCGCGAACGCTGGGAACGGCTGGCACTCGCGACCAGGCGCGGCGAGTCGATTCCGCCGATCGAGGTGTACCGCGTCGGCGAACTGCATTTCATCATCGACGGGCACCACCGCGTTTCGGTGGCGCACGCGATGGGACTGTCCACAATAGAGGCGATGGTCACCGAGGTACGGACCAAACTGGACCCGAGCGGCATCCGGTACCGCGGCGACCTGATCGTCAAGGACTACCGGCGGCTGTTCCTGGAGCGAGTCCCGCTTTCCGGGCAGTCGCGGGCTTCGGTGGTGTTCACGGATCCGTGGGACTACGCGCGGCTCGGTGAGCATGTGGAGGCCTGGGGTTTCCGGCTGATGCAGGACGAAGGGCACTACTCGGACCGCGCGACACTGGCGCAGCGGTGGTTCGACGAGGAGTTCGTCCCGGTGGTGGCGATGCTGCGGCAGGCGGATCTGATCGGCGACCGCACCGATGCCGAGGCGTATCTGTGGGTGGCTTGCGAACGGTACCGGCTGATCCGGACGCACCGGTGGGACGACGAGGTCTTCGAAGCCGTGCGCTCACAGTCCCGGTGACGCCTCCCCCGCGTGTTATGAACGGACCTTTCATAACAAATTCTGTTATGAAAGGTCCGTTCATAACAGCCGAACTACATGTGTACGGCGACCGGAGCGTCTGAAGAGGCGGCCTTCGCCGGAGCACCCGACCGCAGCAGCAGCCCGCAGATCACCGCACCCGCGACGAAGATCCACCCGCCCCACACGAAGGCGGTCGTGTAGCTGTGCACAGCCGCTTCGGCCGCGAGTTGCGGCGAAGGCGTCTTCCCGACGGCGAACGACGTCGCCGCGTTCCCGGCCAGCGTGCTCAGCAGCGCGGTCCCGATCGAGCCACCGACCTGCTGCGCGGTGTTGACCGCGGCCGACGCGACACCGGCGTCGTGCGTGTCGACGCCGAAGGTCGCGACGCTCATCGCGGGCGCCATGGCGAGGCCGATACCGACGCCCATGATCATCAGCGGGAACAGCACCCCGCTGGCGTAGGTGCTGGTGGTGTCGATCGCCGAGAGCCAGAACAGGCCCACTCCGGCGATCAGCATTCCCAGTGACACCAACGGTTTCGCACCGAACTTCGGCAGCAGCACGGCCGTCGCCGACGTCGCGCTGGCCATCAGGGTGGCGACCATCGGCAGGAACGCGACCCCGCTCTGCACCGGCGTGAACCCGAGGTTCAGCTGGATGTAGAAGGTGAGGAACAGGAAGATCGAGAACATCCCGATGGCGAGCAGGAACATCGCGAGGTACGAACCGCCGCGGTCGCGGTCGAGCAGGACGCGCAGCGGCAGGAGCGGGTGTTCGGCCCGTTGCTGGATCGCGACGAACGCCACGAGCAGCACGACACCGGCGGCGAGGAAACCCCACACCGAGATCGCGGACCACGAGTCACGCTCGGCGTTCGCGAAGCCGTAGACCAGCGCGAAGAACCCGGCCGACGCGGTGATCGTGCCCGGGATGTCGAGCTTCGGGCGCGGGCCTTCGGTCTCGGAGTTCTTCAGCAGCACGAGCGCGCCGGCGAACGCGATCACCGCGAAGACGATGTTGACGTACATCGACCAGCGCCAGTCGAGGTACTCGGTCAGCACGCCACCGAGCAGCAGGCCGATCGCCGCGCCGGCACCGGCGATCGCGCCGAAGACACCGAAGGCCTTGCCGCGTTCCTTCGGGTCGGTGAAGGTCGTGGTCAGCAGCGAAAGGGCGGCCGGAGCGAGAAGCGCGCCGAAGACGCCCTGTGCGGCACGGGCGACGAGCAGCATTTCGATGCTGGTGGCGGCGCCGCCGATCGCGGACACGACGGCGAAACCGGCGAGCCCGACGAGGAACGCGCGTTTGCGGCCGAAGAGGTCCGCGAGCCGCCCGCCCAGCAGGAGCAGGCTGCCGAACGCGAGCGCGTAGGCGGTGACGACCCACTGGCGGGCGTCGTTCGAGAAGCCGAGGTCCTGCTGCGCCGACGGGAGCGCGATGTTCACGACGGTGGCGTCGAGCACCACCATCAGCTGGGCGAGACCGATCATCACCAGGATCAGCCATCTCCTGGCGTGGTGCGGATTGGTGTGCTGCGCGGCCGCGTCCCCCGGCGGCGTGACGACAGCGGTGGATGACTCAGGCATACGGGCGGTTTCCTCACCGATAGTGACGGAGAAGCTATGTGGAGTAGGTATCTCCCCTTTCGTCGCCAAGGTACCCGAAAAGCGGAGAAGCGTCCTCTACTTCATTTGTTAAGCTGGACGAATGGCTCGGGACCTCGCTCCCGCCGCACCGGCGCGACCGCTGCGGCGCGACGCTGAACTCAATCGGCAGCGCATCATCGCGGCGGCACGCGATGTCTTCGGCGAGCGCGGGCTCGAAGCGACACTCGACGACGTCGCGCATCGCGCCGGCGTCGGCGTCGGCACCGTCTATCGACGCTTCCCCAGTAAGGAACACCTGGTCGAGGCGATGTTCGTCGACCAGTTCGAGACGATCCGCGAGTTCGCCGAAGAGGCGCTTCGCGCCGAAGACCCTTGGGAAGGCTTCACTAGCTTCACTTGGCGCGCGGCCGAACTGCACGCCGGTGACCGCGGGTTACGTGAGGTCATGCTGTCGAACGTCTTCGGCCACGAGCGTGTCGCCGAGGCGAAAGCACACATGGTGCCGTTGATCACACAGCTCGTCGAGCGGGCCCAGTCGGCGGGCGTCCTCCGCGCGGACGTCGTTCCGACGGACATGCCGCTGCTGCACCAGATGATCGGCTCGGTCATCGAGTTCACGCACGGTATCCAGCCGGACCTGTGGCGCCGGTGCCTCGCGCTGTTGCTGGACGGCCTGCGCGCCGAACCCGGCCGCGCCACCCCGCTGCCGCACCCGCCGCTGGACTTCGAGGCGCTCGACGAGGCGATGTGCTCCTTCCGACTGCCCAAGCTGCGCTGACTCACTCGCAATTAGTCACCTACTTGCGGCCCCACCCCGCCTCCAACGGCGAACTCGCGTGATTGGGCGGCGAACTCGCGTGTCCAGACGGCGAACTCGCGTGCTTGAAGGCGGAACTCACGTGATTAGACGGCGAACTCGCGTGATTGGGCGGAGAACTCGCGGCGAGATCCGGCCGCGGGCAGATCTCCGCTCAGTCACGTGAGTTCTCCGCTCAGTCACGTGAGTTCTCCGCTCAGTCACGCGGCGCGGAGCGAGGGCCACGCAAGTAGTCCTCTAGTTGCGGTAGTTGCGCGGGCAAGGACCGCAACTAGGGGACGAATTGCGGTCAGGGGAGCTTCGGGAAAACGGCCACGGCGACTTCCCGCGCCGCGGCGCACGTGGCGTCCTCCGGCGCACCGTCGACGCCGACCACCGAGAGCAGCGCCTGCTCGACCCGTTCCGGCGTGCCCGGGATCGGCCGGTGCGTGGTCACCTGGCAGAACGCGCCCGACGTGGTGACCTGGACCTGCCGCCCGCCCAGCGCCTCCGTCGCGCCCGGCGTGGTGTCCACCCCGACCGACAGCGAGACGCTGACCTTGCCGCGGATGCAGTTGTGCCCGGACAGCGCCGGGGCCGGTTTGGTCTCCGCCCCGGCGGCGGCGTCGAGTTCGTGCTGGTCGAGCAGGGCACAGGGGGCGACACGGCCCCAGGACCGCTGGTCGAAGTTCAGCCGGCCGACCTTCTGCGCGGCGATCACCCCCGCCGCGCTGCCGACCGTCGCGTCCGCGATCCGGCAGCGATCGGCCTGGTCGGCCGGGTTCTCGTTGTCGGAGGTGACGACGATGGACAGCCGGATCCCGTCGGCGAAGGTCAGCAGCCGCGTGCAGGTGGTGTCCTCGTTGAACGTCGACTGCTGGACGCTGACACCCTCCGGCAGCGATCCGCCGAATTCGTAGGGCTGATTGTTCGGATCCTGCCCGGAAGTGATCGGACCGGTGGTCACGGTGTAGCGATTGGCGCCCTCGACGAATTCGAGACGGCAGAACTCGAAAGAGGACAAGGGTGGTTTGACCGCGTTTCCCCCGCCGATCACTTTCGCCTGGTCGACCAGGCTGCAGTAATCGAGCGACGAGTAGTCCCCGAGCGCCTCGGCGGCGGTCAGGGCCTCGTCACGAGCCATGGTCGGCGACGGCGTCACCGCCGGTTCCGGAGTGGCACAGGCCGCGGCCAGGAACAGGCCACAGAGGACCACGATCAGTCTCTTCGAGGGCACCGGAGCAGTATCGTCAAAAGAACCGGGAACACCACCCCCTACGGGCGAAGAACACAGGGTCTTCGGCGTTTTCCCAGGTGGGTGCTTTACCGCGATTTCACGCCCTTAGGGGTGCGTTTCGTCCCGCGGTGGGATGCGGCGGCGGCGCCGCGCGACGAGAATGGGTTTCACACACAGCGACGACCGAGAGGGAAGAACCCGTGACCAACCCCGTAGCCGCCCGCCTGACCCGACCGCGCCAGGGCCGCATGATCGGCGGCGTCTGCGCCGGGATCGCCAAACGCTTCGGCACCACGCCGGGCAAGGTCCGCCTGCTCGCCGTGCTCTCCTGCCTGCTGCCCGGCCCGCAGTTCATCGTCTACATCGTGCTGTGGCTCGCCCTGCCCGAGAGCCAGTACTGACCCCGGGCAGGACGAACCGGCGAGCTAGTCGGTGTAGGTCAGGTTCTTTCCGCTGGCCCCGTCGAACAGCTTGATCTTGTCGGCGTCGAACCACAGCTCGACGTTTTGGTTCTCCGCCGCCGCGGACGCCGCCGAGAGGCGGGCCACGATCTGCGACTCGGAGCCGGGAACGTCCGAGGATCCGCTGTCGGCGGCGAGATCCGCGAGGTCCGACGACGACGCGGCCTCACCCTCGACCGAGAAGTGCGCGAACTTCTCCGAACCCATCGACTCGAG
This sequence comes from Amycolatopsis sp. cmx-11-12, assembly GCF_046269425.1. NCBI lineage: Bacteria > Bacillati > Actinomycetota > Actinomycetes > Pseudonocardiales > Pseudonocardiaceae > Amycolatopsis > Amycolatopsis sp. cmx-11-12. Next base: position 159,943 of record NZ_JADNQM010000012.1, on the reverse strand, counting down.
GACGTCCACGTGGGCGGTGAACGTCGCGCCCTCGCGGGCGGACGCGTCCACCAGTGCGGCGTCCTCGAAGTGCTCCGGCCGGATGCCGACGATGACCTCGCGAGGCGCGTCGGCGGCCTCGACCAGCCGCCGGACCCGGTCGGTGAGCGGGATCTCGCCCAGTGCGCTGCGCGCGACACCGTTTTCCAGCGTCGCCGAGACGAAGTTCATCGACGGGCTGCCGATGAACCCGGCCACGAACAGGTTCGCCGGGTTGTCGTAGAGGAACTGCGGCGACCCGATCTGCTGCACGTAGCCCGCCCGGAGCACGACGACCCGGTCGCCGAGGGTCATCGCCTCGGTCTGGTCGTGCGTGACGTAGAGCGTCGTCGTGCCCAGCTGCTTCTGGATCTTCGACACCGAGGTCCGCATCTGACCGCGCAGCTTGGCGTCCAGATTGGACAGTGGCTCGTCCATCAGGAACGCCTTGGGGTTGCGGACGATCGCGCGTCCCATCGCGACCCGCTGCCGCTGCCCGCCGGAGAGGTTCGCCGGTTTGCGGTCGAGATGCCCGGTCAGGTCGAGGATGTTCGCTGCCTCTTCGACCTTCGCGCGCACGGTCTTGTCGTCGACCTTGGCCAGCCGCAACGGGAACGCCATGTTCTCCCGCACGCTCATGTGCGGATACAGCGCGTAGGACTGGAACACCATCGCGATGTCGCGGTCCTTCGGCGCCTTTTCGTTGACGCGCTTGCCGTCGATGCGCAGTTCGCCGGAGGAGATGTCCTCCAGGCCGGCGACCATGTTCAGTGTCGTGGACTTGCCGCAGCCGGACGGGCCGACCAGGATGATGAACTCACCGTCGGCGATCGTGATGTCCACTTCGGACACCGCGAGGGCGCCGTCGGGGTACTTCTTGGACACCTTCTCGAGAACAATTTCAGCCATGGGTCAGCCCTTCACCGCACCGGACGTCAGCCCCGCCACGATGCGACGCTGGAATAGCAATACGAACAGGATGATCGGGACGGTGATCACCACGGCGGCCGCGGAGATCGTCCCGGTGGGGTCTTCGAACTGCGAGGACCCGGTGAAGAACGACAACGCCGCCGGGACCGTCCGCGAGGCCTCGGTCGAGGTCAGCGAGATCGCGAACAGGAAGTCGTTCCAGCAGAAGATGAACACCAGGATCGCGGTGGTGAACACCCCTGGTGCGGCCAGTGGCGCGATCACCTTCCGGAACGCCTGTGCCGGCGTCGCGCCGTCCATCTTCGCCGCTTTTTCCAGCTCCCACGGGATTTCCCGGAAGAACGCGGAAAGCGTGTAGATCGACAGCGGCAGCGCGAACGTGATGTACGGCAGGATCAGCCCCGGCCAGGTGTCGAACAACCCCAGCTCACGTTCGATGTTGAACAGCGGCGTCACCAGCGACACCTGCGGGAACATCGCGATCAGCAGCGACATCCCGACGAGCAGCTGCTTACCGGGGAAGTCCAGCCGCGCGATCGCGTACGCCGCCATCGTGCCGAGGACGACCGCGATCACCGTCGCGATGATCGCGATCCCGATCGAGTTCACCAAGGCCCGGATGAACTCCGTCGTCTCGAAGATGTCCGCGTAGTTCTGCCACGTCCATTCCTGCGGGAAGAAGTACCCGTCGTCCAAGGTCTCCTTGGTCTTGAACGAAAGGGACACCACCCACAGCACCGGGAACAGCGCGAACACCAGGACCAGGAGGTCGACCAAACCCCATTTGAGTTTGCGGCCGGGAGTGACCGCTCCACCCATCACCATCAGCGCTTCCCCCCGTTGTCACTACCAGGTGCGGCCGTGCCGAACACCTTGATGAAGATGAACGCGATGATCGCCACCGTGATGAAGATCAGCACCGCCATCGTCGAGCCGATCCCGAGGTTCAACCCCTTGACCAGGTTGTTGTAGGTCTGCATCGACACCGACGACGTGTCCTGTGCACCGTTGGTGAGCACGAAGATGTTGTCGAAGATGCGGAACGCGTCCAAAGTGCGGAACAGCAGCGCCACCAGGATCGCCGGCTTCATCACCGGCAGCATCACCTTGGTGAACCGCTGCCACGCGGTCGCGCCGTCCATCGACGCGGCCTTGAGCAGGTCATCCGGCACCAGCGCCAGCCCCGCCATCAGCAGCAGCGCCATGAACGGCGTCGTCTTCCACACCTCGGCCAGCACGATGATCGCCAGCGAGGGCCAGTACTCGGTCAGCGGCGCGGTGTCCGGGAAGAACAGGTTGGCCAGATACCCGGTGTCCGGTGTCCAGGCGTAGTACCAGGAGAACGCCGCGACCACCGTCACGATGCCGTACGGGATCAGGGCGACCGTCCGCACGAGGCCCCGTCCGACGAGCGTCCGGTGCATGATCAGCGCCAGGCCCATGCCGAGGACGAACTCGATCACCACCGAAACGATGGTCAAGCCCATCGTCGTCCCGAACGCCGTCCACCAATAACCGTTGGACAGCACCGCGATGTAGTTGTCGAGACCGACGAATTCCTGCTGCGCGGGGAACCTGAGGTCGTAACGCTGCAGGGACAGCCAGATCGAGTAGATGATCGGATACCCGGTGACGGCGATCATCACGAACGCCGCCGGGGCGCACAGCCAGAGCCCGAGCCTGCGCTCGGCCTTCTTTCCTTCACTGAGAACGGGTTTCGCCTTCTTGCCCGGCGCGCTCTTGGTCGCCGAACCGGCGGTTTCCTGCACGGTCACGGGATCACTCCCTTCGACTGGAGCGCGTCGGCGAGCTGCTCCCGCAGCTTGTCAGCCGTCTTCTGCGGATCGATTTCAGAAGGCGGGGAAAGCACCTTCGACAACACGGTCGAAGCGTTCTGGTACGCCGGGGTCAGCGGGCGCACCGCGGCGTTCTTGAGTGCGTCCAGGATCGTTTCCCGCATCGGGTATTTCGTGTCCATGCTCGGGTTGTCGTCGCCGACGGCGGCCGTCGGATCGAGCGGGACCGTGTCGGTGTAGAGCGATTCGAGCGTCGGTGGGACACCGTCCTTGAGCGCGGAGAACTTCTGGTTCTTCTCGTTGCGCAGGCACAGCGCGACCTCGTAGGCCTCGGCCTTGTGCTTCGACGTCGAGCTGACGGCCAGGTTGTAGCCACCGATCGTGGTCTTGGCGGGCTTGCCCGCTTCGAACTCCGGATAGGTGGTCCACTTGAAGTGCTGGAGTTCGTCCTTCTTCTCCTTGGCGTAGGAGGCGTAGACGAACGGCCAGTTCAATTCGAAGGCGGCGTTGCCGCGCTGGAAGGACTGGCGGACCTCGTCCTCCTTCGAGTTGGTCAGCGACGGGTCGGTGATCCCGGCCGTGGTGACCTTCTTGAGCATCTCCAGCGCCTTGATCGCGCCCGCGTCCATCACGACCGATTTACCGTCGTCGGAGAGGATCTTGCCGCCCGCCGACTCGACGAGCGTGTTGTAGATGACGACGAGGCCCTCGTACTGCGCGCCGGTGAACACGACGTTCGCCGGTTTGCCCTGTGCCTTGAGCGCCTGGGCCTGCTGGATCATCTCGTCCCAGGTCTTCGGCGGCGTCGGCGTCAGCCTGTCGTCGTACCAGAGCAGCTGAACGTTGGTGTTCTTGGTCGCCGCGTAGAGCTTTCCGTTCCACGTGGCGGTTTCGAGCGGTCCCGGCAGGACACCGGCGGTCGCTTCGGCCTTCGCCTCGCCGGTCCATTCGTCGGCCCAGCCCGCCTCGGCGAACTCGGAAACCCACGTGACGTCCAACCCCAGTACGTCGAGCGAATCGTCCCCGGCGGCCAGCCGGCGGACCATCTGTTCCCGCTGGCCGTCGGCCGGACGCGGGAGCTTGTTGTAGACGACCTCGTACCGCCCGTCCGAGGCCTTGGTGCATTCGTCCACAACGGACTGGAAGTTGTCTTCTGGCGCGTAGTAGACGTTGATCTTGAGTCCGGCATCCGATCCGCAACCGGCCAGCAGGCCGACCGTCAGCGCTGTCGCGCCGAGTAGCGAGCCGGTGCGGCCTGGTGAGCGACCCCTCCGGCTCGCGCTCATCCTCTTCCCCATGAGGCCTCCTCACCCGCGCACACCCGGGATGCGGCGGCGCTAGGACGCGTTGAAGAAGCCGCGCGCCAGCACCCCGACGTGCTAGTGCTCGGGCGGACACGCTGGAGTACGTGACCGCCCGACTGGTGTTGTGCAACCTATTCCGGGCGATCTACGCCCGCAAGCAGTATCGGTAACGATTCAGCGGATCGCACGACGAACAGGTGAACCAGTACCGCCGAATGTCAGTGGCGGTCCCGGCGTCACCCCGGCGAGCGCATCGCGAGCTGGGCGAGGAGCTCACGGCCCTGCTCGGCCGAACGCGGCTGGCAGAGCACGTCGTAGCGACCGGCGACCAGCTGGCTCGCGGAGGAGAAGTCGCGGCGGGACATGCTGTAACTGATCGCCGCGAAGACCGTCCACGCCAGAATGCCGAGCACGAGCCCGCCGATCATGGGCTGCCACGCGAAGCCCTGGTTGTTGAACATCCCCAGCAACAGGCCGATGATCAGGCCGAACCACGCGCCCGACACGGCACCGGTGCCCAGCACGCGGCCCCAGCTCAACCGGCCGACGACGCGTTCGACGAGCATCAGGTCGACGCCGACGATGGTCACGTCGGCGACCCCGAACTCCTTCTCCGCGAGGAAGCCGACGGCGTGCTGCGCTTCGCCGTACGTCGCGTAGGAGCCGATCGGCCATCCGGAAGGCGGCGTCGGCAGGCGGGGCAGCCCGCCTGCGGCACGTCCGCCTCCGCCAAAGGGAGCACTCACGTAATCACCTCTCGCCCGTCCTGGTCCATCTTCTCAAGGACGGGCGAAAGGCGCGAACGTTCAGGAGCGGGACTTGTACTCGCGGAGCAGGCCGCGGCTGATGATGGTCTTCTGGATCTCGCTGGTGCCCTCGCCGATGAGCAGGAACGGCGCCTCGCGCATCAGACGCTCGATCTCGTACTCCTTCGAGTAGCCGTAACCGCCGTGGATGCGGAACGAGTCCTGGGTGACCTCGGCGCAGTACTCGCTCGCGATCAGCTTCGCCATCCCGGCCTCGACGTCGTTGCGCTCGCCGGAATCCTTGAGGCGGGCGGCGTTGACCATCATCAGGTGCGCGGCTTCGACCTTGGTGGCCATCTCGGCGAGTTTGAACGCCACCGCCTGGTGCTCGGCGATCGCCTTGCCGAAGGTCTTGCGCTGCTGGGCGTACTCCACGGCCAGTTCGAACGCGCGGATCGCGATGCCGCAGGCACGCGCGGCGACGTTGACGCGGCCGACCTCGACACCGTCCATCATGTACGCGAAGCCCTTGCCCGGCGCCCCGCCGAGGACCTTGTCGGCACCGATCTTGTAGCCGTCGAAAACGGCTTCGGTGGTGTCGACGCCCTTGTAACCCATCTTGTCGATCTTGCCGGGGATGGTGAGGCCGGGAGCGACCTCGCCGAAGCCCTCGGGCTTCTCGACCAGGAACGTGGTCAGGTTCTGGTGGGCCTTCTCGGCGCCCTCGTCGGTCTTGACGAGCAACGCGATCAGGTTGGAGCTGCCGCCGTTGGTGAGCCACATCTTCGAGCCGTCGATGACGTAACCGTCGTCGGTCCGGCGGGCGCGGGTCTTGATCGCGGCGACGTCGGAACCGAGGTCCGGCTCGGACATCGAGAACGAACCGCGGACCTCACCGGTCGCCATCCGCGGCAGGAAGTGCTGCTTCTGCTCCGGCGTCCCGTGACGGGAGATCATGTGCGCCACGATGAAGTGCGTGTTGATGACGCCGGAGACGCTCATCCAGCCGCGCGCGATCTCCTCGACCACGAGCGCGTAGGTCAGCAGCGATTCACCGAGGCCGCCGTACTCCTCCGGGATGGTGAGCCCGAACAGACCCATCTCCTTCATCCCCTCGACGATGTCGGTGGGATAGGTGTCGGAGTGCTCGAGCTCCTGCGCGCGCGGGATGACCTCCTTGTCCACGAACTGGCGGACCGTGGCCAGGATTTCGGACTGCACGTCGGTCAAGCCGGCGGTCTGGGCGAGGCGAGCCATCGCTGCTCCCTAAATTCGCGCGCACCGGGCTCCCGGCGCTGGGTTACCGGTGAGTATGACGCTTGACCGGGGACCTCGCTATGAGCGCAGTCACGCGTACGCCATCCGTGACCATGGCACTACAGTGACAAGCCGATCACAGTCCGAGGGGGACGAACGTGGCTCTGCAGCCCTTTGGTGGATTCCCACCGCATCAGCAGTACGGCTTCCCGAACCAGCCACCGGCACAGAGCAAGGACTCCGGCCTGGCGGTCGCCGCCCTGATCTTTTCACTCTTCGGGCTGATCGGACTGGTGTCCGTGATCCCGGGGATCGTCCTGGGCCACGTCGCCTTCGCGAAGGCCCGGCGCGGCGAAGCCGGCGGCAAGGGCATGGCGCTGGCCGCTTTCATCGTCGGCTATCTGATGATCATCCTCTACGCCATCGCGATTCCGGTCCTCCTGAACGTCGCCGCGAAACACGGGGCTTTCCGCTAGCGATACCGTCCGGTGCCGACGAGGGGACCATCATGACGAATCCGCACGACCCGTACGGGCGACAGCAGCAGCCTTCCGGGCAGTTCGAACAGCCCTACGGCCTCCAGCCGTACCAGCCACCGCAGCACTTCTACGTCCAGCAGACCTACGTGCGGCCGCCGGACCAGGGCATGGCGGTGGCGTCGCTGGTGTGCTCGCTGATCGGGCTGATCATCTGCTTCCCGGCGATACTGGGGATCATCTTCGGGCACATCGCGCTCTCGAAGGCCAAGCGCGGCGAAGCGGGCGGCAAGGGCATGGCGCAGGCCGGAATGATCGTCGGGTACGTCGTCACCGGGCTGTGGCTGATCCCGGTCATCCTGTGGTTCGTGTTCGTGGTGTTCGCGATCGGTGCCGCGGGAGTCTCGTGACCCGTTCGGAGGATACGGTGGTGTCCCGCACGAACCAGGGGGCCGACCGGATGAACAGTTCCGACCCGCAGGACACGCCGTCCTACACCGACTCGAACACCTTTTCGGACCCGACGTCCGCGTCCTCGTCCGAAACGGTGGCGAGCCCGTCGCCGGCGGAACCGCAGCAGTTCCAGCCTCCCGAGCCCTTCACACCGCCTCCGCCTTTCGAGCCACCGGCTCCGTTCGAGCCTCCTGGTTCCGCTGCTCCGGTGGATCCTCCCGCTCCCGTGGAGCCGTACGCGCAGGCCATCGACCCGCTGACCGCCGAGCCCGTCCCGCAGCCCGAGACCACCTTCGCGACTCCGGACCCTTCGGTCCTTCCGGTGTACCCGTCCGCGCCCATGCCGCTCGTGTACCCGCCGCAGCCGTACAACCCGTACGCCGCGACGGCACCGCAGCGTCCGCAGGACAACGGGATGGCGATCGCCGGACTGGTGTGCTCGCTCATCGGGATCTGCTCGTGCGTGACCGTGATCGTCGGGCTGATCCTGGGGCACATCGGGCTCGCCAAGGCGAACCGCGGTGAGGCCGGCGGGCGAAGCATGGCGCTCGCGGCGGTGATCATCGGTTACATCGTGCTCGCGCTGTACGTCGGTTTCTTCGGGACTTTGATCGTTTTGGGTGTCAACGGCGAACTGGACTAAAGGGCCTCGTCGTCCGGTTGGCGAGGCGCGGGCGCCCTACCGGGTGTCGCGAAAGCCACTTTCGCGACGTCTGATGTCCCGAAAGTGGCTTTCGCGACACGGCCACTGGGTTGGCTCTAACCGTCCTTACCACTCATGAGCCCTGGAGCCGCGTCGTCCGATTCGCGAGGCGCAGGCGCCACTTGTCCATTGGCCTCCTCCGGGGAAGGCGAGGGAGAAGCTTCCCGCTTCGGGGTGTTCGCGTCCAGGAAGCGCAGCAGTTCCACCGGGAACGGCAGGACCAGCGTCGAGTTCTTCTCCGCCGAGACCTGCACGACGGTCTCCAGCAGCCGCAGCTGCATCGCCGCCGGGGTGTCGGCCATGGTCGCGGCCGCCTGCGAAAGTTTGTGCGACGCCTGCAATTCACCGTCGGCCGAGATGACCCGCGCGCGCCGCTCGCGTTCGGCTTCGGCCTGGCGTGACATCGAGCGTTTCATCGATTCCGGCAGCGCGACGTCCTTGATCTCGACACGGTCGATGTGGATGCCCCAGTCCAGCGCCGGGCTGTCGATCATCAGCTCCAGGCCCTCGTTGAGCCGTTCGCGGTTGGACAGCAGGTCGTCCAGTTCGCTCTTGCCGATGATGGACCGCAGCGACGTCTGCGCGACCTGCCCGACGGCCGAGCGGTAGTCCTGCACGTTCACCGCGGCCAGTACCGGGTCGATCACCTTGAAGTACACGACCGCGTCGACCCGCACGCTGACGTTGTCGCGGGTGATGCCGTCCTGCGCGGGGATCGGCATCGTGATGATCTGCATGTTGACCTTCTGCATCCGGTCCACGAAGGGCACCAGCATCGCGAGCCCCGGCTGCCGGGGGTTCACGCGCACCCGGCCGAACCGGAAGATCAGACCGCGTTCGTACTGTTTCACCACGCGCAGACTGGTCGCGAGCCAAGCGCCGCCCGCGACGGCGATCGTACCGAGAATCTCCACCACCATGGCTACTCCCCGGGGTTGTGTTCTCCCTGCTCACGGTACGCCTGACGGGTCACGGGCGAAACACGGTGGACACGCCTGCCAAGGTGGGATCGTGACCGGTTTCAAGATCCCGCCCAAATTCCTCGACCGCGCCGCCGGACTCGGCCCTGGAGCCGCCGAATGGCTCGATTCCCTCCCCTTTCTCGCCGCGAAGTACACGGCCAAGTGGGACCTCGGTTACGACGGCGAGGCGATGCACGGTTTCGCCGGCGTCGCCCAGCCCGTCCGCCGGGCCGATGGCTCCCCCGCGATCCTGAAACTCGGCTGGCCGCACGAGGAATCGGTCGACGAGCCGCTCGCACTGTCCACTTGGGCCGGTCAGGGCGCGGTGCTGATGTACGACAACGTGCCCGAGGACGGCGTGCTGCTCCTGGAGCGGCTCGACTCCACTCGATCGCTCGAAACCGAGCCGATCCAGGAAGCGATCGAGACCATCGGCGTGATGGCCCGGCGACTGGCCGTCCCGGCTCCCGAAGCGCTGCAACGTTCCCTTCGCGAGGAAGCCGAGGAGCTGGTCACCGAACTTCCGAAGACGTGGAGCGAACTCGGCGAACCGTTCGACCGGAAGTACATCGACGCGGCGGTCGAGATCTGCGTGAACCTCGGGCCGGAGGCCGGTGAGCTGATGGTGAACGAGGATCTGCACTTCGAGAACGTCCTCGCCGGGGAACGCGAACCGTGGCTGGTGATCGATCCGAAGCCACTTTCGGGTGACCTCGAGTTCGGCGCGATCTCGATCCTCTGGAACCGGGCGGCCGAGTCCACAATGGACGAAAAGATCGCGTGGTTCACCGCCGCTGCCGGTGTGGACGTCGAGCGCACGCGGGCGTGGACGCTCGTGCGCGCGGTGGAGAACTGGATTTGGCTCCACGAAGACCTCGCCGAGGGTGCCGAGCCCACGACCCTCGCCGAAGACCCGGCCTACGCAGCTGTCCCCGAAATCGCCGCGTGGGCATTGCGGTGATCACACGAATCGTCTCCAGGCCCGGAAGCCGATAACCTTCGGGCATGGCACCCGTGAACAGGGTATTCGCAGCTCAGTTGGCCGGTTTGCCGGTTTTCGGACCCGACGGCGAATCGATCGGCAAGGTGCGGGACCTGGTGGCGGGTCTCCGGCTCGACCAGCAACCACCGCGGATCCTGGGCATCGTCGTCGAGCTGACGACGAGGCGCCGCGTGTTCGTGCCGATGTTGCGCGTGACCTCGATCGAGCCCACCGCCATCACGCTCGCCACCGGTTCGGTCAACATGCGGCGGTTCCACCAGCGGCCCAACGAGGTGCTGGTGGTCGGGCAGCTGTTCGACGCGTACGCCACGCTCACAGGCTCGGACACCCGTGTCACCGTGGTCGACGCCGCCATGGAGCCGACGCGGACCCGGGACTGGGTGCTCGCGAAACTCGCGATCCGCGAGCGGTCGAGCAGGCTCGGCCTCGGCAGGCGGCGCGCGCCGATGCAGGTGCTGCCGTGGTCGGAGGTGTCCGGGCTCGGGCTCACCGACCTGACCGGCCAGACTCAGGGCGCGGCGCAGCTGCTGATGCTGTTCGACACCATGCGCCCGGCGGACGTCGCAGCCACGGTCCGGGACCTGCCGTTGAAACGACGGCACGAGGTCGCCGACGCGATGGACGACGAGCACCTCGCCGACGTCATCGAGGAGCTTCCCGAGGACGACCAGAAGGAACTGTTGTCCTACCTCGCCGAGGAACGGGCCGCCGACATCCTCGAAACGATGAACCCCGACGACGCCGCCGACCTGCTGGCCGAACTGGCACCCGCCGAACAGAACCGGTTCCTGGAACTGATGGAACCCGAGGAGTCGGCGCCGGTGAAGCGCCTGCTGAAGTACTCCTCCGACACCGCGGGCGGGTTGATGACGCCCGAACCGGTCGTCCTGACCCCGGACGGCACTGTCGCGGAGGCACTCGCGCATATCCGCAACGCCGACCTGCCGGTGGCACTGGCGAGCATGGTGTTCGTCTGCCGCCCGCCCACCGAGACGCCGACGGGGCGTTTCGTCGGCGTCGTCCATTTCCAGCGGCTGCTGCGCGAACCCCCCGCGGAGATGGTCGCGAGCGCCGTCGACACGCAGCTGCCGGCGTTGCGGCCCGACGCCACGTTGTCCGAGGTCACCCGCTACTTCGCCGCCTACAACCTCACCTGCGGGCCGGTGGTCGACGCCGAGGACCACCTGCTGGGCGCGGTCACCGTCGACGACGTGCTCGACCACCTGCTGCCGGAGGACTGGCGCGAGACCGGGCTGCACGACACCACCGGCGAGATCAATGAAGAGATCGAGGAGGACGACCGTGCCTGAACTGACGTCCGGGCGGCGGCTGGACCAGCCCCGCGGCCAAGGCCGGTTCAGGCTGAACATGGATCCGGACACGTTCGGCAGGCTCACCGAACGGGTCGCGCGGTTCCTCGGTACCGGCAAATACCTGTTCTGGCAGACCCTGACCGTCATCGTCTGGATCGTGCTGAACCTGGTGGCGGTCTCGCTGCGCTGGGACCCGTATCCGTTCATCCTGCTGAACCTGGCGTTCTCGACGCAGGCCGCGTACGCCGCGCCGCTCATCCTGCTGGCACAGAACCGCCAGGACGACCGTGACCGCGTCTCGCTGGAGGAAGACCGGAATCGGGCCGAGCAGACCAAGGCGGACACCGAATACCTCGCGCGGGAGCTGGCGTCACTGCGGATCGCGGTCGGCGAGGTCGCCACCCGTGACTTCCTCCGTGGCGAACTCGACCGCCTCCGTGAGGATCTTGATGCCAAGCCGCGCAAGGGCAAACCCGACCGCACGGCTACCGGTACGTAACATGGACGTGTGACCAGTACGCAGCAACTCCCCAGCGTCGACGACGTCCGCACCGCGCTGAAGGCCGTGTACGACCCGGAGATCAAGAAACCGATCACCGACCTCGGCATGGTCAAGGGCGTGGAGGTGGGCTCGGACGGTGTGGTCACCGTCGGGATCTACCTGACGGTCGCCGGCTGCCCGTTGAAGGCGACGCTGACCAAGGACACCACCGACGCCGTCGCGAAGCTCCCCGGCGTCAACGACGTCCGGGTCGAGCTCGACGTGATGAACGACGAGCAACGCACGGCACTGCGAAAATCGCTGCGCGGTGACGCCGCGGAACCGGTGATCCCGTTCGCGCAGCCGGGTTCGCTGACGCGGGTCTACTGCGTCGCGTCCGGCAAGGGCGGGGTCGGCAAGTCCTCGGTGACGGTGAACCTCGCGGCCGCGATGGCCGAACGCGGGCTTTCCGTCGGCGTGGTCGACGCGGACATCTACGGGCACTCGGTGCCGCGGATGCTCGGCGCGCGGGAGAAGCCGACCAAGGTCGACACCATGATCATGCCGCCGCAGGCGCACGGCGTGAAGGTCATCTCGATCGGCATGTTCACCCCGGGCAACGAACCCGTCGTGTGGCGCGGGCCGATGCTGCACCGCGCGTTGCAGCAGTTCCTGGCCGACGTGTTCTGGGGCGACCTCGACATCCTGCTGCTGGACCTCCCGCCGGGCACCGGCGACATCGCGATCTCGGTGGCGCAGCTGATCCCGAACGCGGAGATCCTGGTCGTCACCACCCCGCAGCAGGCGGCCGCCGAGGTCGCCGAGCGCGCGGGCGCGATCGCGTTGCAGACGCGGCAGCGGATCGCCGGGGTCATCGAGAACATGTCGTGGCTGGAGACGCCCGACGGCGGCCGGATGGAGATCTTCGGGTCCGGCGGCGGGCAGTCCGTCGCCGACTCGCTGTCGAAGTCGGTCGGCTCCCCCGTGCCGCTGCTGGGGCAGATCCCGATGGACCCGCGTCTGGTCACCCTCGGCGACGCGGGCAAGCCGATCGTGCTGGCGGAGCCGGACGCGCCGGCGTCGCTCGTGCTCAAGGAGGCGGCGAAGAAGCTGACCGTCCGGGCGCGCGGGCTGGCCGGGATGATGTTGAACGTGACCCCCGCAGGCCGCTGACCTCAGGCCTCGCCGAAGCACCCCTCGCGTGCAATGAAGGGGCCTTTCATAGCAAAATTTGCTATGAAAGGCCCCTTCATTGCAGCTTGGGGCCGTGAGGTCAGGTGGCGTCGGGGTCGACCGGCGGGCGCTCGCCCGGCTTCAGCGGCTCGGGCTGCGCGGCGGTCGCCGGATAGCCGTTGGGCTTGGCCGCACCACTCGAAGCGCCGTTCGTGGCGCCATTGGAGCCATTGGTGCCGTTGGCGTCCTTGAGCCCCAGCGGATCCGAGTCACCGTCGAACAGGTGCTGGGTGACGACCCGCTTCGGGTCGAAGTTGCGCAGGCCTCGCAGGTCCTCCAGCGGCTTGCGCAGCTGATCGAACTCCGGGCCCATCTCTTCGCGCAGTTGCGTCTTGGCCCCGGTCGCGAACTCGCGGACCTTGCGGACGCTCTTCGCCATCCACGCCGCAGCTTCCGGGAGCCGTTCCGGACCGAGAATGAACAGACCCGCGACGATGATGATGAGGATCTCGCCCCAGCCGACACTTTCGAACACCCGTGTGAACCTCCGCCTCGGCGTCTTCCCCGTTCAGGGTACCCGGCCCGACCGGCTAGTCCGAGGCCAGTTTCACGTCCACCACAAGCGAAGACCCATCCCGGACAAGCCGGACTGGGACCATCTCGCCGACTTCGCGGGCGCGGACCGCGACGAGCAGCTCCGCCGAGTCGCGCACGAGCCGCCCGCCGACCTCGGTGATGACGTCGCCTTCCTTGATCCCGGCCGACGCGGCCGGGCCACCAGGGGCGACATTGCGGACCTGTGCGCCCATGGTGCTGGAGCCCGCGACGGTCGACGAAGCGTTGATGCCGATGTCGGGGTGGACGACCTTTCCGTCCTTGATCAGTGTTTTCGCGATCTTCACCGCGTAGTCGCTCGGGATGGCGAACCCGATGCCGATGCTGCCGCCCTCGGCACTGGACGAGCGGATCGCCGAGTTGATCCCGACCAGCGCACCGGTCGCGTCGACGAGCGCGCCGCCCGAGTTGCCGTGGTTGATCGCGGCGTCGGTCTGGATGGCCTCGTAGATCACCGGCGCGCTGCCGCCGTCGCCGCCCGCGGTCACCGGGCGGTTGAGCGCGCTCACGATGCCTGCGGTGACCGAGTTCTGCAAGGCCAGCGGCGAGCCGACGGCGATCACCGAGTCGCCGACGGCCAGGTCGGACGACTTCCCGACCTGTAGCGCGGTCAGGTTCTTGACGTCGACCTTGACCACGGCCAGGTCGGTCTTGGCGTCGGCGCCGACGACCTTCGCCTCGACGCGCTTTCCGTCGAAGAACACGGCGGTGACCTTGGTGGCCGAGTCGGCCGTCGCGGCGGAGATCACGTGCTCGTTGGTGAGCACGTAGCCCTGGTTGTCGATGACGACGCCGGAGCCCTGCTGACCGGCATCGGCGCCGGGCTTGAACACCTCGAGCGAGACGACCGCGGGCGCCACGCGGTGGGCGATGTCGGCGATCGAACCCGCCGGACGCTCCTTGGCCGCGTCGGCCTCGGAGATGCTGGCCTGCCCGGTCAGTTCGGTGCCGGTGTCGGCGAACCACCAGCCGATCAGCCCGCCCGCGGCGCCGACGACCAGCGCGACGGCGGCGAGCATCGCCAGCGCCTTCGTCTGCACGCGCCGCCCGAAGAGGACTTCCGGGAGGCTCAGCAGCGCGCCTTGCGGGCGCTTCGCGTCCTTGTCCGGTTCTGACTCCGCCTGCACGGCGGGCCCGGCGAGCACCGCGCCGGAGGAGGGGTCACGCCACGGATCCGAGGTCGTGGTCCAGAGCGGGCCCTCCACGCCGTTTTCGGACGCTTCGGAGCCGTTGGACCCGTGCGGCCGCTCCAGCACGACACCTTCGGCGCCCGGCGGGCGGCGGAAGGCCTCGGCGAGCGATTCCGGCGTCGGCGGTGCCAGGTTCACACCCGGCATGGCCTGCCCGTTCGTGCCGGGCTGGTAGAGCTTGTCGAAGGCGCCGTCGACGCCACGCGGCCTGCCGAACGTGGCCGCCTGAGCCGGATCGACGGCGGGCCGGGCCAGCGGGCGCGGCGCCAGCCGATCCCCCGCCGGGTCACCAGGCTGCTGCGGATTCGCGTTCGGCTGCTCGGTCATCATTCCCCGGGGCTGAGATCAGGTTGGCCGGACGCGAGAGTACGCCAGGCCTCGACCTGGATTCTGCCGTGACCACGGTGAAGTGCGCGTTGATTCCCCGGAACGACAAGAAATGTGACACTTGAGGCAACCATGTCTCACTTCTGGCAGTCTAACGACCATGTCGGAGAATCACGGGGGACACTTCCCACCTCAACAGCAGTGGCAGCAACACCAGCAGTGGCCCCAGCAGCAAGGCTGGCCGCAGCAACCACCCAAGAAGAAGGGCCTGTCCACCAAGGTGAAAGTGCTGCTGCTCGTCGCCGCGCTCGTGGTGGTCGGCGGCGGACTCGGCCTGCTCTTCGTGCTGAAGGCGGCCGCCGGGCCGGAGAAGCAGGCGAAGATGCTGACCGAGGGCGACTGCGTCGTGCTGACCGGCTCCGGCAAGGAGGCCGACGCGGTCAAGACGCCGTGCGACTCGCCTCAAACGCCGTACGCGGTGAGCCTCACCGGCGTCGACAAGGGCGATTGGGACTGCAAAGAGGGCTTCTACAAGTACTCCGTCCCGAGGCCGGCGCGCGGGGACGGCGTCGCCCTGTGCCTCGCGATCAACGCCAAGGTCGGGCTGTGTTTCGACGACATCGGCTCGAAGACCCCGCCGCCGCTGAAGGACTGCGGCTCGGCGCGGCTGCGGATCAGCGAGGTCTTCCCGAAGATGAGCATCGTGAACAGCCCGTGTGCCGAGGGCACGGCGGAGGTCATCTCCTACGCCAGCTACGGGACTTCGAACTTCAAGAGCGCGACGATCTGCTTCGTCAAACCCTGACGAAGCGGATCAGCGGGCCGACACGGGCATGGGCGCTGTCGACGTGCTCGGGCTCGGCGCGGGGCTGCGCGGCGGTTCCGGTTTGGCGCCGCCGCCCAGCTGCGCGGGCAGCAGACCGGCGTTGACGCCCTGCGGAGGTACGAAAGCGGGGCTCGGCTGGTCTTCCACGCCGTCACCCGAGGTCGCGACCAGGGCCAGGGCGCTCAGCACCAGACCCGAAACGACGACTCCGGCGCCCTGCGCGTACTTCCGGCGGGCGAGGCCGAACTTCCCGCCGCCGAGGACGTTCGGGGACTGGCCCAGTGGCGCGGATGATCCCAACGGCGCTGTACCGCCCAACACCCCGCCGCCCAGCACTCCGGCGTCACGAAGGCCGGCGACCCTGTCGGGCCGCTGGATGGCCACCAGCTGACCGTCGGCTGTCATCGCCAGGTTGTCCGGCGCGCTGGGGAGTTCGGTGTTCTGCGGGATGGAGCACAGGCTGGCCAGGAAACCCGCCGACATCGACGGGGCGCCTGCCTGCTTCACGGCGGTGACGGCCTGGCGCTGCGCCGTGACCTCGGCCGCGCACGACTGGCAGCGGGCGATATGCGCCGATGCCCTGTCCTGGGCGCCGAGACTCAGCTCGCCGTCCACGAAGGCGACGATGGCGTCCGGAAGCAGATGCGACTCGGGGAGTCCCCAGCCTCGCGGTGCGGTCATACCCCCACCTTCGCAGACTCCTGCGCCGCGGCGCGACGACGCTCCAAAGAAGCTCGAAGCGCCTGGCGGCCGCGGTGGATCCGGCTGCGCACGGTGCCGAGCTTGACACCGAGGGTGGCGCCGATCTCCTCGTACGAGAGGCCTTCGACGTCGCACAGCACGACCGCGGCGCGGAACTCGGGCGGCAACTCGTCGAGCGCGGCTTGCAGATCCGGGTCGAGATGGGTGTCCGAGTAGACCTGCTCGGGGCTCGGGTCGTCACCGACGATGCGGTCGGTGTCCTCGGGGAGGCCTTCCATCCGCACGCGTGAGCGGCGGCGGGCCATGTCGAGGAAGAGGTTCGTGGTGATGCGGTGCAACCAGCCCTCGAACGTGCCGGGCTTGTAGGACGCGAGGGAGCGGAAGACCCGGATGAAGGTCTCCTGCGTCAGATCCTCGGCGTCGTGGGCGTTACCGGTCAGGCGGTACGCCAGCCGGTACACGCGGTCGGCGTGTTCGCGCACGACCTCGTCCCACGACGGCGGCGTCCATGCGGCCTCGTCCACGGTCACCGGCGTGACCTGGTCCGCGTGCTGGTCCTGCATCGTTTCCTGCATCGGGGAAGTAGGCACCTCCATCAGCGTCTTCTCCCAACTACTCCACCCAACGCGGGCGATGTGCACGGTGTTCCCGTTGTCGAGACCCAGTCTGTCCGGCCTGCTTATGTTTCTAGTGAGACTGGACTGAGAAGAGGCTGAGAAGTCGGTACCAGGGAGTCTTCGCTGTTTTGTCCACAGGCAGCGCTAACCTCCGCGTGTGAATTCCGGGACGCATGCGGGCTCGCCAGCCGAGGCCGCCGACGCCGACCTCGTCGACGGGTACCTCCCCGACGACGAGGTACTGGCCACCGCGCGGGCGCGGTCGGCCGACCTGGGGTGCGGTCCGCTGAGCGCGGGTGCCGGCGCGACCCTGCGTTTCCTGGCGACGACGCTGCGCGCGAAGGCCGTCGTCGAGGTCGGGACCGGAGCGGGAGTGAGCGGGTTGTGCCTGCTCAGAGGCATGGTCGACGACGGGATCCTGACCTCGATCGACATCGAACCCGAGTACCACCGGGCGGCGCGGGCGGCCTTCCGTGAGGCGGGTTATCCGCCGGGGCGGACCCGGCTGATCATGGGCCGCGCGCTCGACGTTCTGCCCCGGCTCACCCCCGGCGGTTACGACCTGGTGTTCGTCGATTCGGCGCCGATCGAGTACCCGAGTTGCTATGAGAAGGCCGTCGCGCTGTTGCGGCCCGGCGGGATACTGGCGTTCCACAACGTCTCGGGTGCCAGGGTGACGGATCCCTCACGGCGCGATCCGGACACCCTCGCGCTGCGCGAGGTCGCGCGGGCCTTCCGGGAGGACGACCGGCTGGTCCCGGCGCTGTTGCCGGTGGGCGGCGGCCTGCTGGTCGCCGCCATCGCGTAGCAAGGGACCTTTGCTATCGCCGGGGGCTGAAGGACGCTTTCACCGCATCAGACGGGGCGAAGGACGCTTTCACCACGTGCGATGCGGGGAAAGTCCCCTTCAGCACGGCGACCGCGGCGAGGGCGAGCCAGGCGGCGGTGAGCGCGATCAGCCAGGTCCAGCCCGCGTGCCCGTAGACGGTCGCGCCGACAGCGCCGCCGATGCTGCTGCCGAGGTAGTACGAAAGCGTGTACAGCCCACCCACCTGGCCTCGGGCGTTCTCGGGCGCCTCCGCGGCGGCCCAGCCGTTGGCGACGGCGTGAGCGGCGAAGAACGCGCCCGTCAGCACGACGAACCCCACGATGACCAGCGGCAGCGAATCGGGCAGCGTCAGGGCGGTCCCGGCGATCGTGAGCAGCAGCGCGCCGGCGAGCGACCGGCGGCGTCCGAACCGGCCGACGAGCTTGCCCGCGGTTGCCGACGAGACCGCGCCCATCGCGTAGGCGAGGAAGACGAGCGACGCGATCGCGGGCGAGAGGTCCAGCGGCTCGCCGGTCAGGCGGAATCCGGCGGCGTTGTACAACGCGACGAACGAGCCCATCGCCAGCAGCGCGACCGCGTACTGGACCAGCAGGACCGGCTTCCGCACGGCCGCGCCGAGCCCCTTGAGGACCGCTTGCCCATGCCCGCGCAGTACCTCTGACCTGCGACCATCCCCGGAAGTGATAGCAAAGGTCCCTTGCTCCCCCGGCGGCAGGGCCACCACCGTGACCACCGCGCAGACCAGCCCGATCACCGCGACGACGAGCAGCGCGCCGTGGTAGCCGAACGGACCGGCGGTGAACCCGGCCGCGAGCCTGCCGACCATGCCGCCGACGGTGTTCCCGGCGATCATCGCGCCCACCGCCGCCGCGAGCCCGGCCTTGCCGAGCCGTTCCGCGAGGTAGGCCGCGGCCACTCCGGGGAACCCCGCGATGGCGACGCCCTGGAGCGCCCGCAGCACGAGCAGCGCCGGGTAGCTGGGCGCCAGCGGCAGCAGGAAACCGAACACGACCGCCGAGACCACCGAAGCGATGATCACCGGACGCCGTCCCACGACCTCGGAGAGCACCGCGATCGGCAGCACGGCGATCGCGAGCGCGCCGGTCGCGACGCTCACCGCGAGCGAAGCGCCGCCCGGGTCGAGGTGGTACTGCTCGGCCAGCTGCGGCAGCACCGGCTGCGGCGCGTAGAGCAGGGCGAACGAGGAGATCCCGGCCGCGGCGACGGCGATCGTCACGCGGCGAGTGGTTCCGGTGGCAGGCACGATCTTGAAGCTAAGCCCGGCTAAACGATACGTCTAATACGTCCATCTGCCACAATCGATACCGTGCTGAATGAAAGGATGACCGCCCAGCTAGCGCCCCAGCTCGCGTTGC
This sequence comes from Amycolatopsis sp. cmx-11-12, assembly GCF_046269425.1. Classification (NCBI taxonomy): domain Bacteria; kingdom Bacillati; phylum Actinomycetota; class Actinomycetes; order Pseudonocardiales; family Pseudonocardiaceae; genus Amycolatopsis; species Amycolatopsis sp. cmx-11-12. The sequence goes on along the minus strand of NZ_JADNQM010000012.1, from coordinate 140,846 downwards.
TCTCCGCACTGCGCCGCACGACGAACGTCACACGCGCGGCCGAACTCCTCGGTGTCCCGCAGCCGACGGTGAGCCGCCGGATCGCCGCGCTCGGCGAGGCCCTCGGCGCCCCGCTGACCGTCCCCGACGGCCGCGGCATCCGCCTCACCCGGGCAGCCGAACTGCTGGCCGACGCCGCCGAACGCGCCCTCGCCACCGTCGACGCCGGAGTCCGCCAAGCCCGCGAAGAGGTCGACCCCGAATCCGGGCACATCGTCCTCGGCTTCCTGCACCTGCTCGGCCGGTCGCTGGTCCCCACCCTGCTCCGCGGCTACCGCGCGGACCACCCGCACGTGCGCTTCACGCTGGTCCAAGGCTCACGCCAGGACATAGTCGACAGGCTGACCAGCGGCGAACTCGACGTCGCGCTGCTCGCCCCCGCGCCCGTCGAAGACCCGCTGCTCGACACCGTCGTGCTCGCCGAACAGGAGATCTTTCTCTCCGTCCCGACATCGCACCGCCTCGCCGACCGGCCCAGCGCCGCCGTCGTGGACCTCAAGGACGAGGAATTCGTCCTCCTCGAAACCGGCTACGGCCTTCGCACCATCACCGACGAGCTGTGCGCCGAAGCCGGCTTCGAACCGAAGATCGCCTTCGAGGGCCAGGAGTCCGACACCGTCCGAGGGCTGGTCGCGGCCGGGCTCGGGGTGGCGCTGCTCCCCCGGTTCGAACCCGGCAGCCCCGCGGGCGTCGCCGAAGTCCCGCTGGTGCCACCGGTCGGGCGGACCATCGGACTGGCGTGGCGCAAGGACGTCGTCCTGCCGCCCGCGGTCATGCGGTTCCGGGAGCGGGTCCGCGCCGAGCGCTGGTGACGATCGTCAGGGTCGGTCACTGCCTTTCGTACAAGGCGGTGAGTCCGTCATTTTCGCTAACTTCGGGTGAATGTACGACGACATCGTGGAGCTGGCCAGGGAGAGCCCGAACTGGCTTCAGGCATCAGGCGTCCTGTTCACCGACGCGGGACTGCTGATCTTCGCCGCCCTGATGGCCTGGGTCTTCTGGCGGGCTCGCCCCTCGCCCGCCATGATCGCGGTGTCGCTGCTGGTGCCCGCCGCGACCGCGATCGCGTACCTGATCAGTGAAGCGGCGAAGAGCGTGATCCGCGAGGACCGGCCATGCCGGAACCTCGTCACGCTCGTCGACTGTCCCGCGCCAGGCGACTGGTCCTTCCCGAGCAATCACTCCACGATCGCCGCGGCGGCCGCCGTCGGGCTCGCGCTCGCCTGGCGACGACTCGCGCCGTGGGTGCTCCCGGGTGCCCTGCTGATGGGCTTCTCGCGGGTCTTCGTCGGCGCGCATTACCCGCACGACGTCCTCGCCGGACTCGTCCTCGGCGCCGTAACCGCGTGGCTCGTGTTCCGCTATCTGACCGGTCCCGCGACCAGGCTCGCTCGACGGCTCACCGCGCATGCCGGTGACGCGCCGACCCAGCCCATGCCCAGGGTGCGCCCGCGGGGCGATAGCAAAGGTCCCTTGCTACCGCCCCGCAGGTCAGGCGTAGGAAGCGACCAGTTCGACCAGCGTCCGCGCGGCGAAACCGGTGGCTCCCGGCACGACGTCGGCGTAGGTCTTGTCGGCCCGCGCGGGCCCGGCGATGTCGAGGTGCGCCCACGGCACGTCGCCGACGAACTCGCGCAGGAACAGCGCCGCGACGATGCTGCCGGGGCCACCGGGCGCCTGCCGGACGTCGCCGAGTGAACCCTGCACGGTCTCGGCCAGGTCCTCCAGCAGCGGCATCCGCCACCACGCCTCGCCGACCCGCTCGCCCGCCTTCGTGACCCGCTCCGCGAGCGCGTCGTCGGTGGCGAACACGCCGCCGATCCGGACGCCGAGCGACACCTTCATGGCGCCGGTCAGCGTCGCCGCGTCGATCACGGCGTCCGGTTTGTGCTTCTTGATGCCGTAGACGAGCGCGTCGGCGAGGACCATGCGGCCTTCGGCGTCGGTGTTGCCCACCTCGGTCGTCTTGCCGCCGTAGTGCCGGACGATGTCGCCGGGCCGGTACGACGAGCCGGACACGTGGTTCTCGGCGGCGGGCACCAGCCCGGTCACCTTGACCGGCAGGCCGAGCGCGGCGATCGCGCGGACCGCGGCGATGATCGCCGCGCCGCCCGCCATGTCGGTGCGCATGAGGTGCATGCCGTCGGCCGGTTTGATCGAAAGACCGCCGGTGTCGAAGGTGATGCCCTTGCCGACCAGCAGCAGATGCGTGGTCGCCCCGCGCGGCCGGTACTCCAGCTCGATCAGCCTCGGCGGCGCGGCCGAACCGCCACCGACGGCCAGGACACCGCCGAAGCCCTGCTCCGCCAGCCACTTCTCGTCCCGGACCGAGACGGTCAGGTTCGGGATGCCGCCGGCGACGCGCGCGGCGGTGTCGGCGAGCCAGGCGGGGGTCTTGACGTTCGAAGGCGCGTTCGCCAGGTCGCGGGCGAACGAGGCGGCGGCGGCGAGTTCGCGAACCCGCTCCAGTGCCTTCTCGTACGTGGGCACGGCGCGCTCGTAGCGGGTCAGCAACCGCACGGTCCGCGGGCTCGGCTTCGGCTCCTCGGCCGTCACCGTGAACCGGTAGCCGCCGAGCAACAGGCCGAACGCCAGTTCCTCGACGTGCTCGGCGCCCGCGTCCTCGGGTAGTTCGACGGCGAAGGCACGGAACGCCTTCTGGCCCGCCTTGACGTCTTCGTCCAGCGCCGAGGAGACGGCGCGGATCAGCGCGGCACCGGCTTTGCGATACTGACGCGGTTCCCCATCGCCGACACCCGCGACCCAGCGGGTGCCACCGGTCGGCACGGCCTGCACGTCACCGGCCTTGCCGGTCGGCCGCACGCCCTCGATCTCCTCGAGTCCGGCGTCACCGTCCTCTTCGGACGGCGCCGCGATTAGCGTGGCCAGCGGCGTACCGCGCCGCAGATCGTCCGAGACCTCGATTTCGAGCAGCTTCCCCGGAACGGGGGGTAGCGGGTTACGCACAGTGAGCGACCTCCGGGCGCAGATGAACCGCGACCCCGGCCTCCGAACGGAGACCGGGGTGCGGGTGGTTGAACGTTGGTGCGGTCCGGCTCAGCCGGTGACCTCCTGCAAGGCCGCGCCGAGATCCTTCGCTTCTTCCGCGGAGAGTTCGACGACGAGGCGCCCACCACCCTCGAGTGGTACGCGCATCACGAGGCCCCGCCCCTCCTTAGTCACTTCGAGGGGACCATCTCCGGTCCGGGGCTTCATGGCCGCCATAGCGTGCTCCCTCCGTCTCAACCGGCGCGCCCGGGTCGCGCTCGTCAAAGCCAGCCGGGTCTACTGTCCATTGTCCCTCATCAGCGGCCGGGCGCGAACGCGGACCGATCTTTTGCCGTCGTATCGGTGCTGGTATGCGGCTCGCGAGGCTGAAAGACTCCACTCAGACCGCAGTTTCGCCGACTAGGAGATCCCGTGACCACATCCGACGTTCTGCTGACCGCCGACGCCGATGGCGTGCGCACCTTCACGCTGAACCGGCCGCAGGCGTACAACTCGCTGACCGTCGAACTCAAGGAACTGCTGCTGGCGGGGTTGCGGGAGGCCGCAGCCGACGACAGCGTCCGAGCCGTCGTGCTGACCGGCTCCGGCAAGGCGTTCTGCGCCGGGCAGGACTTGAAGGAGCATGTCGGACTACTGCAGGCGGGTGACCCGGCTCCGCTACACACCGTCAAGGAGCACTACAACCCGATCGTCAAGACCATCGTCGGGATGCCGAAGCCGGTCATCGCCGCGGTGAACGGCCCCGCGGCCGGTGCCGGTGCCGCCTTCGCCTACGCGAGCGACCTCCGGATCGCGGCGACGTCGGCGAACTTCCTGATGGCGTTCGCGAACGTCGGCCTCGGCCCGGACTCGGGCGCGTCGTGGACGCTGCAGCGGCTGATCGGCCTCGGCCGCGCGGCCGAACTGATGCTGCTGGCCCGCACGGTCGACGCCGCCGAAGCGCTGACGCTGGGACTGGTCAGCGAAGTCGTCCCCGACGAGGAACTGGCGGCCCGCGCGCAGAAGGTCGCCGCGAAGCTCGCGGCCGGCCCGACGGTCGCCTACGCGAAGATCAAGAACGTCCTGTCCGTCGCCGCCGAGTCCTCGCTCGAAGAGGCGCTCGACGCCGAGGACGCCGCGCAGTCCGCACTGGGCGCGACCGCCGACCACAGCGAGGCGGTCGAGGCCTTCGTGGGCAAGCGCAAGCCGAACTTCCAGGGCAAGTAGCCGCCCCGGACGTGCAATGAAGGACGCTTTCATAGCAAATTTTGCTATGAAAGCGTCCTTCATTGCACCTTCGGGACCGGTACCGAGCCTGAGCGGTTAGCGTCCCGCCGTGATCCCGATCCCCGCCCACCTCCACGCGAAAGCCGCGGAGCACGGCCTTGGCGAATGCCTCCGCCGCTACCGTCGCAGACCAGGGGTCGTCGGCACCTTCTTCGCCTTCGCACCACTAGCGGGCGCTCTGGCGCTCGGGATCCGCGAAGGCGACATGACCGGAGCGCTGGCCGTAGTGCTGTTCGTGTGGCCGCCCCTGTTCCTCCCGTGGTGCCACCTCACGGGGAAACGCCTCGCCGGTGGCGTCTACGTCTTCACCGGCGGCTTCGCCGAGGTCTATGGCCGCAAGATCCCGCACGCGATCACCTGGGCCGAAGTCCGTGAAGTGCGCTACAAGGGCGTCGAGCACTGGGTGAACTTCTTCCCCGTCGCCTACGTCGCGAGGTGCACGATCGGCCTGCGCGACGGGCGCGAGATCGAGTTCGACGGCACTTACCGGCCGCTGGAGCGACTGGCGAACGACCTCCACGCCCGCGCGGCCTAGGCTCGGAAGCAGTCCTTCACGTGGTCGTCGACCATGCCCGTCGCCTGCATCAGCGCGTAACACGTCGTCGGCCCCAGGAACACGAACCCGCGTTTCTTGAGGTCCTTCGCCATTGCCTTCGACTCGTCGGTGATCGCCGGGACGTCCGCCATCGTGCGCGGCCGCTTGTGCCGCGCGGGCGCGAACGACCACAACAGGTCGTCCAGCGAGCCGTCCAGTTCCGCGATCACGCGCGCGTTGTTGATGGCCGCGAGGATCTTCGCCCGGTTCCGCACGATCGACGCGTCCTGCATCAGCCGTTCGACGTCGTCGTCGGTGAAGACGGCGACCTTCTTCGGCTTGAACTTCTTGAACGCCTTACGGAACGACTCCCGCTTGCGCAGGATCGTGATCCACGAGAGCCCGGACTGGAACGACTCCAGGCACAAGCGCTCGTACAGCTCTTCGTCACCGTGGAGCGGCACGCCCCATTCGGTGTCGTGGTACTCGACGTAGTCCGGCGCCGAGTTGCCCCATGAGCACCGCTTGATCCCGTCCGTGCCCAGCAAACCCGCCTCAGCCAACCCGGTACCCCTCCGCGTACTTCACGAACTTCTGCAGGCACAGCCGCAGTCCCAGCTCGAACCCCGGTTTCGCGACCGGCCAGCCGAGCCGTCCGACGACGCCGAACGGCGGCCGCAGATGCTCCGCCCAGACGAACGTCGACGCGTGCGGCCCCTTCTCGATCACCTGGAACACCCCGGTGCCCCGCACGATCTTGCCGAGGTGCCGTACGACGCACCGCAGCGGCGGCTCCCAGCTGGTGATCTCCATGGTGTCGGTGAACCCGATCCCGGCGACACCGGTGAAGGCCGACAGCTTCGAGCCCACACTGCGCCCGTTGCCCTCGACGATTTTGACCTCGGTGCCGAGCATCCATTCACCCTGGCGTTCCCAGTCGGTCAGCGCGAGCCAAGCCGTCCCGGCCGGTACCGCGACGTCGACGGAGACGACGACATCGGTCACCTGGCGCCCTCGCGCTCGGCCTCCAGCTCGGCCACCTTGGAGCGCAGTTCGTCGATCTCGACGCCGAGGCGCCGCATCACCCAGTCCACTTCGGACATCTTGTAGCCGCGCACCACCATCTGATAGCGGACGGCGTAGACGTCCTCGGCGGTGATGTCCTCGGCGGGCAGCCTGGTCGGCGAGCTGCCGGGGGGCAGCGGGGCCAGTTCCTCACCCCGGCCGAACACCACGGCGGCCAGCAGAAACACCACTGCGGCCACCAGCAGCATGACTACGAGATAGATCAGGGCGGTCGTCACGCCACGATCGTGGCACACGAACGCCACGATCGTCGCGCCAGCAACGCGAGTCGCACGCTGACCACCACCCAGAGGATCATCAGGATCCCGCACGGCACGGACAGGAACAGCCGCGACGCGTCGAGGAACCCGGTGGCGAGAACCATCAGGGCCACCGAAAGCAGGTTCAGCCCGACGGCCTCACCGATCAGCACCCCGGCCGTCCGGACCAGCCGGACGCCGTCCATCCGCCGGGAGAGCCGTCGCATGCAGAGGAGCGCGAACACTCCCAGCACCGGCACGAGGTACACCGAGCCGTGGGTGAATTGGGCGACGTAGAGGTACCAGCCCGGGGTCGGCGTCGCGAGCTGCGACCAGTCACCGAAGGTCCACTTGCGGGCGAATTCCCAGGTGAGCTGCATCAACGGCACGCCGAGGATCAGCTGCCAGAGGGTGCGGGTGCCGCTGTGCATCCCGAGTTCGGCCTGGTAGTCCCGCGCGATCAGGTGCGCCGGCCCGAAGTCTTCGACGGCGCGCCGCTGCGCGTCGTGCTCGCTCCACCCGCCCTCGCGGTAGGCGTCGGCGGCGTCGTTGAGCCCGTCCCGCGCCTCGCGCAGCAGATCCCGCTTCGCCGACGCCGGGCCGTCCAGCCGCGTGCGCAGGTCACCGAGATAAGCCTCGATCACAGTCATGCCGTAGTTCTCCCGAAGCTCCGCGCGGTCAGGCCGCGATCGCCATTTCCGGCCGCCGGTGGCGGCGCGCGGCGACCGTGAGCCGCATGCTGAACAGGATCCACGCTCCGGACAGGACGGCGCACGGCACGCTGATGATCAGCCGGGCGGGCTCCAGCAACCCGGTCGCGCCGCCGTACAGCGCGACCGCGATGAGGTTCAGCCCCACCGCCGCGGCCACGGTCAGCGAGACCGAGCGTGCCGTGCACGGGCCGTCCATCCGCCGCGAAAGCAGCCGTGCCGCGATCACCCCGGCGATCGCGACCACCGGGGACAGCGCCGCCACGACGTCGGCCGCGCCGATCACGCGGTGGTACCAGGACGGCGGCGGGGCACCGAACCGCGACCAGTCGCTGAAGCTCAGCACCCGCGCGAGGTCCCAGGCGACGATCAGGATCGGGACACCGACGATCAGCTCCCACAGGACGCGGACGTCACGCCGTAGTCCCAGTTCCGCCTGGTAGTCACGGGCGATCAGGTCGGCCGGGCCGAAATCGGCGACGGCCCGTCGTTCGGCGTCGAGCTCCGTGACACCGCCCGCGCGATAAGCCTCGGCCGCGTCGATCAGGCCGTCCCTCGCCTCGGTGAGCAGGTCGGCCTTGGCCCCCGCCGACCCGCTCAACCGTCTGCCCAGCTCCGAAATGTAGGCCTCGATCGCGCTCATGCCGTGCTCCCCCCGAGGACACCACCTATGACCGTGGTGAACTCCTGCCACTCCGCCCGTTCCGCCGCCAGCGCCTTCTGCCCGGAGCGGGTGAGCTTGTACGTACGACGTTTGCGGCCGGACACGACGTCCCATTCGCTGGCGAGGAACCCGGCGCGCTCCAACCGGCGAAGCGCCGGGTAGACGGTGCCCGTCGGCAGGTCGAGCGCACCGTCACTGCGGAGCTGGAGCGCCTCGATGATGGCGTACCCGTGCAGCTTCCGGCCGTCGAGGACGGCAAGGAGCAACGCGTCGAGGTGCCCGCGCAGGCTGTCGGCCTTCATAGATAGACAGTCTACACATCGCCGATCATCAGGGTAGTCGGGTTCTTCCCGGAACCACCTCAGGGAATGTCCCCGAGATCACCCCGATTTCATAGATTTCGTGCCTACATGTAGCCAGCCTACGTATACAGTGCTTCGACATGGACGCACTCCCGATCGCGAGACTCCAGTTCGCGACGACGACCTCGTTCCACTTCCTGTTCGTGCTGCTCACACTGGGGCTCGTGACACTCGTCGCGGTGATGCAGACACGCTCCGCGCTCGGCGGCAAGCCGACACACCTGCGGATGACCCGCTTCTGGGGCAAGCTTTACGTGATCAATTACGCGCTGGGAATCGTCACCGGAATCGTGATGGAATTCCAGTTCGGACTGACCTGGACCGGCTTGTCGTCGGTCGCGGGCGACGTCTTCGGCGCGCCGCTGGCCATCGAGACGCTGGTGGCCTTCTTCGCCGAATCGACCTTCCTGGGGCTGTGGATCTTCGGCTGGGGGCGGCTGAACAAATGGGTCCACCTGGCGCTGATCTGGCTGGTCACGCTGACCGCGTACGCCTCGGCACTGTTCATCATGGTGGCCAACTCGTTCCTCCAGAACCCGGTCGGCACGCACAACGAAAACGGTGTGCTGAAGCTCGACGACTTCGGTGCCCTGTTCACCAACCCGGCATTGACGATGTCGCTGCCGCATGTGCTGAGCGCGGCGTTGATGACCGGCGGGTTCTTCGTGGTCGGCGTCAGCGCGTACCACTTCATCAAGCGCACCAAGGAGATCGAGTTCTTTCGGCGTTCGATGCGGATCGGCGTGCTCGCCTCGCTGGTGGGCAGCACGCTGGTGATCGGCTTCGGTTTCGGCCAGTTCGGCCCGCTCGGGGAGTACCACCCCGACAAGCTCGACGGAGCGGATCCCCTCGTCGGTGCCTCGCTGGGCTTCATGATCCAGATCGGGTTCATCGCCTTCCTGGCCTCGATCCTCGGCACGCTGCTGCTGTTCCGGAACTGGATCACCAAGGTGCGCCCGCTGCTGTACGTGATGGTGCTGGCCATCCCGCTGCCGTTCATCGCGGCGATCCTCGGCTGGCTGGTGCGGGAGATCGGCCGTCAGCCGTGGCTGATCCGCGGTCAGCTGACCACGGCCGACGCCGTCGCGTCGATCCCGGCGGGCCAGATCCTGTTCTCCTTCATCGCTTTCACGCTGTTGTTCACGGTTCTCGCGATCGCCGACTGGGTGCTGATGTCGAGGGTCGCCAAACGCGGCCCGGAACCCGAAGAAGAGACGACCGCGCCTCGTGCCGAACTTCCCGTCCTGAGCGGAGTCTGACCCATGGTGATCCTGTGGTGGTGTGTGCTCGGTTTCCTGACCTCGGGCTATTTCGCGCTGGCCGGCTACGACTACGGCGTCGGGATGCTGCTCGGCAGGCTCAGCCGTGACGAGGAAGGGCGGCGGCGCGTACTCGGCGCTTTCGGCCCGTTCTTCCTCGCCAACGAGGTCTGGCTGGTGGCCGCGGTCGGCGTCCTGTTCGGCGCTTTCCCCCATCTGGAAGGGAAAGTGTTCTCCGGGGCCTATCTCCCGGTCGTCACCCTGCTGCTCGGACTGGTCACGTTCACCGCGGCGGTGCAGTTGCGCAGCAGGCGGCCGGACGCCGGGCGCGGCACCTGGACGCTCGCGATCACCGTCGGCGCCTGGGTGACGGCGGTGTCCTGGGGCGTGTTCCTCGGCAACCTCGTCCTCGGGCTCCCGCTCGACGCCGAGGGAGCACCGACCGGCGGTGTTCTCGCCGCGTTCGAGCCGTACGCGCTGCTCTGGGGTGCCGGGTTCGTCGCGCTGTTCGCCTTGCAGGGAGCGGCTTTCCTCACCGTCCGGGCGCCCGCCGAATTCACCGCCCGCGCGAACCGGGTCGCCAAGGCCCTGCTCGCGCCCGCGCTCGCGTTCCTGGTCGTGGCGGTCGTCTGGGGCGCGATCGAGACCACCGCGTCGTGGACCGTGCTGCCCGCGATCGTGCTGGCGTTCGGCGCGCTGGCCGTCGCGGCCGCGGCACTGCGCGCGGGGCGGCACAAGGCTGCACTGGTCGCCACGATGGTCCTGTCCGCTTCGCCGGTGCTGGCCGTCGGGACACTGCGCCTGCCGGACGCTCTGGTGTCCTCTGTGGACGGAGGGTACTCGCTGAGCCTGACGGAAGCGGCCTCCAACCCCGAGATGCTCGAGCTGCTCACCTTCGTCCTGCCGCCCGCGCTGGTGGTGATCGCCGCCGTGCAGTGGGTGACCTGGCGACAGCACGGCGACCGTGTCGACCAGCGCTCGTTGCTGCACTTCTAGGAGTCTGAGATGCCTCCCCTTCCCGGGCTGCGACGCCATTTCGGCGTGCTGGCCGTGCTCGGCACGCTGACCGCCGTGGCGATCCTCGTCCAAGCGGACGGCCTCGCGACGCTGCTCACCGGCGGCGGCGTGACCTGGACACTCGCGGCCGCCATCGCGGTCCGCGTGCTGCTCACGGGTGTCCAAGGTTCACTCGGCGGCCGGTTCGCTGCGACGGTCAAAGCCAAGCTGCGCAAGCGGCTTCTCGGCGCGGAAGCGGAGAATCCCGGCGAGGTCGCGACTTTGGTGACCAAAGGGATCGACGCCGGCGACGCCTACCTGACGGGCTATCTGCCGACGGTGGTGCTGTCGGCGATCGTTCCGGTCGCCGTGCTCGTCCGGCTGTTCACCGCGGATCTGGCGTCGGCGCTGATCATCACCGCGACGCTGCCGCTGATCCCGGTGTTCGCGATCCTGGTCGGGCAGCATACGAAAGCGAAGACGGCCAAACAGTGGCGGCTGCTTTCCAAGCTGGGCGGACATTTCCTCGACGTCGTGCGCGGGCTCGGCACGCTGAAGGTGTTCGGCCGCGCCGCCGCGCAGGCCAAGACCGTGCGGGCGATGGCGGACGCGCATACGGACGCGACGATGCGCACGCTGCGGGTCGCGTTCCTGTCCGCACTGGTGCTGGAACTGGTGGCGACGCTTTCGGTGGCGCTCGTGGCGGTGCCGATCGGTTTCCGGCTGCTGGAAGGCGGCATGGTCGTGCACACGGCCGTGCTGGTGCTGCTGCTCGCGCCCGAGGCGTACCTGCCCTTGCGGGCGGCTGGGGCGAAGTTCCACGCCAGCGCGGAAGGGCTCGCCACGCTGCGGGAAGCGCTGGCCGTTCCGGCGGAGGAGCCTGTCCGGGGTTCCCGGGTGGCTGGCCGTGGTGCGCCGCGGATCGTGCTGGAGAAGGTGAGCGTCGCGTACGGCGACGAGGTCGCTCTGTCCGAAGTGGACCTGACGATCGAGGCGGGCGAGCACGTCGCGCTCGTGGGCCCCAGCGGTTCCGGGAAGAGCACCTTGCTGGCGGTCTTGCTGGGCTTCGTCACTCCGACGTCCGGCCGCGTCCTCGTCGACGGCGTCGACCTGCGCGAACTGGATCCGGCGTCGTGGCGGGCCGGGACGGCCTGGGTGCCGCAGCGGCCGACGCTGTTCACCGGGACCATCGAGGAGAACATCGCCATGGGCCAGGTGCCGGACGTCCAGGCGGCGGCCCGCGCGGCGGCGTTCGACGAGGTCGTGCGGGGGCTTCCCGGCGGCTACCGGACGCGGATCGGGGAACTGGGCGCGCCGCTTTCGGCGGGGCAGCGGCAACGACTCGGCCTCGCCAGGGCGCTGGCCCGCACGGAGGCGAGTCTGGTGCTGCTCGACGAACCGACCGCCCGGCTCGACGCGGAGACCGAGGCGGCCGTGCTCGGCGCGACCCGCGAACTGCTCACCGGCCGGACCGCGGTACTCGTGGCCCACCGGCCCGCGATGGCCGAGCTGGCCGTCCGCGTCATCGAAGTCCACGATGGCGCCGTAAGAGAACGGGAACTCGTGTGAACGTCTGGGGTGTGTCCACAAAGGACGTCGTCCGACTGGTGCGTGCCGGGCTGATCGCGGCCGGGGCCGAGCTGGCCGGGCTGGCGCTGATGGCCACGGCCGCGTGGCTGCTGCTGAAGGCGGCCGAGCAGCCGCCACTCGCGTCGCTCACGGTGGCGATCGTCGCCGTCCGGACGCTGGCGTTGCTGCGCGGCGGGCTGCGCTACGCGGAACGGCTCGCCGGGCACGAAGTCGTCCTGCGTTATCTCGGCGCCCTGCGGACCCGCGTGTACACGTCACTGCTGCCGCAGCGGGTTTCCCGGCATTCCGGCGGTGACCTGGTGACTCGTCTGGTGTCCGATGTGGACGCCGTGCAGGACGCGATCCTCCGCTGCCTGTTGCCCGCCGGTGTCGCCGCTTTCGTGGGCACGGTGTCGACCGCGGTCGCGCTGATCGTCAGCCCGACGGCCGGTCTGGTGCTGGCGCTCGGGCTCGCCGTCGCCGGGATCGGGTTGCCGCGGCTGTGCGTGCGGATCACTCGCGCGGCGGCGCAGGAGAGCGCTCCGGCACGGGCTGATCTGGCCGAACGATCGGTCGAACTGATCACCGGGCGACGGGAGCTGATCGCCTACGGTGTGCACGAGTCCACTGTGGACGCCGCACACACCGCTGTCGATGCCCTCGCCGCCCGGGACCGGGCGACGGCTAACCGGATCAGCCTGCTGACCGCGGCAGGGATGCTCGTCCAGCTGCTGACCTGCGTCACGATCGCGCTGACCGCCGGGGTTTCGCCGCCGCGGACGGCGGCGCTGGCCTTGGGCGCGCTGGCCGTGTTCGAGCTGGTCCTGCCGCTGACCGCGGCCGCCCAGCGCTGGGTCGAGGTCCGCGCGTCGGCCGAGCGGGTGCGCGCGCTGCTGACCGAACCGCCGCCCGCACGCGGAACCGCGGTGCCCGAGCCGGGGCACCTGCGGCTCGAAGGCATCGGCGTGCGTTTCGAGGGCAGGGCTCCGGCGCTGGACGGCGTCGACCTCGACCTGCCGCCGGGCAAACGGGTCGGGATCCTGGGGCCGAGCGGTGCCGGGAAGACGACGCTGCTGAACGTGCTGCTGGGATCCGTGACGCCGACGTCCGGACGCGCTCTGCTGAACGGAAAGCCGCTCGACACGTACGACCCGGCACTGCTGCCGTCGGTGGTTTCGGGCGCGCTCGCGGACGCGCACGTCTTCCACACCACCGTCCGGGAGAACCTGCTGCTCGCGAAGCCCGGTTCTTCGGACGCCGAGTTGCTCGCCGCCTGTGAAACGGCGGGTTTCGACCTGCCGCTGGACCGTGAAGCCGGCTCCGATGGCGACGCTCTGTCAGGAGGGCAGCGCCAGCGGCTCGTGCTCGCGCGGGCGGTGCTGGCCGCGCCGCCGGTCTTGGTGCTGGACGAGCCGGTCGAGGGACTGGACCCGGAACACGGCGACGCCGTCCTGGCCGATGTCCTCGCTGCCGCGCGCGGCACTGTCGTCCTCGTGACGCATCGCGAAGCGCACTTGGCGGGCTTCGATGAGGTCGTGCGGCTGTGTTCCGCGTCCAATCACGCAAGTTCTCCGGCTGGACACGCGTGATCTCCATCCAGTCACGCGTGTCCTCCCTAAGATCACGCGACAACGAGGGGGATCACGAGAGGCCACGGACTTCGCGCATCGGCGGCCGGTCGCTGATCGACACCTCGGCGACCTCCGGCCGCCATTCGTCACCTAGTTGCATGAACTGGGTGAGCTGAGCCGGGTCGTCCGACTTGATGCCGCAGCGCGCGAGCGCCGTCCCGAGGATCTGCCGCGCCATCACACCCAGCTGAAGCAGCGAACGGTTGCGATGCTTGCGTACGCCGAGGTTGACCTGTGCGAGCCCTTCGAGGCCGTAGCGCGCTTCGGCGTCGAGGATGAGCCCGATCTCGACGCCGTACCCGGCCGCGAAGGGCACTGACTCGAGGAACTCGCGCGTCGCGGCGTACTCGCCGCCCAAGGGCTGGATGAGCCCCGAGAGCGAGGGGCGCAGCGCCGAGAGGACCGGTCGCGCCAGCAGTTCGGTGACCCGGCCGCCGCCGCTGCTCTCCAGCCGCAGCGGCCGCCGATAGAAGCCTTTGACCAGGTGGACGCCGTCTTCGCAGAGCAGGGGCCCGAGCAGGGTCGGCACGAACGCCGGATCAGGGTCGACCAGGTCGGAGTCGAGGAATACGACGACGTCACCGGTCGTCGCGGCCAGCGACCGCCACAGCACCTCGCCCTTGCCCGGCACCGGCGGCAGTTCGGGGAGCACGTCCTCGCGGTGCACCACCCGGGCGCCGGCGCGTTCGGCGAGCTCGGCGGTGGCGTCGGTGGACCCGGAGTCCATCACGACCAGCTCGTCGACGATCGTGCCCAGCAGCGGCCGCACCGTGCCGACGACTTCGGCGACGGTGTCCTCTTCGTCGAGTGCCGGTAGCACGACCGAAACCGTCCGGTCACCCTTCGCAGCGACGATGTCGTCGAGCGTCCAACCGGGGTTCTGCCACGTGCGCCGCTCGAACCAACTCATGAGTAGTGATCGTGCCATGCTGGAGTCCGACACCCTGTCGATGGAGGAAACCTTGCTACCGCTACTCGTCCGATTCGTGCTGGGCCCGCTGGTCAGGGCGCTGTACCGCCCCGAGATCCGCGGCGTGGAGAACATCCCCGCCACCGGTCCGGTGCTGCTGGCCCCCAACCACCGGGCGGCCCTGGACACCGGCGTGATCACTTTCACGGCGATGCGGCAGGTCAAGTTCCTCGGCAAGGCGGAGTACTTCACCGGCCGCGGGCTCAGGGGCAAACTAATGGCGGGTTTCCTGGGCGGCCTCGGCTACGTCCCCGTCGAACGCGGCAACGCGCAAGCCGGTCTCGCCGCGCTGGAAGCGGCGCGGAAGGTGCTCGACGCGGGCGGCGCGTTCGCGATCTACCCCGAGGGCACCCGCTCGCTGGACGGACGGCTGCACCGCGGCCACACCGGCGTCGCCGCCCTGGCGCTGGCGACCGGCGCGAAAGTCGTCCCCGTCGCCCTTTCCGGCACCGAGGACTTGCAGCCCGAGGGGAAGCGGATCCCGCGGCGGGCGAAGATCACCGTCACCTACGGCTCGCCTTTGGACTTCTCGCGGTACGAGGGACAGGACTCATCACCGGCGATCCGGCGCTCGGTGACCGACGAGATCATGTACACGATCCTGGAGCTTTCGGGGCAGGAGTACGTCGACTCGTACCACAAACGCCCTGATCAGAGCGCTGCCTGACGCTCGGGCGATAGCAAAGGTCCCTTGCTCCCCCTGAAGACCTCCACATGCCGTGAAGGCCTCCTTGCCTACCCTCAAGGTAGGCAAGGAGGCCTTCACGGACTGGCGCTTCGCCACCTGAGTCCCAGCAACCCCAAGCGCCACAGCAGCGTCGCGTGAAGGCCCCCTTCCCTCGGCTGAGCCGAGGGAAGGGGGCCTTCACGCGACGACAAGACCTACTTAGCCCACTTAGGACGCGGCGGAGGCACGTAGCCCGCGAAGCCGTCCAGAAGCGCCGAAGCGTCCGAGTCGATCAGAAGCATGTCCCGGTACCCCGCCGACAGGAAGCCCTCCGACACCATGTGGTCGGCGAACTTCAGCAGCGGCGCGTAGTACCCACCGACGTCGACCAGCCCGATCGGCTTCTCGTGCAGCCCGAGCTGCGCCCAGGTCCAGACCTCGAACAGCTCCTCCAGCGTCCCGGCACCGCCCGGCAGCGCGAGGAATCCGTCGGACAGCGCGGCCATTTTCGCCTTGCGCTGGTGCATGTCGGCGACGACGTGCAGTTCGGTCAGGCCGGCGTGCGCGATCTCGACGCTGCCGAGCGCCTCCGGGATCACGCCGATCACCTCGCCGCCCGCGGCCAGTGCGGCGTCCGCGACGACGCCCATGGTGCCGACCGAAGCCCCGCCGTAGACGAGTCCGATTCCGCGAGAGGCCAGCAACGTACCCAGCGCGCGTGCCTCGTCGGCGTAGCGCGGGTCGAAGCCCATCGAGGAGCCGCAGAAGACGCACACCCGGCGCGGAGCCGCCATCAGTGGGTGTCCTCCCATGCCTGGTACGAGTCCTGCACGACCCGCACGGCGTCGTCGATGTCGTCGGTGACGTGCAGCAGGTCGAGATCCTTCTCGCCGATTTTGCCCTCGGCGAGCAGCGTCTTGGCGATCCAGTCGTACAGGCCGCCCCAGTAGTCGCTGCCGAACAGCACGACCGGGAACTTCGTGACCTTCTTCGTCTGCACCAGGGTGAGCGCCTCGAACAGTTCGTCGAGCGTGCCGAAGCCGCCGGGCAGGCAGATGAAGGCCTGCGAGTACTTGATGAACATCGTCTTGCGGGCGAAGAAGTACCGGAAGTTGACGCCGAGGTCGACCCACGGGTTCAGGCCCTGCTCGAACGGCAGCTCGATGCCGAGGCCGACGGAGAACCCGCCCGCCTCGTTGGCGCCGCGGTTCACCGCTTCCATCGCGCCGGGGCCGCCGCCGGTCATCACCGCGAAGCCCGCGTTCGCGAGCGCGGCACCGATCTTGCGGCCGACTTCGTACTCCGGGTGGTCCCGCTTGGTCCGAGCCGAGCCGAACACGGTCACCGCGCGCGGCACCTCGGCCAGCGCGCCGAAGCCCTCGACGAACTCCGCCTGGATCCGCAGCACGCGCCACGGGTCGGTGTGCACCCAGTCGCTCGGCCCGCGTGAGTCCAGCAGGCGCTGGTCGGTGGTGCTGCCCTGGTCACGGCGATCCCGCCGCAGCACGACCGGGCCCTTGTGGCGCTCGATCGGACGTTCCGGGTACTGGCCGTCGGGGAACTCGCTGTTTGTCTCACTCACCCAACCAAGACTACGACGTCGTCACGGTCCGGAGCGGCAGCATCGCCGCGAACAGGAGTTGTCGGATTCGCGAACGTGGGGCCCGCCGGAGAGCGGGCCCCACGAGCACGTCTAGGAACGTCCTGCCAGCGAGAACGCGAGCATCGCCGTCGAGGTGAAGTCGATGGCGGGTTCGTTGCTCGGCCACGAAGCGAGGTCGTCGGTGTAGCGGGACTCGGTCGTGTCGAAGGCGTCGTACGGCTTCGTGCACTCCTTGGCCCCGGCCGGGAACGGCAGGTCCGCGAAGTGCTCGGCCCCGTTCGGTCCATTCACGACCGCGCCGTAGAGCACCTTCTCCTCACCCGCGAGGTTGGCCGCCTGGTGGTGCGGGCACTTCGGGGACGTCGTGCCGACCCCGACGACCAGCGAGATGCCCCAGGCGTTCGCCCCGAGGGTGAAGTTCCGTTGCTGCGAACCGAACGCCGCGTACCGCCGGTCACCGGTCACGTCCGCGTACAGCCGCTCAGTCGCGGCGAACCCGAAGCTCTTGCTGGCCGCGTCGAATTCCTTCACGGACACGGCAGTCCGGAAAGGACTCTTCGCCGCGTTCGCGACACCTTCGTCGAGTTGACGTCGGAGGTCTCCGATCAGCTCCTTCGGGCCGAGCGCGGCACCGGGGACGCCGTGCCGCAGGAGCTTCGCCAGTTCGGCGTGCGCCAGCGCGCTGGTGTCGTACAGGTTGAGCGTGCTCTTCTCTTCGAGGTCGATGTACGCCTTCGCCCAGTGCGCCGCCTGCTGCGTCCATTCGACGGACCTCGGGTCCCGCAAGGCCTTGCCCGCCAAGGCGAGCTGCGTCGCGCCGAGTTCCATATCGTCCCGCCAGGACGATTCCGGGTAGTAGGCGTGCGGGAACGCGGTGACGAGTTCGCCGACGTCCTCGGTCTTGGCCTGTGCGAAGACCGAGGCGGCCTCGGCGAGGTACTTCCTTGCCAGCACGGGGTTCCGCTTCGCCTCGACCTGCGCGCCGAGCGCGAACGCGGCGGCCACGCGGCCGGCGAGGTTCGGGCTGAGCGCGGAGCCGCCGGGGTTGGCGGGGAAGACCGGCCGGTGCTTGACGAAGTACTTGGGGTCACCGGGTTTCACGTCGAGCGGGTCGTCGTCGTGCGGGTTCCGCCAGACGTCGTGGTCGCCGAGGAACCCGAACTTGTCGCTGCCCGTCCCGATCCCGACCTGGGCATACAGCGTCTTGTTCTGCTGGTCCCACATCTTGTCGAGCCAGTCGAGGCCGAGCGTGACCTCCTTGGCCAGCACCGGGTCGTAACCCTCGCGGAGCACGTAACCCATCTCCGCCAGCGAATACGCCGTGTTCGAGGTGAACTTGACGAAGTCGCCCGCGTCGACCCAGCCGCCTTCGACGTCGATCGGCCCGCCGACCGGCTTCAGCGGTTCGGCGATCTCGTCGCCACCTTCGCCGACGAACACCGGCCAGTCGTAGACCGTGGCCTGCTTGTCCGCCAGGTGTGAAGGCTTCCTGCCGAGACGCCCGGGAATGATGTCGTCGCCGTCACGCTGAGCCTGGAAGAATTCGTTCGTGGCACGGACGAGCGGCGTGAAGAGCCGCTGCTTCGTGTCCACCCGGAACGTCGGCGACGTCGCCTTGGTCTCGCCGCTGACCTCGATCCGGTACTTGCCCGGCAGCCAGACCTTCGACAGGTCGAGCTGGTACACCGCCGGGTATTTCGCGTTCCACGCGCCGAGCGACTGCCCGGTCCGTCCACGATGGACGGTCCAGCCGTGCTCGTTGACCACCGAGAACGACCCCGGCGCGCTGGACAGGAGATAAGCGTACTTGGTTTCGGTGATGCCGTAGCCGACCTGATCGACCCGGACCTCACCTTGCACCGCCGCCGCGGCCGAAACCGCCGGAACCGTCAAACCCCCGAGGACCAGTGCCGAAACCGCGGCCACCGCCCGGGACCAGGAACTCACCATCATCGGCGCCCCGCTCATGACTCGTCAGAGTTGATCAAATTAGTTAAGAAAGTTTCCTTTTTATTGCGCACGACGCTAGCGCGCGGAACACCACCAGTCAATATGTCCGTTTCGGTGGTCGAAAGTCACCGGATCCGGAGCGTTGTTGGCGGGTATCTGTCCGGCTCAGCGCGGATGCCCGCCGGGAAGTCGTCTACCGTGGGCCGATGCCGTCCCTGCGAACCGAGGCCGAACCGCTCGGCGCGCGGATCCGGCGGTTGCGCAAGGCGCGCGGGCTGACCCAGCGTGAGCTCGCCGAGCCCCGGTACGACCGCGGTTTCCTCGCCAAAGTCGAGTCCGGCAGCCGCGTGCCCTCCGACGACGTCCTGGCCCATCTCGCGCGGCGACTCGGACTGACGGCGGACGAGCTCCGCTTCGGCAGGCCGCCGGGCGCCGCCGCGGAACTCACCGACGCGCTGGAAAGTGCATATCGGGAATTGCAGAAAGGCGGACTCGAAGCCGCCGAACGTGAATTCGCGCGGATCGAACGACGAGCGGCCGCGTACCGGCTGCCCGACGTCCAGTGTCACGCGCGGTTCTATCTCGGCGAGGTCCACTGGCAGCGCTACGACATCCCGTTGGCGGACAAGGGGTTCGCGCACGCCATGGAACTCGCCGAAACCGCGTCGCCGCGGCTTCGGGCGATGATCGTCAACCGCGTCGCCGCCTGCCGCGCACTGTCGGGCGATCTGGGCGCGTCGGTCGCTCTCGTCGAAACCGCGCTCGCCGGGCTCCGCGCCGCAGGCCCTGTCGACCCCGACGCCGAACTCGCACTGGTGACCGCGCTGATCCACCCGCTCATCGAAATGGGCGCGCTCCGCCGCGCGCGGCGGGCCGCCGAAGAAGGACAGCGCGCGCTGGCTTTCGCCCGCCGCAAGGACATCTCCGCGCGATACCACCGGCAGGCCGCCCAGCTGTGGCAGGCGATCGGCCTGGTCGACCGCGCCGAAAAAGATCTTTCGCGGGCACTGCGACTGTTCACCTCCATCGGCTACGACCGGGACGCCGCCCGGAGCCGCTGGGCCCGCGGCTTCCTGTGGCGACGGCTGGGCAAACTCGACGACGCGCACGCCGAACTACTGCTCGCCCGCGACCTCCTGGCCAAGGCCGGTTCGCGCGAAGGCGTCCTCGGCGCGACCATCGAACTCGCCGACGTCCGCCGCCGCCAAGGAGCACTCGACGAGGCCACCGAACTCGCCGAGGGGATCCGGCCGCTTCTGGATCGATCCCCCGACATCGAAGCCAAGGCGGAGGTTCTCCGGCTACTGGGACTCATCGCCCGCGCCCGCGGCGATCTGCCCGAGGCGACCGCGTTGCTCGAAGAAGCCGCCACCGCACAGGAAAACTCCGAACTGCGCGGCGCCCTCGTGGCGACCTCACTGCATTTGGGTGACATCTTGCGCGCTCGCGGACTGCTCGACGAGGCGACGGCGGCCTATCGGCGCGGCGTACGCGCGGCCGCTATGTCCGATTCCGGGCCGTCGGACTGAAAACCATACGAAAGTCGCCATATATCGCGACTGGCGGCAAAAGCCTTACTACACAAGGATTTTAATCCTCGCATATTGATCTTCACCCGCCCCGCTAGACCATCCGGCCCATTGACGGGCCTATGACCGGCTCCTTTACTCGGACGTGTCCATCGAGATAACTCCAGTTATCCGAATGGACACGCTCCCCGTCCCCCGCCGTGCTCCCCGACTCGGTCGAATTCCCCGCCGCGCCTCTGGCCGCCGGGTTCACGGTCCTGCCCATGGAAGGTTCCCCATGACCGTTCAGCGAGGGCTCAGAACAGGGTTGGCGGCCATCGCCGGCCTTGCCCTGAGCATGACGTTCCCGGTGACCCCGGCGAACGCGACCACCGCGACCAGCCAGCCCGCGAGCCCCGACTCGGTGGCCGCGAGCGCGGCCGACCGGGCCGCGGCGACTGGTGTAGACCAGTTGCGCAAGGGTGCCGACGAAGGCTTCCGCCGCGTCGGACTGACCCCTGGTGGCGGTGGACTCTTCTACGCCGCTTACGAACGGACCTACCGTGGCCTGCCGGTCGTCGGCGGGGACGCGGTGGTGGTCGCCGACGGCGCCGGGCGCGTCCGCGGCACCAGCGCCGCGGAGACCGCGGCGATCTCGGTCGACACCAAGGCCAGGATCTCCGCGGCGAAGGCGGCCGAGGTCGCCCGCGGCCAGCTGTCCAAAGTAGACAGTGTCACCGCGCCGAACCTCGTCGTGCTGGCGGGGAACTCCCCCAAACTCGCCTACGAGGTCGTCGTCGCGGGTACCAAGGCGGCGACGCCGAGCAACCTGCACGTCTTCGTGGACGGCGCCACCGGCGCGGTCCTCCAGACGCGTGACGACGTCAAGATGTCCAACTTCCCCACCGCCGCGCGGACCGCGTCGACCGACGCCAGTGTTCTGGGCGCCGGGAACAGCTACTACGCCGGCAACGTCACCATCGACACGACGAACTCCGGCGGCACCTACACCATGCGCGACCCGCAGCGCAGCAACATCAGCTGCGCCCGCCAGAACGGCTCGCCCTACAGCGGTCCGGACGACAACTGGGGCAACGGCTCCGGCACCGATCTGGAAACCGCCTGTGTCGACGCGCTCTTCGGCGTCCAGACCGAGTGGAAGATGCTGAGCGAATGGCTCGGCCGCAACGGTATCAACGGCAACGGCGGCGGCTTCCCCGCCTACGTCGGCCTCAACCAGGCCAACGCCTTCTGGAACGGCTCGTCCACCACCTACGGCCGCTCGTCGGACAGCCAGCGCCAGGCCACCCCGATGGACGTCGTCGCGCACGAGTACGGCCACGCCATCTTCCAGACCACGCCGGGCGGCGCGGGCAGCGGCAACGAGAACGGCGGCCTCAACGAGTCCACCGGTGACATCTTCGGTGCCGTCACCGAGCACTACGCGAACAACGCCAAGGACACCCCGGACTACGACGTCGGCGAGGGCGTGAACCTGGTCGGCCGCGGCCCGATCCGCTACATGAACCAGCCGAGCAGGGTCTCGGGCAACCCCGACTGCTACTCGTCGTCCATCCCGAACACCGAGGTGCACGCCGCCGCGGGCCCGCAGAACCACTGGTTCTACCTGCTGGCCGAGGGCACCGCGCCGGTCGGCAAGCCGGCCAGCCCGACCTGCAACAACACCTCGATCACCGGTATCGGCATCCAGAAAGCCGCGAAGATCTTCTACAACGGCCTGCTGAAGAAGACCTCCGGCTGGAACCACCGCGCGGCCCGCAAGGCCACCCTGGAAGCGGCGCTCGCGCTGTACCCGAGTTCCTGCACCGAGTTCAACACCACCAAGGCGGCGTGGAACGCCATCAGCGTTCCCGCGGCGACCGGCGAGCCGACCTCGTGCACGCCGCAGGGCAACGACTTCTCGGTCGGCGTCACCCCGGCGTCGGGCACCGTCAAGCCGGGTGAAACGGCCACCGTCACGGTGAACACCGCGACCACCAACGGTACGGCGCAGTCGGTGGCGCTCAGCGCCAGCGGCCTCCCGGCCGACGCGGCCGCGAAGTTCAACCCGGCTTCGGTCCAGTCCGGTGCCTCCTCGACGCTCACCATCGAGACGACGGCGAGTACCCCTGAGGGCACCAGCACCATCACGGTGACCGGCACCGCGGCCAGCGGCACGCATACCGCGCAGTACACGTTGACCGTCGGCACCGGCGGCAACATCCGGACGTTCAGCAACGAAACCGACTACCCGCTGAACGACTACGCCACGGTGAACAGCACGATCTCCTCCACTGCGACCGGTAACGCCGTGTCCCCGGTGAAGGTGACCGTCACCGGTACGCACACCTGCTCCGAGGACCTTCGCATCAGTCTGAAGGCCCCCGACGGCAGCACGTACTCGGTGAAGGCCACCGGTTCCCTGCCGTGCACCGATCTGGGCACCCGGAACTACTCGGTCCCGGTGACCAACGAAGTCGCGGCGGGCACCTGGACCCTCGTGGTCTACGACGCCTACGCACAGGACACCGGCACGCTCAGCAGCTGGTCGATCACCGTCTAGCTCTCCCACGTGCGTGAAGGACTCCTTCTCCTGGCCCGGCCGGGGGAAGGAGTCCTTCACGCAAACCCCGATCCAGGAAGGAATCCCGGCATGAAGTGGGGAAAGCGAATAGGAGCGGCCGTCATCGGCATGGCCGCCGTATTGGGTGTCGTCGTGACACCCGCGCAGGCCGTCACGGCCGCGACCAGCAATGCCGCGCCGGACATCTCGCTCGCCAACATCAAGGCGCACCTGAGCGCGCTGCAGACGATCGCCAACCAGAACGGCGGAAACCGCGCCTCGGGACGGCCGGGCTACCCGGCGTCGGTGTCCTATGTGGCGCAGAAGCTGCGCGACGCCGGCTACAACGTCACGCTCCAGACCTGCACGAGTTGCGCGGGCCAGAACCAGAACATCATCGCGGAATGGCCGCAGGGTGACGCCAACCAGGTCATCATGCTCGGCGCGCACCTCGACAGCGTCGCCGCCGGCCCCGGCATCAACGACAACGGTTCAGGTTCGGCGTCGATCCTCGAAGTCGCGCTGACTCTGGCCCGTGAGAACCCGACGATGGCCAAGCGGGTCCGCTTCGGCTGGTGGGCCGACGAGGAGTCCGGCCTGCGCGGGTCCAAGCACTACGTCGCCAACCTGCCGGCCGCCGAGCGTACGAAGATCAAGAACTACTTGAACTTCGACATGATCGGCTCCGACAACTGGGGCTACTTCGTCTACGACGACGTCGCTTCGGTCAAGGCGGTGTTCGACGAGTACTTCACTTCGATCGGCATCCGGACCGAAGGCGACACCGAGGGCGACGGCCGCTCGGACCACGCCTCGTTCAAGAGCGCGGGCATCCCGGTCGGTGGCCTCGCGACCGGTGCGGGCTACACCAAGAGCGCCGCTCAGCAACAGAAATGGGGCGGCACCGCCGGGCGGGCGTTCGACAGCTGCTACCACCGCGCCTGCGACACGCTGTCCAACATCCCGGACACCCCGCTGGAGAAGAACAGCGACGCGATCGGCTACGCGGTCTGGAAGCTCGCCGTCGGCGCGTCGACGGGCCCCGACTTCTCGCTGGCCCTCTCCCCGTCGTCCGGCACCGTCCAAGCGGGACAGTCGACCACGGTCACGGTCAACACCGCGACGACTTCCGGTGCGGCACAAGCGGTTTCGCTGAGCGCCAGCGGCCTCCCCGCCGGGGCGACCGCGACGTTCAACCCGGCTTCGGTGCAGTCCGGCGCCTCCTCGACGCTCACCATCGCGACGTCGGCGAGTACTCCCAACGGCACCAGCACGATCACGGTGCTCGGTGACGGAACCGCAGTGGACCGCACGGCGCAGTACACGCTCACCGTCGGCGATGTCAGCGTCCGCACGTTCACCAACGGCACCGACTTCGCGCTCAACGACTACGCCACGGTGAACAGCCCGATCACTTCCAGCGCAACGGGTTCGGCGACCTCGCCGGTGAAGGTGACGGTCACCGGAACGCACACCTGTTCCGAGGACCTGCGGATCAGTCTGAAGGCGCCGGACGGCAGCACGTACTCGGTCAAGGCGACCGGTTCCCTGCCGTGCACCGACCTCGGTACCCGGAACTACTCGGTCCCGGTGACCAACGAAGTTGCTTCCGGCACTTGGACGCTCGTGCTCTACGACGCCTACGCGCAGGACACCGGCACGCTCGACAGCTGGACCATCACGGTCTGACCAGCTGAATCGACAGGGCCATCTCACGGGGGCACCCGGCCTCGTGAGATGGCCCTCGTGCTGCCCGGGAGAATTTCGGACAACCTTTCGATATCTGGTCTAGACCACCCGATCGTCGGTAGCGCCACTCATGCGTGGCGACCTATGTTGAGCCGAACGGCCGCTTCCTGTTCGTTCACAACCGCTTTCGAGATGGGAGCTGGGTATGTTCGGTCGCGTCTCACGGCTGCTCGCAATCACCGGCGCGGCGGTACTCGCCGTCACCACACTGGTCGTCCTGACCCCGGCGCAGGCGTCGGTGGACGCCGAGGTCTGCGCGGTCAAATCGAAGCCAGCGGGCAAGATCCTGCAAGGCTACTGGGAGAACTGGGACGGCGCTTCGAACGGCGTCCATCCGCCGATGGGCTGGATCCCGATCACCGACGCGCGGATCAAGGCCAATGGGTACAACGTGATCAACGCGGCCTTTCCGGTCATCCTGTCCGACGGAACGGCAAAATGGGAGGATGGGATGGACGCGACTGTGAAGGTCGCCACACCGTCCGAAATGTGCGCCGCGAAGGACGCGGGCGCGACGATCCTGATGTCGATCGGCGGCGCCACCGCGGGCATCGACCTGAACTCGGCCACCGTGGCGGACAAGTTCGTCGCGACCATCGTGCCGATCCTGAAGAAGTACAACTTCGACGGGATCGACATCGACATCGAGACCGGCCTCGTCGGCAACGGGAACATCAACACGCTTTCCGCGTCGCAGAAGAACCTCATCCGCATCATCGACGGCGTACTCGCCGCGATGCCGCCGAACTTCGGGCTCACCATGGCGCCCGAGACCGCGTACGTCACCGGCGGCAGCGTCGTCTACGGCTCGATCTGGGGCGCGTACCTGCCGATCATCAAGAAGTACGCGGACAACGGCAAGCTGTGGTGGCTGAACATGCAGTACTACAACGGAAGCATGTACGGCTGCTCCGGCGATTCGTACCAGGCCGGGACTGTGCAGGGCTTCGTCGCGCAGACCAACTGCCTCGACAAGGGCCTGGTGATCCAGGGCCAGACGATCCGGGTTCCCTACGACAAGCAGGCACCGGGTCTGCCCGCGCAGGCCGGAGCCGGTGGCGGCTACATGTCGCCGAGCCTGGTTTCCCAGGCGTACCGGAGCATTCCGGCGCTCAAGGGCCTGATGACCTGGTCGATCAACTGGGACGGTTCACGGAACTGGACCTTCGGGAACAACGTGAGGTCGCTCCAGGGCCGCTGACCATCTCGTGCGGCACCCCGGCGCAAGTAGTCCTCTAGTTGCGGTCCTTGCACACGCAACTACCGCAACTAGAGGACTACTTGCGGTCGGTCGGTGGGCCGCGCACGCACCCTTTCGGCGCGCTCGGCCGTATCGTTCTCGGGCATGGGCGAGGAGGTCGGCGGACGGCTGCGGCGGTTGCGCGCCGAACGCGGCCTCACCCAGCGCGAACTCGCCGAACCGCACTACACCGCCGCGTACGTTTCGTCCGTCGAGACGGGCGCCCGGACCCCGTCCGGTGACGCGTTGCGCCACTTCGCCGCACGGCTCGGGGTGGACACCGGCGAACTGCTCGGCGTGACCTCGCCGCGCGACGACGTCCGGCTCGACCTGGACATCGCGGCGGCCGCGGCGGACTTCCTCGCGGGGAACGACTCGGCTCCGAAGATGCGGCGACTGGCGCGGCGCGCGCAGGGGATCGGCAGGAGCCGCCAGGCCGGGCTCGCCTGGCTGTGGCTCGCGCGGTACGCCGAAGGCGAAGCCCGGCCGCGGCTGGTGGTCGCCGCCGAAACCGCGCTCGGCGACGACATCCCGCCGTACCGGGAATTGGCCGTGGCGCTGCGGGCGAACGTCCTGATCGACCGCGGCGAGCCGCACCACGCGATGCACCTGCTCCGGACCGCGCTCGACGCGAGCCTCGACCGTCATCCGCATCCGGTGCTCCTGCTGACGCTGCACGCGTACCTCGCCGAAGGACGGCTCCGCCTCGGCGAGACCATCCAGGCCGCGCACCACGCGGGCGAGGCTCTTCGGCTGGTCCGCGGCGGCGAGGAGCTCCTGGCCGAGCTCACCGAGAATCAGCGGCGGCTGGCCGAGGCGTATCTCGGCGAAGGACGGGTGGCCGACGCCGTCGCCACCGTGTCGGCGCTGCACGACCTGCTCCACGAACGGGCGCTGCGGCCGGTGCTGGCCCGGTGCCTGTTCGCGCGGGCGCTGGTCCGGCGAGCCGACGATCCCGAGGGCGCTCTCGCGGACCTTCGCGCGTCACGTGCGGCCGTATCCGATCACGCCGTCACCTTGGAACTCGCCGATCTCTGCCGCGAACTCGGCCGACTCGACGACGCCGCCGTGCTTCTCGCCGAAGCGGCCGAAGCCATCCTGGAGGACTCGCCACACTCCGCGTCCCTTACTTTTCAGCAGGGCTTACTCGCTCTGGCGCGCGGAGACCTCGAAGCGGCCGAAGCGGGCTTCGCGCACGCCATCGACGTCGCCGCCCTCCGCGAGGCTCGGGGCGTCCTGGCCGCTTCAGTGGACAAGGCGGGAGAGCTGCTTCGCGACCAGGGACGCTCAGAAGAAGCCGCGGACCTGTTGCGGCGTGGACTACTCCTATTAGGTGCCGAAGAGGACATTCCAACGTGACCGAAGTGGACATGGAAGACATCCGCGCCCGGCTGGTGGGCCGATTCGGCCCTGACGCCGAGGAATGGCTCACCGGCGTCCCGGCCCTCGCCGCGCGGCTGGCCTCCCGGTGGGGTTTCGTGCTGGGCGAGTTGTTCGAGAGCGGCGCCTCGTCCGTCGTCCTGCGTTGCCGCTGGTCCGACGGGACCCCGGCGGTGCTCAAGCTCAGTCCGGACGGGGCACTGCTGGCCAAGCAGATCGAGATGCTGCGGGTGTTCGCCTCGTCGGGCCGGGTGCCCGCCGTGCTGGCCGCCGACGCGGACGCCGGAGCGATGGTGCTGGAGGAGATCCTGCCGGGCACCGAGGCCGAGGACCTGCCGTCGCCGTCCTTGCCACGGCGATGGGGAGAGTTGCTCACCGCGCTGCACTCCGTGGACACGCCCGCGCACTGGCCGTCGAGCCTGCGCGGCCGATGCGAGGAAGCCTTCGACCGGATCGGCCGGAGGCTGACCGAACCGGCCATCGCCGCCCGGATCGGCCAGGAAACCTGGCGGCGGGCGATAAAGCGCTGCGAGGCGCTGCTGGACACGCAGGACCGGATCGTGTTGCTCCACGGCGATCTGCACCTCGGCAACGTCCTGGACGGCGGTCCGTCGCGCGGTCTGATCGCGATCGATCCGAAGGCGTGCCTTGGCGATCCGTGTTATGACGCGGTCGACTACGTGGTGTCCGGCGCCGGGCACGAGGGTGTCGAGGCCCGCTGCCGCCTGGTGGCGAACGCGTGCGGGCTCGACGGGGACAGGTTGTACGCCTGGAGCCGGGTCATCGCGCCGATGTTCGCCATCGGGTACCTCACCTATGGCGGCCCGGAAGGGGCGATCGACGAACTGCTCGCCCTGGCTAGCTGAGGAACTCGCGCAGCACCGCGGCGACCTGCCGGATCTCACCGGCCCGCACGTTCTCCTGCCGCGTGTGCGCCAGCGTCGGGTCGCCGGGCCCGAAGTTCACCGCCGGAATCCCGAGAGCCGCGAAGCGCGCGACGTCGGTCCAGCCCAGCTTCGCGACCGCCTTGCCGCCTGCCGCCGCGACCAATTCAGCCGCCGCGGGGGCGCTCAGACCAGGCAGCGCACCTGGCGACAAGTCGACAATCTTGACGTCGTAGCCCTCGAAGACCTCGCGAAGGTGCGCCTCCGCCTCCTCGGCACCGCGGTCGGGGGCGAACCGGTGGTTGATCGTGAGCACGGCCTCGTCCGGCACGACATTGCCCGCGACACCGCCGCCGATCTTGGTGGCCTGCAAGCCTTCGCGATAGGTCAGGCCGTCGATGTCGACCACCCGCGGGGTGTACTCGGCCAGCCTGCGCAGCGGTTCGGCGAGGCCGTGGATCGCGTTGACGCCCATCCATCCGCGCGCGGTGTGCGCCCGGACGCCTTCGACGCGGATCTCGATCCGCATCGTGCCCTGGCAACCGCCCTCGATACCGCCGTTCGACGGCTCGCCGAGGATCGCGAGGTCGGCCCGCAGCCACTCGGGCAGCTCACGCTCGATGCGGCCGAGGCCGTTCTTCGTCGCTTCGATCTCTTCGCAGTCGTAGAAGACGAAGGTCAGGTCGTGCCTCGGCTCGCGCACGGTGGCAGCGAGGTGCAGGAAGACGGCGTCGCCGCTCTTCATGTCGACGGTGCCCAGGCCGTGCAGGATCTCGTCGTCACCGGCCCCCTCACGACGCACCGGCAGGTTCTCGTTGACCGGAACGGTGTCGAGATGCCCGGCCAGCATCACCCGAGAAGGGCGGCCGAGGTTCGTGCGGGCGAGGACGGCGTCGCCGTTGCGGATCACCTCGAGGTGCGGAGCCTGCGTCTCCAGCGCGGCCTGCACGGTGTCCGCGATGGCCTTCTCCTCTTCCGAGACGCTGAAGATGTCCACCAGCGCGGCGGTGAGGTCGACGGGGTCCGCGTGCAGATCGAGCGAAGGCATGCCCGCACCGTACCGGCGAGGCAGCGGGGCTACCGTGAAGGAGTGCGCATGCGAGTGATCTTGGCCGGCCTTCTCCTCGTGCTCGGCGGCTGCGGATCGGGTGAGGTCCCGGTGACGGTGAGGCCCACCCAGAGCGTGGGGCCGGACGTGCTGCCGATCAAGCTCAAGGCGCTGACCACCGACCAGTGCTACCTGACACCCGGGACCGAGTCGCCCAAGGGCTGCCAGAAGTACGTCACCGAACTCTCCAGCGCGGCGGGCAGCATCCGCAAGCGCCGCCCGGACCTGTCGTCGCACGCCGACACCCTCGATCGCCCGATCTCGGCGTTCCGCACCGCGAACTGCCAGGACCAGGCGGCCCCCGGCGGCCCGTGCGGACAGGCCCTCACCGACATGTCGGCGGCACTGACCTCGGTGAAGAGCCTCGTCGGCGGCTGACCCCGGTCACTGGGTTACCGTTCAGGGCGTGAGCGAGCAGACCCCTGATCCCGAAACGACCGGCGCCACCGGCGTCGGACTGGCCACCGTCACGACCGACGGCACGGTGCTGGACACCTGGTTCCCGCTGCCCAAGCTGACCGAGAGCGCCGAGGGCGAGCCCGGCACGGTGCGGCTGACCGCCGAAGAGGTCACCGAGGCCCTCGGCGAGGCGGCCGCCGCCCAGCTCGGGCCGGACACCGACCGCGGTGTCGAGGTCGTCGCGGTCCGCACGACCATCGCCAGGCTCGCCGACGCCCCCGGCGACACGCACGACGTCTACCTGCGCCTTCACCTGTTGTCGCACCGCATGATCCGGCCGCACGGCGCGAGCCTGGACGGCATCTTCGGCCTGTTGGCGAACGTCGTGTGGACCAGCCACGGGCCGTGCCCCGTCGAGGGCTTCGAGGCGACCAGGCTGCGGCTGCGGGCACGCGGCGAAGTCACCGTCTACGGCGTGGACAAGTTCCCGCGGATGGTCGACTACGTCGTGCCCACCGGCGTCCGCATCGCCGACGCCGACCGCGCCCGCCTCGGCGCACACCTGGCCAACGGCACCACGGTCATGCACGAGGGCTTCATCAACTTCAACGCCGGCACGCTCGGCGCCTCCATGGTCGAAGGCCGGATCTCGGCGGGCGTCGTGGTCGGCGACGGCTCCGACGTCGGCGGCGGCGCGTCGATCATGGGCACGCTGTCCGGTGGCGGCAAGGAGACCATTTCGATCGGCGAGCGCTGCCTGATCGGCGCCAACGGCGGCGTCGGCATCTCGCTCGGCGACGACTCCGTCGTCGAAGCCGGCCTGTACGTCACGGCGGGCACGAAGGTGAGCTTCGAGGGCAAGGTCGTGAAGGCGATGGAGCTGTCCGGCATCTCGGGTGCGGTTTTCCGGCGGAATTCCGGGACCGGCGCCGTCGAGGTCGTCGCGCGCACCGGCGTCGGGATCGAGCTGAACGCGGCCCTGCACGCCAACTGACCTGCCGGAGCTACCGCTTGGGTCTCCCGGGTGTCGCGAAAGCCACTTTCGCGACGTCTGATGTCTCGAAAGTGGCTTTCGCGACATCCTCGGCAGCATGAAAAGAGAGCAAGGGACCTTTGCTGTCACTCTCCCCCGGAGAGCGATAGCAAAGGTCCCTTGCTTCTCTCACGGCCTGGACCACCTTGCCGGTTCACCTAGAATTCATCTTGTGACAGCCGAGACCCTGCCGCGTAAGAACGCCCCTTCGACCACTCCGGCCGCGCTCGGACTCGGCGACCGTCCCGCGAAAGCCGGGCCGGACGATCCGGCGGCCACCCACGTCCGGGTCAAACTCGACGTCGAGATCCGCGCGCTCCTCGCGCACGAACCTGGCACCAAATCCGGCGCCGACCCCGAGGACCTGCACCAGATGCGGGTAGCCTTGCGCCGGATGCGCAGTGTCCTCAAGCTGTCGGGCCGCCTCGTCGGCCCGGACGCCGAACCGGTGCGCGCCGAACTCGGATGGCTCGGCCAGTCGCTCGGCGACGTCCGCGACTTCGACGTCCTGATCGGGCATCTCCGCGAGGTCGTCGCCGAGTTCGAGGTGCGCGACCAGCCCGCCGCACGCCGTCTGGTCTCGATGTTCGTCACCGAACGCGGGGTCGCGAAGCGGCGGCTCACCCGCGCGCTCGCCAGCCCCCGGTACGCCTCGATGTTGCAGGGCATCGGCCGTCTCGCCCGGCAGCCCGCGGCCGAAGAGCCCACCTCCGAGGCCCCGCTCACCTCGGCCGATCTCGTCGCCGGGCTCGCGAAGCCGCATCGAAAGCTCGCGAAGGCCGTGAAGGCGCTTCCCTCCAATCCCCCGGATGACGACCTTCACGCGCTTCGCATCTACGGCAAGAAGCTGCGCTACGCCGCCGAGATGGCCAAGCCAGCCGCGAAGAAGAAGCAGGCGGCGAGGATCCAGCGGCTGATCAAGGCGACGAAGGACCTTCAGACCGTTCTCGGCGACCACCAGGACGCGTGTATCGCCGCTGATCGCATGCGCGAAGCCTTAAACTCTAGCGATGTCGAGCTCGCGTTCATCGCGGGCCGGGTCGCGGAGAAGGAACTGCTGCGCCGCGCCGAGGTCCGTGCCGTATGGCGCGACGTCTGGGCCGAGGTCGACGCGGCCGCTCAGGCAGTGAGCCCGCGAATGTAGCCGTCCGGGCGGATCGACACTCGCCGTCCGTTCTCGGCCTCGTACGCGGCGAAGGCGTGCCCGCCGACGTCCTCGAAGTCCCCATCGGACAGTGCGCTGCCCGCGGGCAGGATCCGGCGCGCGTCTTCGGGGGCGGGACCGTCGCCGAAGACCAGCACCGTCGCCTGCGGACCGCGCAGCAGCTCGAACAGCCGGACGGGTTTGCCGTTCGCGTCCACCAGCGGCGCGTCCGGCGCGCGGTCGCCAGGCCGGATCCGGCCGGAGGACTCGGGCGCGAGCGGGCCACCGCGGTACCCGATGTCGAGCTGGCGGGTGTTCTCGCCGCGCTCAAGGGCGTCGTCCGCCCCCTCGGTGTACTTCTCGAGCAGCTCGGTGCTGATCTTCAGCACCCGCGCGGCGACCCCTCGCCGCTCCGGCTCGTAGCTGTCGAGCAGCTCGCGTGCCCCGTCGGCGAGCTTCCAGCCCAGGTTGTACGCGTCCTGCACGCCGGTGTTGAGCCCCTGCCCGCCAGTGGGCGGATGGGCGTGCGCGGCGTCGCCGGCGAGGAACACACGGCCGTCCCGGAACCGCTCGGCGAGCCGGATGTTCGGCCGCCACACCGTGGACCACGCCAGATCGTGCAGCCGGACGCCGCCGCCGGACAGCTCGTCGAGCCGGGCCTGCAACGTGTCCAGCGACGCCTCGACCTCGCCCTCCCCCAGCTGCGCGCCGAACTGGAAGTGCGGGACGCCGGGCAGCGGTGTGAGCACGATCCCCGACATCGGATCCTCGGGTTTCGCGAACCAGTGCCCGTACGCGCGATCGAGCCCGTCGGCCTGGACGTCGCCCAGCAGCATGCGGATCGCTTCGTCGGTGGTGCCCTCGAAGGCGATGCCGAGCGCCTTGCGCACGAAACTCTTCCCGCCGTCCGCGCCGACGAGGTAGTCGACCCGGACCCGCTCGCCGGGCAGTTCGGCGGTCACCCCGTCGGCGTCCTGTTCGAAGCCGATCAGCGGAGTGCCGAGCTCGACGTGGACACCGAACTCGGCGAGCCGATCGCGCAGGATCCCCTCGGTCCGGGACTGGCCGAGGAACCAGCCGTTCGGATACGGCACGGCCGGCGTCGGCTCGACGAGTTCGGCCATCATCCGCTCGCCGACGACCTCGCCGCCAAGGTGGATCCGCAGGGGCACCGGCGCCTGACCCGCCGCCAGCACCGCGTCCAGTACGCCGAGGTCTTCGAAGACCTCCAGCGTGCGCGGCTGGATGCCGTCGCCGCGCGAGCCCTCGAAGAACGTCTCGGCCTTCTCCACGATCCGCACGCCGACACCGCGGCGCGCGAGATCGATGGCCAGCGTGAGCCCGGTCGGCCCGGCTCCCGCGATCAAGACTTCGGTCATCTCTCCTCCAGTGAATTATGATTCAGTGAATCTGGATTCAGCATGACCGTTGCTAGCCTTCCGTGTCAAGGAGGTGCCGATGACGGCGACGAGTCGCAAGGAGAAGGCGGCGGAGACCGAGGCCGCGCTCAAGGACGCGGCGAAGCGCGTCTTCGCGGCGAAGGGGTATCTGAACACCAAGATCACCGACATCACGGCGGAGGCCGGACGCGCGGCGGGATCGTTCTACAACCACTTCGCGAGCAAGGAAGAGCTGCTCGAAGCGCTCCTCGCGGACCTCGCGGCGGCGAGCGACGTCAACGCGGCCTCGCCGGAACACAAAGCCGACTTCACCGACCCGGACGC
Source organism: Amycolatopsis sp. cmx-11-12 (assembly GCF_046269425.1). NCBI lineage: Bacteria > Bacillati > Actinomycetota > Actinomycetes > Pseudonocardiales > Pseudonocardiaceae > Amycolatopsis > Amycolatopsis sp. cmx-11-12. The sequence goes on along the minus strand of NZ_JADNQM010000012.1, from coordinate 107,559 downwards.
GGTGCGCTGGCACGTCCGCGAGTACTGGAACTTCCATCGGGACAACGCCGCGACGATGCTGGCGCTGCGTCAGGCCGCGATGGTCAACGACGACTTCGCGCGCACTTTCGCGCGGTTCGGCGCCGATCAGGCGGCGGACATCCTCGACCACCTCGGGTACATCACCGCGGCGGGGATGAAACTGCCCGCGTCGGAACGGCTTTCGCTCGCGATGATGGTCGAACTCGTCAACGCTTTCGCGCACACGTGGCTGCTCGACCCGGCATCCGCCTCCGAGGAGGAAGCCGTCGAGGCGCTCACGCGGTTCGTCTACCGGGGCTTCACGGGTCGCGACGTGGGCTGAAAGTCCCTGTCACCGCTTCCACGCGTGTTATGAACGGGACTTTCATTGCAAAATTTGCAATGAAAGTCCCGTTCATAACACAAGCTAAGCGAGTCGCTCCGCAGCGGTCTCGATCCGCTCATCCGTGGCCGTAAGGGCGATCCGCACGTGCCTGTCGCCCGTCGGCCCATAGAACGTCCCCGGCGCGGCGAGGATGCCCCGCTCGGCCAGCCAGTCGACCGTGTCGAGCGCGGATTCCCCGCGCGTGGACCACAGATACAACCCCGCCTCGGAGTGCGAGATCTCAAAACCGCTGTCCAGCAACGCCTTCCGCAGCACCAGACGACGGCGCGCGTAACGCTCCCGTTGCACGGCAAGCGCTTCGTCGTCCTTCAGCGCGGCGACCATGGCCTCCTGCACCGGCCGCGGCATGATCAGCCCGGAGTGCTTGCGGATCTCCAGCAGCCCGGCGACGAGCTTCGGATCGCCGGTGACGAACCCGGCCCGGTAGCTCGCGAGGTTCGCGGACTTCGACAGCGAGTGGACGGCCAGCAGACCGTCGAGCGAGCCGCCGTGCACGGACGGGTGCAGGATCGACACGGGCTCGCTTTCCCAGCCCAGCGCCAGATAACACTCGTCGGAGACCACGACGACGTCGCGTTCCCGCGCCCATTCGACGACTTTGCGCAGGTGCTCGACACCGAGCACGCGCCCGGTCGGGTTGGACGGCGAGTTCAGCCACAGCATCGACGGCCGCTGCGGACCGACCGCGAAAGTGCTGTCCGCGCGTAGCAGCGAAGCACCCGTCAGCAGCACGCCGACCTCGTAGGTCGGGTACGCCACTTCGGGGATGACGATGAGGTCACCAGGGCCGAAGCCCAGCTGACGAGGCAGCGAGGCGACCAGTTCCTTCGAACCGATCGTCGGCAGCACGGCCGCTTCAGGGACTCCCTCGACACCGTGACGCCGCGCGAGCGCGTCGATCGCGGCCGCCCTCAGCTCCGGCGTCCCGTGCGTGGTCGGGTACCCCGGGATCTCCGACACGGACGCGAGCGCCGCGCGGATGCTCTCGGGGACCGGATCCACCGGCGTGCCGATCGACAGGTCGACGATGCCACCGGGATACGCCTGGGCCTTCGCCTTGGCTTCGACGAGGGAGTCCCAGGGAAAATCAGGAAGAGCGACCCGGCTCATTCGCCCTGCGGGGGAAGAGCCTTGATGAAGGCGGGGTCGTGGCTGGTCTTGCCGACCTTCGAGGCGCCACCGGGCGAGCCGAGTTCGTCGAAGAAGTCGACGTTGGCCTTGGTGTAGTCGTTCCACTCGTCGGGGACGTCGTCCTCGTAGTAGATCGCCTCGACGGGGCAGACCGGCTCGCAGGCACCGCAGTCGACGCATTCGTCCGGGTGGATGTACAGCATGCGGTCACCCTCGTAGATGCAATCCACGGGGCACTCGTCGATACACGCCTTGTCGAGCAAGTCGACGCAGGGCTCGGCGATCACGTAGGTCACTGCGCACTCCTGCTTTATCTCTGCTTCACCAGTCTGCAACGGACATTACGCGCCCACAGGCGCGACCGGCCCGCTTAGGCCACCCTTATCCGTACCCCGGGTATGGGCCGTCAGCGATCCTTCCGGCGAGGCGGCGGAGTGGCCCTGCTGTCCCCCGTGATGACGAACTTCGGCGCGGCGGGTTTCGCCTTTTCGACGTCCGCCTCCTCGACGGCCTTCTCCGAGCCCAGGGCCCGGTTGAAGCCGTCGGAGATCTCGCGGACCAGGTCCTCGTTGTGCCGGTCGTCCTTGCGCGCGATGCTCATCGGGTTCCTCCCACTGCCTTCCTTGGCACAATCTAACCGTGAACAGTGCGGAAATGCTCGAGCTCACCTGCAGCCAGGCCTGGACGCCCCTGCTCGAGAGCCGGATCGGCGACTGGAGGCTGCGCTGGGCGGACGGGTTCACCGCCAGGGCGAACAGTGCCCTGGCGATCGGTGACCCGGGAAAACCGCTGCCAGACGCCTTGAAACAGGTCTGTGACTTCGCCCACGATCATGCCATCCCGCCGGTCGTCCAGGTGATCCAGAACACGTCCATCGAGGACGCCATCGAAGCCTGCGGCTGGGTCCACTATGTGGAACACCGTCCCGCGCACGAGGTGCGCCTGATGACCGGGCCGCTCTCGCGCGGGACCTCGGCGGGAGCGGTGATCCTCGACGAGCCGACGCCCGGATGGTGGGAGATGACGGCGGGCGGAGCGGAGCCCGCGGAGGCGCCGCGGCATGTCCTCGGCACCGGCAAGGTCGGTTTCGGGGTGGTCGAGCTGGACGGCGTCACGGCCGGGGCGGTGCGCGGCGCGATCGTCGGCGAGTGGCTGCACGTCGCCCGTTTGGCGGTCCGGCCGGAGTTCCGGCGGCGGGGGCTGGCGCGTGACCTGATGAACGCGGTGGGTGCCTGGGGCGCCGCTCAGGGCGCGACGGGCATGCTGCTTCAGGTCGCGGTGGCGAACTCCGGCGCGCTGAAGCTGTACGAGAACCTGGGCTGTACGGAGCACCACAGGTACCGCTACTGGGCCCCCGGTCCGGACGCGTGCGAGGATCGCCTGTCGTGAAGGTCGTCATTTTGGTCGGTGGAGTGGGCGGGGCCCGCTTCCTGCTGGGGCTCAAGCAAGCACTGGGTCTGCCCGCGGTCGGTTCCGCGCCGGATTCACCACACGAGGTGACCGCGCTGGTGAACACCGGGGACGACGTGTGGATGCATGGTCTGCGCATCTGCCCGGACCTGGACACCTGCATGTACACCCTCGGCGGGGGGATCGACTCCGAACGCGGCTGGGGGCACTCGGGCGAGACTTGGACGGTCAAGGAGGAACTCGCCGAGTACGGCGCCGAGCCGACCTGGTTCGGCCTGGGCGACAAGGACATCGCGACGCATCTGATCCGTTCGCGGATGCTGCGCGCGGGCTATCCGCTCTCGCAGGTCACCGAGGCGCTGTGCGACCGCTGGCAGCCGGGCGTGCGCCTGCTGCCGATGTCGGACGACCGGGTCGAAACGCATGTCGTGATCGACGATCCCGAAGATCCGGACCAGCGCAAGGCGATCCACTTCCAGGAGTGGTGGGTGCGGTATCGCGCCGAGCCGAAGGCGCATTCGATCATCGCCGTCGGCGCGGACGAGGCCAAGCCGGCGCCGGGCGTGCTCGAAGCGATCGCGGCCGCCGACATCGTGCTGTTCGCGCCCTCCAACCCGGTGGTGTCGGTGGGCACGACCCTCGGCGTCCCGGGGATCCGTGACGCGCTGCGGAAGACGCGTGCCAAGGTCATCGGGATCTCGCCGATCATCGGCGGGAAGGCGTTGCGCGGCATGGCCGACGCGTGCCTGAGCGCGATCGGCGTGGAGACCTCGGCCGGGGCCGTCGGGCGGCATTACGGTTCCCGCAAGGAATCCACGGAAGGTGTGCTCGACGGCTGGCTGGTCGCCGAGGGTGAGACCGTCGACGTGCCGGGCGTCGCCGTCCGCGACGTTCCCCTGCTGATGTCCGATGTGGACAAGACCGCGGCGATGGCGCTCGCGGCCTTCGAGCTGGCCGGAGTTTCTGTTGAGTGACCACGCCTCTTCGAAGATCGAGATCCTGCCGGTCGAAGGACTGCCGGAGTTCCGCCCCGGTGACGACCTGACCGGCGCGATCGTCAAGGCGGTCCCCTGGCTGCGTTCGGGCGACGTCCTGGTCGTGACGAGCAAGATCGTCTCCAAGGCCGAAGGCATGCTGATCCGAGTTCCGGCCGATCCCGAAGAGCGTGACGCCGCCCGGCGCAAACTCGTCGAGGACGAGTCCGTCCGCGTGATCGCACGGATCAACCGGACGGTGATCACCGAGAACAAACTCGGCATCGTGCAGGCGGCGTCCGGCGTGGACGCGTCGAACGTGGCCTCCGGTGAGGTCGCGCTGCTGCCGACGGATCCGGACGCCTCCGCGCTCGCGCTGCGCAACGGGCTGCGCGAGCGGATGGGCGTCGAGGTCGCGGTCGTGGTCACCGACACCATGGGCCGCGCGTGGCGCGTCGGGCAGACCGACGCCGCGATCGGCTCGTCCGGGCTGCGGGTGCTGCACGCGTACGCGGGCGAGGTCGACAGCCAGGGCAACGAACTCGCGGTCACCGAGGTGGCGATCGCCGACGAACTCGCCGCCGCGGCGGATCTGGTCAAGGGCAAACTCGGCGGGACACCCGTCGCCGTCGTGCGCGGGCTTCGGCTGACCGACGACGGTTCCACCGCCCGCAAGCTGATCCGGCCGATCGAAGAAGACCTGTTCCGGCTCGGTACCAACGAAGCCATCGCGCAGGGACGGCGGGAAGCGGTGCTCGCGCGGCGTTCGATCCGGTCGTTCACCGACGAGCCGGTCGATCCCGAGGTGCTGCGCCGGGCCGTCTCGACGGCGCTGACCGCGCCCGCGCCGCACCACACGAAGCCGGTGCGGTTCGTGTGGCTGCGAGAGGAAGGCTTGCGCCGCAAGCTACTCGACTCGATGAAGGCGTCATGGCAGGCCGATCTCGAAGCCGACGACTTCACCGCCGAGCAGGTCGCGAAACGCCTCAGCCGCGGCAACATCCTGTACGACGCTCCCGAGGTCGTGGTGCCGTTCCTCGTCGCCGAGGGCGCGCACACCTACCGCGACGATCGTCGGAATGCCTGCGAGCACACGATGTTCACCGTCGCCGGTGGCGCGGCGGTGCAGGGTCTGCTGGTCGCGCTCGCCGCCGAAAACCTCGGCTCGTGCTGGATCGGGTCGACCATCTTCGCCGCGGACATCGTGCGTGAGGTGCTCGGCCTGGACGCGCGCTGGGAGCCGCTCGGCGCGGTCGCGATCGGACACCCCGCCACCCTGCCGCCCGCTCGCGGCGTGAGCGAACCCGGAGAAGGACTTCTCGAACTGTGACCCTCCACGCTGACGTTGTGTCCACTTTGTCCGGTTGGCGACCAGTGGACGCCGCTCAGGAATCCTTGCGCCAGGCCTATCTCGGCTTCCTCGCCGCCCGCGACGACGTCTGCCGCCGCGAATGCGCGGCCGGGCACATCACCGCGTCGGCCGTACTTCTGGACGCCGACGCGGAAAACGTCCTCCTCACCCTGCATCCGCGAGTCGGACGCTGGTTGCAGCTCGGCGGGCATTGCGAACCGGGTGACGCGACGCTCGCCGACGCGGCTTTGCGTGAGGCGCGGGAGGAATCGGGCATCGAGGAGCTGGTGATCGACCCGGTTCCGGTGCATCTCGACGTCCACCCCATCACCTGCTCGCTCGGTGTGCCGACAAGGCATTTCGACGTGCGTTTCGTCGTGCGCGCACCCCGGGGCGCCCAGCCCGTACAAAGCGACGAATCGGACGATCTTCGCTGGTGGCCGGTGAATTCTCTCCCTCAGGGGTCGGAAGATCTCGCCGAACTGGTGGAAGCGGCCATCCCGGCGTCACTCGGCCGTTAGGGTGTCGGCTGACGTTCAAGGGGGAATGATGCTGACGACGCTGACGCCATACCTGGACCGGGTCCGGGTCCACAGCAGCGGTGACGGTGACGGCTTCGGCTGGTTTCTGCTGATCCTGGCGATCATCATCGTCATCATCGTGATCGTGGTGATCATCGTGAAGGTCAACCAGGCGAAGAAGCCGCCGATGACCTTCCCGCAGAACCCGAACTTCGGCGGTGGCGGCCCGGCTCCGGGCTTCCCGCCCGCCCCGCAGGGCAACTGGCAGCAGCAGCCCGGTTTCCCGCCGCCTCACCCCGGTTATGGCCAGGCGCCCGGCTTCCCGCCGCCTCCGGCCCCGGCTCCGGCGGGTTTCGCGCCGCCGCCCGCGGGCTTCGCGCCACCGCCCACGGGCTTCGCGCCACCGCCCGCGGGTTTCGCGCCGCCGCCCGGCGCCCCGGGACACAACCCGTTCGCCATGTCGCAGCCTCCGATGTCCCAGCCTCCGATGCAGCAGCCCGGTTTTCCGCCGCCTCCTCCGCAGGCCGGTCCGCCGGTCGACGGCAGCGCGGACCGCACGCAGGTCGTCTCCCCGCAGCAGCAGGCGAACACCGGAGCCGACCGTACCCAGGTCGTCTCGCCCGCGGGTGGCGGCGACCGGACACAGGTCGTGCCCGGTAGCGCGGGTGACGCCACCCAGGTCGTCCCGCCCCGCCAGTAGCCACGGCATTTCCAGCAGGGAGAAACCGCATGGTCAGGGTCGACCCGAACTCCTCGGTCCCACCCTTCGAACAGGTGCGCACCGCCTACGCGGCGCGGATCAACGACGGCTCGCTGCCCGTCGGGGCGAAACTCCCGACCGTGCGGAAGCTGGCCGAGGATCTCGGTATCGCCCCGAACACCGTCGCGAAGGCCTACCGCGAACTCGAAGAAGCGGGACTGATCGAGACCCGAGGCCGCGCGGGCACTTTCGTCAGCGCCGTCGGCGACGAGACCCGCGAACGAGCGAGGCGAGCAGCTGCCGACTACGCCACGCTGACCAGGAAACTGGGCCTCGACCGCGACGAGGCGAAGGCGATCGTCGACGCTGCCCTCGGCTGATCTTCTCGATCAAGACGCACGACAAAGCCGAAGCCGCCGCAGCAGCGGCGACGGGCGTCCGGTTAGCCTCAAGGCATGGTCTTCCTTCTGATACTCGTGGTCGGCTTCCTCATCTTGGCCGGGATCGGGGTCGGCGTCTTCTTCCTGGTGAAGTCGAACACCAAGCAGCCACCCGCCCTCCCCTACCACCAGTACCCGCAGCAGCAGCCGCAGTACCCGAGCCAGCAGCAGAACTACCCGCCGCAGGGCTGGGGAAGCTGAGTCACATCGCGCGGTAGTCGCGCAGTTCGATCTTCGGCCCGAACCGCGGACGGCGGAACCCGGCCGTCGACAGGTAGCGCACCGCGCGCTGCCGCTGCGGCGAATACGGCGCCAGCACCTCGGACATCCCGGCGTCGTCGAGTTTCGTGCCGACGAGCGCGTGCCCGACCATCGACGGGATGTTGTAGTCGCCGAAGCTCACCGCGTCCGGGTCACCCCAGGCGCGCTGCGCGATCTCCGCGGCGGTCCACACGCCGATGCCGGGCACCTTCCGCAGCCAAGCCCGGCCCTCGACGCCCTTCAGCTCGACGGCTTTCTCCAGCCGAGGCGCGGCGCGGGCCGCGGCGATCAGCGTCGTCCGCCGTTTCAGGTCCACCCCGGCGCGATGCCATTTCCAGTCCACAATGGACCGGATGGCGACGGGCGTCGGCGGCACCCGCAACCGTGCCGGTGACGGCCCCGGCGCGGTTTCCCCGAACCAGCGGCACAGTTCGCCCCACGACCGCAGCGCCTCACCGCTGGTCACCTTCTGTTCCAACACGGCGAGCACCAGCGCGTCCCACACCCGGCCGGTCGAACCGAGACGCAGTCCCGGATTCCGGCGCCGCGCCGACGCGATGACGTCGTGGTGCGCCACGAATTCGGAGTCGTCGTCGTGCGCGCCCAGCATTGCCGGGACGCCGTCGAGCAGCCTGTCCGCGCCGGGCCCCCAGGCCTCCGCCTCGATCTCGCCGTCCGCGCGCCGCAGCAGCGCGAGCGTGCCGGCGCCGTCCGCGGTGTTGGCGGCCAGCCAGGTGACCCCGCTCTCGGTGCGGGCGAGGTTGGGCGACCGCGACCCACGACTCAGCGGACCCAGCACCGTGTCCAGGTCGAGTTCGAAGGCGGGTCGGAACAGCACACGGTGAAACTACCCGGCACTCGGCTAGGGTTGTCCGAGCCACCCGATCCGTAAGCCGATGGAGGACACCGACGATGACCGAGCGACCGGCGAAGGCCTCGATCGTCAGCGGGTACTTCAACCCGCTCCACCAGGGCCACCTCGACCTGTTCGAGGACGCGCAAGCGCGGTCCGGCTACCTGATCGTCATCGTCAACAACGATCACCAGCAAGTGCTCAAAAAGGGCAGGGTGATCCAGACCGAGGACATCCGGGCCCGTATCGTCCGCGCGCTGCGCATCGTCGACGACGTGTACATCGCCGTCGAGCAGGGGCCGGGAATCAACGAATCGTTCGATCTGATCCGGGCGGCGTACCCGGACACGGAACTCGAGTTCTGCAACGGCGGAGACCGGCGCAGCGTCGACGAGCTTCCGGCCGACGAGATCGAGGCGGGGGCCCGCAACGACATCGCGTTGCTCTACGGCATCGGCGGCACGGACAAGGCCGACTCCAGCACCCGGATCCTGTCGGACATGGAAGCCTGAGTCCGTTGAGGCCGGCCAGGTGCCTGCCGAGAATTGTCGGAAGACGTTTGCGGGTCTGCTGACGGCAGCCGCTCCTAGGGCCTACCCTAGACATCACACAGTCGGCCCTGAACCCAGAGGGCCCCAGGTCAGTCGGGAGGCCTAGGGGATGGACCCCCGTGCTCGGGCGGACGCCTTGCTCGCACGCGCCAGCGCGCGTGGAGCCTTCGTCGTGACACCGGACAACGCGACGTCGCCGATGGACTCCGCGAACACCCAGCAGATCCCCCGATCGGTGGTCGCCGAGATCGACCGGTCGTCGGACCCGGACACGACCACGCAGCTACCGGCCTCGCTGATCGCGGAGAACGATCACCCGCTGGCGGGGCCCGAACCGACCACCCGGCTGGACCTGCCGCCGGTGCGGGGCGAAGGCTCGACACAGCCGCAGCCGTACCCGCGCCGTCCCGGTATGCAGCCGACCAGGCCTCTGCCGCAGGCGACGACCCCACTCACCCGGCGGCCGCCCGCCGCGCCGGTGCAGAGCCCCCTGATCGAGCAGCCGGAGCCGGACACCCTCGAGAACGAGGTCGGTGGCCTGGTGCCGACCGTGAAGCAGAACCCTTCGGGACGTTCGAACCTTTCGCGACGTCTGGACGGCATCTAGCCCCTACGCGAGTGTTATGAACGGTCCGTTCATTGCAAATTTTGTTATGAACGGACCGTTCATAACACTGGGACCACCTCAGGAAGCCCGGATCACCCGATCGATCTCCTGGATCGCCGCGCCTCCCCCGTAGGTGTGGTTCGATAGCATCGCGACGTCCAGTCCCTCGCCCGGATAGTGCCGCGCGAGCGAGCAGACACCGGCGTTGCCGCCGTCCTTGTAGTAGTTCCACACCGAACCGTCCTGCTCCAGGACGAATTCGAGACCGAAGCCGTACCAGACGCCCTTGCTGTGCAGCACCTGCGGCGTGAGGAACTCCTTCGTGCGCTCAGGAGACAGGAGCCGTTCTTCGCGGATCGCCCGCAGGAACAGGACGAGGTCGCCGACAGTGCAGTACGCACCCCCATCGGGTGAACCGATCGGCGGGTAGCTGAAGATGTTCTGCTTCCAGCCTGTGACCAGCTCGCCATCGAAGATCTCGTCCCAGCCTTCGGCGACCCTCGGCTGCGGATCGCGCCGGTCGAAGAAACCCGACTCGGTCATCCCCGCGCGGTCGAGCACGGTCTCCTGGACGTGTTCGCGATAAGGCCCGCCGACGACCGCCTCGATCACCAGACCGGCGAGGACATACCCCGAGTTGCAGTACCGGCAGCCTTCGCCGGGCGCGAAATTCGGTGCCCGGTAAGCGAAATTGGGCAGATGGTCGCGGGTATTCACGACCGAGTACACCGGTTTGTCGACCCACAGCGCCTCGTAGCTCTCGCCCGCCTCTTCGTCGGCGTCGTCGGCGATGCCGGAACTGTGCGTGAGCAGGTGCCGCGTGGTCGCCTCGGTCGCGATCGCCGTTCCGGTGAGATCGATGATCTCGCCGATGGGGCGGTCCAGGTCGAGGCGTCCCTTCTCGACCAGTTGCAGTGCTGCGATCGCGGTGACGACCTTGGTGATCGACGCGGTGTCGTACCGGATGTCCGGCGCGTTCGGCACCGACCAGCGCCGGCTGGCCAGGCCGTATCCGCGTTCGAACAGCGTCTCGTCGCCGCGGCGGATCAGCACCACGCCGGAGAAGCGGTCCTCCCCGGCACGTTCGGTCAACCAGGCGTCCAGCTCGGCGAAATCCATGCACCGACGGTAACGACGGCGGGTTCGCGAGTCGCGCGAGTTCCGTTGACCGGAACGGCTACTTCTTGCGGGTCTCCAGCTTGAGCCGCAGCGCGAGACCGGCCTTCACCGCGAGCATGACCGGCTTCCACAGGAGGCCGGGGTGACGGTCCGAGAGGTAGCGGTAGGCGCTGTCGTGGTGCGCGCGCAGCATCTTCTCCGAAGCCTGCGAAGTCGAATGCCCGCCGATGTGCATGACACTGGACGAAGGCGCGTACACGTTCAGCCAGCCCGCGCGGGACAGCCGCTCACCGAGGTCGACGTCCTCGAAGTACATGAAGTAACGCGTGTCGAATCCGTCGACCGAGTCGAAAGCCTCACGGCGGAACAGCTGGCAGGACCCGGAAAGCCAACCCGCCGTGCGCTCGACGGGGGTGCCGGTCTCCTGGCGGTACTGGCGCGTCCACGGGTTGCCCGGCCAGATCTTGCCGAACGCCGCGTGCCCGATCCCCCGGCCGAACGACGGCAGCAGGCGAGCCGACGGGTAGACGGTCCCGTCGAGGTCGTGGATCAGCGGCCCGAAAGCGCCCCCGCGCGGCCAGCGCCCGGCGACCTCCAGCAGCGCGTCGAGCGAACCGGGTTCCCATTCGAGGTCCGGGTTCACCACGACGATCCAGCCGTAGCTGTCGTCCAGCGCCGCGACACCGCGGTTGGCGGCCGTGCCGTAACCGACGTTCTCGCCGATGCTGACCAGCTTGACGTTGTCCCGCAGGGCGGCCTTCTCGGGCGCGCCGTCCGTGGAGTCGTTGTCGGCGACGACGACCTGGACGTCCCGGTCCGTCGCCTTCTCGAGCGTGTCGAGGAACTTCTCGAGGGTTTCGCCGGGGAAGTACGTCACGGTCACGACGGCGAGCCCGTCGCCGTAGCTGGGGTGCTCAGTCACGCGGCCATTGTCCACCCGTCACCGAACGCGACTCCGGCCCCCACCCCCGCGGAGTCGGCGATAGCAAAGGTCCCCTGCTCCCTCATGCCTGCCCGAGGCAGTACATGAAGGCCCCCTTCATGTACCTCAGCGCCCTGAAGGACCCCATCCTGTACTTGGGGCCCGCTGCGCCTGCCGGTGCCAAGCCTTCGCGTAAGCCTCCCGGTGACGCTCCGCGGTCGTCGCCCACGAGAATTCCTTCGCCCGCCGCTGCGCGGCTTCGGCCAGCTCCGCCCGCCGCGACGGGTCATCGAGCAGTTCCGAAATGGCCGCGGCGACGTCCCCGGCGCCGACACCGCAATAGGCGACCGCGTCCCCGCCGACCTCCGGCAGCGAAAGCCGCCGTGTCGTGAGCACGCTCGCGCCGCACGCCATCGCCTCCAGTACCGGCAGCCCGAACCCCTCGCCGAGGCTCGGGTAGGCGACCAGTTCGGAGCCGCCGAGGAAACCGGCGAGCGTGTCGAACGGCAGATATCCGGCGCGGATCACCCGCAGCCGGTGCGGCACGGCGTCCAGCGCCCGCTCGACCTGCGAATCCCAGCCCGGCTGACCGGCCAGCACCAGCGCCGGCGGGTTCGGCCTGCCGATCACGGCGTGCGCGAAGCCGCGGATCAGCGCGGGCACGTTCTTGCGCGGTTCGAGCGCGCCGAGGAAGGCGACGTATGGTGTCTTCCCGAGTCCGACGGCCTTTCGCGCGGCTTCGATCTCGGCGGGCGAAGGCGGATGAAATCGATCCGGTTCGACGCCGTGGTGGATGATCTCCAGCTCGGCTGTCCGTACCTGACCGACGCGCTCCAGTTCGGCCGCCGTCGCGATGCTCGGCACGACGCACAGCGTCGCGCGCCGAAGCGCCGTCGCGGTCCAGGCGCGGAAGAAGCGCGCCTTCACCGAAGAGTGCAGGATCGCGTCGGTGAAGAAGGTCGCGTCGTGCAGCGTCACCACCGAAGCGGCCGGGCTGGCCAGCGGCATCGTGTAGTGCGGCGAGTGGACGACGTCGGCGGCGAGCCGACGGACCAGCCGGGGCAACGTCGCCTGCTCCCAGGTCAGCCGCGCGGTCCGGGTCGAAGTCGACGGCGAGGTGGGCACGATCCGCGCCCCGGGCGCCAGCCGGTCGTACAGCACCGCGTCCCGCGGCTGGCAGACGACCGTGATCCGCGCGCCGTCCGTGTCCAGCGCCGCGACCAGCGAATCCACGTAGCGACCGACGCCACCCCTGTCCGCCGGGACGGCTGTCGCGTCGATCAGCACGCGAGGGTCATCGGTCACCCTCGCAGAGTACGACGGCACCACGCCCCAGTGGTGGGGAACCGACAAACTAACGACGCAGGTGAAGGGCCCAAACAGCGGAAGCGGCACGCCGCCAGGTGAAGTCACTCGAACGGCTGAGACCGCTGTCACGCAGCGCTGCCGCTCGCTCCGGATGGTCGAAGACATCACGCAGGGCATCGGCAAGCGCTTGCGCGTCACCCACCGGTACGACGACGCCCGCTCCCCCGGCGACCTCGACCAGAGCCGGGACGGCCGAGTGCACCACCGGCACCCCCGCCGCCATCGCCTCGATCAGCGGCAGCCCGAACCCCTCCGCCCGGCTCGGCATCGCCAGCACGGACGCGCCCCGCAGCGCGAACGCCAGTTCCGCGTCGCTCACCTTCCCCAGCAGCCGGACGTCCGCGCCGTGCTCGCGCGCCAGCCCCATCGGGTCGATCCCGCCCCAGCCCGGCTGCCCGGCCAGCACCAGCGGCACTCCGATCCGGCCGACGGCGTCGATCAGCACGTCGACGCCCTTGCGCGGCTCGATCGTCCCGATCGCCAGCACGTAGCGCTCGGGCAGCGCGACCTCGGCGAACTCGGTATGCGGCCGCACCCCGTGCGGAATCACGCTGAGCGGCACCGAGACCGGCACCAGCCCCGCGAGTTCGTCCGCGATCGCTCGCGTCGGCACGGTCAGCGCGGTCGCGCGCGACGCGGCCCGCGCGATCATCGCCTTGTGCCACGAGACTCCGCGCGGCGTCAGCGTCTCGGGATGCGTCCACGGCACGGTGTCGTGCACCGCGACCGACAGCGTCCGCCCCTTCGGCACGCGGGCGGGCGCGAGCGGTGTCGGCGCGTGGACCGCGTCGCCGCCCGGCCACCACGGCAGGCCCAGCTGCCAGGCCGCGATCAGCGCCCGGGGCGGGACGGGCAGCATCCGCGGCCCCTCGACCCCGTCGACGACAGCGGCGTCGACGTCGGCATGCCGCGCGACCACACTCGACACCGTCCAACCCGGTGGTGCGGTCTCGGCGAGCGCCCGCAGCAGCTCGCCGGTGTAGCGGCCGGTCCCGCCGGGGACGGGCGCCAGCAGCTGCTCGGCGAGCACGACCAGTTCGGGCATGGTCTCTATTCTCTCTGGCATGACCGCCGCCGAGCCCAGCACCACCGTCGTCGTGGTCACCTGGCGCGGCGCCGCGCACATCACCGATTGTCTCGACGCCCTCGCGGCGCAATCCCGTCCGCACCGCACCCTGGTCGTCGACAACGCCTCCGACGACGGAACGGCCGCGCTCCTCGCCGCCCACCCGTCGAAGCCCGAGGTGCTCCGGCTGCGGCGCAACACCGGTTACGCGGGTGCCATGGCCGCCGCACTGGACAAAGTGGACACTCCGCTGATGGCGTGGCTGAACGACGACGCCGCGCCCACCCCGGAATGGCTCGCGAACTGCGAAGACACCCTCGCGAAAGCCCCGCTCGCCGCGGCCGTGAGTGCCCGGCTGACGCTGGCCGACGGGACCGTCCAGTCCACCGGCGTCCGCCTGACCGCCGACGGCCACGGCGCCGACCTGCCGGAACCCACCGGCGAGGTCTTCGGCTTCTGCGGGGGCGCGGCCGTGCTGAACGTCGAGGCGCTCCGCTCCGTCGGCGGCGTCCCGGCCTCCTACTTCTGCTACTACGAGGACACCGACACCGCGTGGCGCCTGCGGCTCGCGGGCTGGGACGTCGTCAGTGCCGACGCCGAGGTCACCCACCAGCATGGCGCGAGCACTCAGCCCGGTTCGGTCCAGTTCCACCTGTGGAATGAACGCAATCGCCTGCTGACCCTCCTCCGGTGTGCTCCACGCCCGGTAGCGATCCGCCAGATGGTGAAGTTCGCCGCGCTCACCGCGGTACTTCCTCTCCGGGGGAAACCAACCGCGCCGAACTTCCGTCTCAGCGTCCGGTGTCGCGTGCTGGGCGCCGTCGCTGCCCGCCTGCCGCGCACGCTGTTCGAGCGGCGGGCCATCGGGCGGCGGACGGCACTCGGCCGAGGCGCGGTCTGGGACGCGTGGGCCGGGCTTTAAGCTTGGGCCATTCGAGTAGCAGGGAGTACGACTTTGGCGCAGGCGGAAACGCAACCGGTCGTCTCGGTGATCGTGGTGAACTATCGCGGGGCCGCCGACACCGTCACCTGCCTGCGCGCACTGGCTGAACACGATTACCCGAACCTCGAGGTCATCTGCGTCGACAACGCCTCCGGCGGCACCGACGTGGCCGAGATCAAGGCGGCGGCCCCGGGCGTCAAGCTCGTCGAGTCGCCGGTGAACTCCGGCTTCGCGGGCGGCTGCAACCTCGGCGCGAAGCACGCCACCGGCACCGTCCTCGCCTTCCTCAACAACGACGCCCGCCCGGCGCCCGGCTGGGTCGGCACGGCCGTCGCGGAACTCCGCGCGCAGCCGACGGTCGCCGCGGTGGCCAGCAAGGTCCTCGACTGGGACGGCACCGGCACCGATTTCGTCGACGCGGGCCTGACCTGGTTCGGCATGGGCTACAAGCGGCACGCGGGCAGCCCCCTGGCCGACGTCCCGGCCGCCGAACACGAGATCGCCAAGGACGTCCTGTTCGCGACCGGTTCGGCGATGTTCGTCCGCGCCGGGGTGTTCGCCGAACTCGGCGGATTCGACGAGCGGTTCTTCATGTTCTACGAGGACGTCGATCTCGGCTGGCGGCTGAACCTGCGCGGCTGGCGCGTGCGGTACGTGCCGGAATCGCTGACCTACCACAAGCACCACGCCACCATGTCCACAGTGGACGCTCCGGACTCCGGCCGCGAGACGTTCTTGCTGGAGCGCAACGCTTTGGCCGCGCTGTACAAGAACCTCTCCGACGAGACACTGTCGCGAGCGCTGCCTGCCGCGCTGGCACTGGCCGTCCGACGGGCGACCGCGCGCGGTGACCTCGACGCCACACAGTTCGACCTCGCCAAGGGCGTCGGGCCGGCCGAAACCGGTCCGGTCGAGGTACCGCGGACGACGTTGGCCGGCGTGCTGGCGATCGACCAATTCGTCGAACTACTGCCGTCGCTCGCCGAGTCTCGCGCCGCCGAGCAGGCCGCCCGCGTCCGTACCGACGCCGACCTGCTTCCCTTGTTGCGCAAGGCTTTGGAGCCCGCTTACCCGCTGCCGCGCTACCTCGCGGCGCACGACATCCTGGTCGAGACCTTCGGTATCGACGCGCTCTTCGGACAGCGCCGCAAGGTACTGGTGATCACCGGCGACGCGATCACCGAGCGGATGGCGGGCCCGGCGATCCGCGCGTGGAACATGTCCGCGACCCTCGCCGCCGAACACGACGTCCATCTGGTGACGGTCAACCCCCTCGCCGACCCGCCGCCCGCGCCGTTCCAGGTCAGCGCGGCGACCCGGCGCGAGCTGGAAGCCCCGATCGCCTGGGCCGACATCATCGTCCTGCAAGGCCACGTGCTGGAACTCGCGCCTTCGCTCAAAAAGCAGTACGCGCACAAGATCGTGGTCGCGGATCTGTACGACCCGATGCACCTGGAACTGCTCGAACAGGGCAAGGGCGTCCCCGACGACAAACGCGCCCTCGACCTCATCGGCGTCACCAAGGTCCTCGACGCGCAACTGGAACGCGGCGACTTCTTCCTGTGCGCGTCGGAACGTCAGCGGCACTTCTGGCTCGGGCACCTCGCCGCGATGGGCAGGCTCTCGCCGCGGCTGTACGACGCCGACCCGACCACCCAGTCGCTGCTCTCGATCGTCCCGTTCGGCCTGCCCCCCAACGCACCGGTCCGCACCGGCCCCGGCCTCCGGTCCACTTTGGACGGAATCGGCGAGACCGATCACGTCGTGCTGTGGGCGGGCGGGGTCTACAGCTGGTTCGACCCGCTCACCCTGGTCCGCGCGATCGAGCGGCTGCGACAGCGCCGCGGCGACGTCCGACTGGTGTTCCTCGGGATGAAGCATCCCAATCCCGAGGTCACCGAGATGGACATCGGCGCGCGGACGATGCTGCTGTCCGACACGCTCGGGCTCACCGGCAAGCACGTGTTCTTCAACCAGCAGTGGGTGCCGTACGAGGAGCGCCAGAACTGGCTGCTGGACGCGAATTGCGGCGTCACCACGCACTACGAGCACGTCGAGACGACGTTCGCGTTCCGCACCCGGGTGCTGGACTACCTGTGGGCCGGGCTCCCGATCGTCACCACCGACGGCGACTCGTTCGCCGACCTGGTCCGTGAGGAACGGCTCGGCGTCGTCGTCCCGGCCGAGGACGTGGACGCGCTGGCCGACGCGCTGGAAAAGGCGTTGTACGACGAGGAGTTCGCGGCGGGCTGCGTCGAGCGGATGGCCGCCGTCGCCCAGCGATACGCCTGGCCGGAAGCACTGAAACCGTTGGTGGAGTTCTGCCGGAACCCGCGGCCCGCCGCGGACCGGCTGCCCGGTTCGGAAGACCTCGTGGTCACCGCGCCGGTGCGGGGCAAGGAAATGCTGCGCCGCGACGTCGACCTGATCCGCGAGTACCTCGCCGACGGCGGACCGAAGGAACTCGTGCGGCGCGTCGGCGGCCGCGTGGTCAAGGTCGCCAAGCAGAGGCTCGGCCGTGGCTGACCGCCCTTTGCGCGTCCTGCTCGACGGGACCCCGCTTCTCGGTGCTAGGACGGGTATCGGCCGGTACACGGTCGCACTGTCCGAAGAGCTGGCCTCGATGTCCGAAGTGGACACTCGTGCGGTCGCGTTCACGTTGCGCGGCTGGCGGCGGCTGCGGCACGTGCTCCCGCACGGCGTCCGTGCCCGGGGAATGCCCGTGGCGGCGCGGTTGCTGCGCAAAGCCTGGCTGCATTCGCAACTGCCGCCGGTGGAACTGTTCGCCGGGCCGACGGACGTCGTGCACGGCACCAACTTCGTCCTGCCTGGCCGGTTCCGTGCGGCAGGTGTGGTGACGATCCACGATCTGGCCTTTCTGAACGCTCCCGAGGAACTCGCGCCGAGCGATCACGAACTCCCGCGGCTGGTCCGCCGGGGAGCCCGGCTCTCCGACGTGATCTGCACACCGACCAACGCCGTCGCCGACCAGATCGCCGAACGGCTCGACGTCGACCGCCGCAAGATCGTGGTTACCCCGCTCGGCGTCAACCCGGCCTGGTTCACCGCGCGCCCGCCGGACAAGGAACGCCGCCAGGAACTCGGCCTTCCGGACAAGTATCTGCTCTTCGCCGGCGCGCCCGGGCCCCGCAAGGGCCTTCACTGGCTCCAGCAGGCACACGAGGCCGCGCCGGACCTGCCGGAACTGGTGTTCGTCGGCCCCGGCACGTTCTCGGTGAGCTCACGTTCGCGGCATGTCGGTTACCTGTCGGACGTAAACCTCCGGCGGGTCGTCGCCGGGGCGAGCGCGCTGGTGCTGCCGTCGCGCGACGAGGGTTTCGGGCTCCCGGTGCTGGAAGCGATGGCGTCGGACGTTCCCGTGGTGTGCACGGACATCCCGGCGCTGCGCGAGGTCGCGGGGAACTGCGCGAGCCTGGTCCCCTACGAGGATGTCGACGGTCTCGTGGAGGCCCTGCGGATCGCCGTCAGCGACCCGCACGCCGTCGCCACCTCGGCCGCGCGCCGCGCCCACGTCGCGAACTTCACCTGGCGCGCGTGCGCCGAACTCACCGTCGCCGCCTACCGCCAAGCGAGCACCAAGCACTAGACCGCCCGCGTTTCGTCCTCTAGTTGCGGTACTTGCGTGCGCAACTACCGCAACTAGAGGACGAAACGCGACGGGGTCAGGAAGCGAAGTAGGCCTTCAGCGCATCGGACCAGTCCCGAAGGGGCGTCAGGCCAGCCTCGCGCCACGAAGCGTTCGACAGCACCCCGTACACCGGACGCACCGCCGGACGCGGGAACTCCGACGTCGCACAAGGCTTCACCCGCGCCGGATCCGCGCCGAGTTCCGTGAAGATCGCGCGCGCGAATCCGCACCACGTCGTCGATCCGCCACCCGAGCAGTGCAGCAGCCGCTGCGACGGCCCTTGTCCGGAAGCGACCTTCCCGGCCAGTTCCAGCAGCCCGGCGGCGAGATCACGGGACCACGTCGGCGAACCGGTCTGATCGTCCACAACGGACAGTTCGTCGCGCTCCTTCTCCAGCCGCGCCATGGTCTTCACGAAGTTCGACCCGGTCTTGCTGTACACCCAGGACGTCCGCACGATCCAGGAACGGGCCCCCGACCCGAGAACGGCGTCCTCACCGGCCGCTTTCGTCCGGCCGTACGCGTTGAGCGGCCCCAGCAGGTCACCGGTCTCGTACGGCGAAGTCGCGTCGCCCGCGAAGACATAGTCCGTCGACACATGGATGAGCGGCACTCCGCGCGACGAGCACGCCGCGGCGAGCACCCGGGGGCCGTCGGCGTTCACCGCGAACGCCCGCTCCTCATCGGTTTCCGCCGCGTCCACCGCGGTGTAGGCCGCCGCGTTGATCACCACCGGCGACGTCCCGGCCGCGCGTGCGCGGTCCGCCAGTTCGGTCACCGCGGCGACGATCTGGCCGGTGTCGCGCACGTTCAGCTCCGCCGACGACGGTGTCGTGGCGTCCGGCACCAGCGCGGCGATGTCCTGCCCCAGCTGACCGGAGCCGCCCGGCACGAGAATGCTCAGCAACTTCTCACGCCCCCGCACGGTTCTTCAGCGGCTCCCACCAGGACCGGTTTTCGCGATACCAGGCGACCGTGTCGGCCAGACCGTCCTCAAAGGACCGTTGAGGCGTGTAGCCGAGCTCCTTCGAGATCTTGCCGATGTCGACCGAGTACCGGCGATCGTGCCCCTTGCGGTCCTCGACCGGCTCGACACTCTCCCAATCGGCGTCGACGGCGCTCAGCAGCAGCCCGGTCAGCTCACGATTGGTCAGTTCCGTGCCACCGCCGATGTTGTAGACCTCGCCCGGCCTGCCACCGTCGGCGACGAACTGGATACCGCGGCAGTGATCGTCCACGTGCAGCCAGTCACGCACGTTGAGCCCGTCGCCGTACAGCGGGACCTTCTTGCCGTCGAGCAGGTTGGTCACGAAGAGGGGGATGACCTTCTCCGGGAATTGGTACGGACCGTAGTTGTTCGAGCACCTGGTGATACAGACGGGCAGGCCGTGGGTGCGAAAGAAGGAGCGTGCCAACAGATCCGAGGACGCCTTCGACGCCGAGTACGGCGAATTCGGCTCCAGCGCGTGGTCTTCGGTCCAGGATCCCTCGTCGATCGAGCCATAGACCTCGTCGGTGGAGACGTGGACGAACTTCCCGACCTCGGCTTCGAGCGCGCCCTGCAACAGGGTCTGCGTGCCGAGCACGTTGGTCAGCACGAAGTCGGCCGCCCCGGTGATCGAACGGTCCACATGGGACTCGGCGGCGAAGTGGACGACCAGATCGATGCCCCGCATCAGCTCGCTGACCAGGGCGGCGTCACAGATGTCACCCTTTTCGAACCGGTAGCGCGGGTTCTTGCTCACCGGCCCCAGGTTCGCCTCGTTGCCCGCGTAGGTCAGCTTGTCGAGTACGACCACCTCGGCGTCGGCAAGACTCGGATACGCCCCGCTCAGCACCTGCCGGACGTAGTGCGAGCCGATGAATCCGGCACCTCCGGTGACCAGCACGCGCATCCCGCGATCCTCCCTTTACGACTTCCGGACCAGCCGAGTGTGCACGACCGGGGCAACCTTCCACCAGCCTACGGACGTCTAACACAGGGATCAGTAGAGTTGTGGGAGTGGCACGCGTGTGCCCTGGGGAGATTCGTGGAGGACGGCACGTGACCGAGTGGCCCGGGCCGCCCATTCCGGCGCGCCGGAACGGCGGCGTCGTGGTGTTCGCCCGCCGTGGGGTGAAGGTCGTGTTCAGCCTGGTCTCGATCACGATTTTGGCGCTGACCTGGTGGGGCTGGCAGTTCATCGGCGACCCGTCTAAGGGCTTCGCGACCACGAACATCTTCGAGGACAACGGCCACCCGCCGGCGAAACCGCTGGACGGCGCGATCGACATCCTGCTCGTCGGCCAGGACAGCCGCACCGACGCGCAGGGCAACCCGCTGCCGCGCGAGGTCCTCGACATGCTGCACGCCGGTGTCTCCGACGGTGAGCGCCAGACCGACACGATGATCCTCGTGCACATCCCGCAGGACGGTAAGAAGGCGACCGCGATCTCCTTCCCCCGCGACTCGTGGGTCGAGATCACCGGCGGCTTCGGCAAGCACAAGCTCAACAGCGCGTACGTGTACGCCTACAACGACACGTCGAAGACGCTGCAACAGCAGGGCAACTCGAATCTCAAGGACGTCGACGCCAAGGCGAAGGACGCGGGCCGCAAGAACCTGATCGCGACGCTGGAGAAGTTCATCGGCAAGCCGAAGATGATCGACCGGTACGCCGAGGTGAACCTGTCGAGTTTCTACGAGATCACCAAGGCGATCGGCGGCGTCGAGGTCTGTCTGAACGGGCCGGTCAAGGAACGGAAGTCCGGCGTCGACCTGCCCGCCGGGCGGCAGACCGTCGAGGGCGTCCAGGCGCTCGCGTTCGTCCGCCAGCGGTACGACCTGCAAAATGGTGACCTGGACCGGATCGCGCGCCAGCAGGCCTTCCTGTCCGGGCTGGCGAACAAAGTCCTGTCCTCCGACGTCCTGGTCAACCCGGTGAAGATCGCGGACCTCATCGACGCGGTGAAGAAGTCGGTCGTGCTGTCGGCAGGCTGGGACCTGCCGGAGTTCGCCGCGCAGATGCGCGGGCTGACCAGCGGCAACGTCGAGTTCCACACGATCCCGACCCAGGGTGACGCGACGATCGGCGGCGCCGCCGTGCTCCGGGTGGACCCGGCACAGGTGCAGGCCGAGGTCACCCGCCTGACCTCCGACGGGCAGACTGCGCCCGTCGAGACCTCGGCCAAGCTGCCGGGCGCGGAGGCGGTGACCGTCGAACTGTTCGACGGGTCCGGCTCCCCCACCCTGGCCACTGAGACACGGAATCTCTTGCAGGGCAAGGGTTTCAAGCTCGCGGCCGACACCAAGCTCAGTACCCGCAACTCCACGGTCGTCCGGTACGCGCCGGGTGACGAGAACGCGCTCGCCCTGATCAAGCAGGTCTTCGGCACCGCGGTCCAGGCCGAAGCGGATCGCGACGTCGCCCCGGGCAAGGTGCGGGTCCTGCTCGGCAAGGACTTCAAGGGTGCGTCCGCCGGGGGCCCGGCCACGGCCCCGTCGAAGACGTCGCCCCCCTCGCAGCCCGCTCAGCCGCCCTCCAGCGCTCCGGCGGCACCCACGACGACGCCGATCGTCGCGGGCGATGTGCCCTGCGTCAATTAATGGCCGGGTACTCAGCGTGGCCGACCTCGCGGTGGCCTAGCCTTCTCCTACGATCGGATCAGCGGGCACGCCAGGGGAGGTGAGCAGGGATGGACAGCGAGGACAAGGACGCGGGTGAGCGTTCTGAGCAGTTGGACGCGGAAGATCCAAAGCCGGAGGAAGACACCAACTCGGACACCGAGAGTGACGAAGAGCCCCGGTTCGTCCCGACGCCGTACCCGCGGAACCCGCTCCCCCAGCCGTCCGCCCCACCCGAGGACGACGCAGTCTCGGGCGTGCTCGCCGTGCCTGAGCGCCCGCTGCGCCGCGCCGGCCGGATCACCCGGCGGATCGCACTCGGCCTCGTGTCGCTGCTCGCCCTCGGCACGACGGGCTACGCGTACGTCACCAAGGACCAGTTGCAGAACAACGTCCCCACGACGAACGCCCTGAGCAAGGCGGACGATCCCGCCGCGCCGCCCGCCGACGACGGCGCGAACGACATCCTCCTGGTCGGCAGCGACGCGCGCACCGACGCGCAGGGCAATCCGCTGCCGCTCAAGGTCCTCAAGGAGCTGCGCACCGAGGAGAAGCCGGGCGTCAACACCGACACCATCATCATCCTGCGCATTCCGAAGAACGGCGGGAAGCCGTCCGGCATCTCGATTCCGCGCGACACCTGGACCGACATCCCCGGCCGCGGCCCGAACAAGATCAATTCGGCGTACGGCGTCGCGAAGGCCAACTACGCGAACGCGCACCGCGGTGAGCCCGACCAGGCGAAACTCGAACGCGATTCCGACCAGGAGGGTCGCAAGGCACTGGTCCAGACCGTTCAGGACCTGACGCAAATCCGCATCGACCACTACGCCGAGGTCAACCTGCTCGGGTTCTACCTGCTGACCGAGGCGCTGGGCGGGGTCAAGGTCTGCCTCAATCACTCCACCGAGGACAAGGACTCCGGCGCGAACTTCCGGCGCGGCGAGCAGACCGTCTCGGGCGGTGAGGCGCTTTCCTTCGTACGCCAGCGGAAGAACCTGCCGCGCGGCGACCTCGACCGCATCGTGCGGCAGCAGACCTTCCTGTCCTCGGCGCTGAACCAGGTGCTCTCGGCGGGCACGCTCACCAGCCCGTCGACGATGGCGGGCCTGACGGACGTCGTGCGCCGGTCGATCGTCCTGGACGAGGGCCTGGACCTGCTGGAGTTCGCGCAGCAGGCGAAGGGGATCGCGTCGGGCGACCTGACGTTCACGACCATCCCGGTGGTGAACATCAACGGCCGCAGCGCGGACGGCCAGAGCATCGTCGAGATCGACCCCGCCGCCGTGCGGACCTTCGTCACCGGCCTGGTGGGCCGGGGCGGTGGTGGCGGGGCCTCCGGCGCGGCTCCCCTGCTCGCCGCGTCGAGCGTTCCCTGCGTCAACTAGCGTTGGGGCGTGAGCCTCACCGAACTGCTGCTGCGGCCCCTGCTCGGGTCGCCCGCGAAACCGCTGATCACGCACTACGACGACAAACAGGGCAGCCGGGTCGAACTGTCCGTGGCGACCACGGTGAACTGGGCGGCCAAGACCGCGAACTGGCTGGTCGACGAGTTCGACGTCGAACCGGGCGACGAGGTCGCCGTGGTACTGCCGCCGCATTGGCAGACCGCCGGTGTCCTGCTGGGCGCGTGGTGGTGCGGTGCCAGGGTGGTGACCGAGACCGCGGGAGCGCGGGTGGCGTTCATCGCGCCGGGCGGCGTCTCCGACGCGGCCGCGACGGCCGTCGTCTCACTGCACCCGATGGGCCTCGGGCTGCCCGCCGGTTCCGTGCCCGACGGCGTCTTGGACTACCTGACCGAAGCGCGGCTCTCGGGCGACCAATTCAGCCCGCTGTCGCCCATTCCTGGCGACACTCCGGCGCTGGGTTCGTCCACTGTGGACGAAGTGCTGGCCGAAGCCCGCTCGCGCGCTTCTGCGGCGGGCTTGACCGCGGCCGATCGCGTTCTGTCCACTGTGGAGTGGGTGGGCGAGGAAGGGATTCTCTCGGGGTTCCTGACGCCGCTCGCGGCCGGTGCGCATCTGGTCCAGGTGACCGACGCCGATCCGGCCAAGCTCGCTTCTCGGCGCGAAGCCGAACGAACGACCGCGGATCTTCTCCCCTGAAGTGTTATGAACGGACCTTTTATAACAAATTTTGTTATGAAAGGTCCGTTCATAACAGGCGCGGATCAGGCGTCCTGAAGCTGCTTCGCCTCACGCTTGCGTCCGAAGAGCACGTGGTCGAGCGACAGCTTTCCGGCGTTGAAGCCGAGCGCGAGCCCTGCCACCGCCAGGACGAGGACGAGTTCGTAACCACCCTGGCCGGTCAGGCCGTTGTCGAGGTGCACCGAGAGCAGCGCGCCGACGGAAACCACGACGAAGCCGAGGCCCACCAGCGGCGTCAAGAAGCCGACGATGAACAAGATGGCTCCCACGATCTCCACCGCGATCGCGAAGATCGCCGCGAGCGTCGGCAGCGGGATTCCTGTCTGCTCGAAGAACTTCGCGGTGCCGTCGATCCCGTTTTCCCACTTCTGCAGGCCGTGTGCGAGGAAGACCACACCGACACCGATCCGGCCCAGCAGGAGGGCGACATCCTTGAAACGAGCGAACATCGGGTATCAGCTTTCTGGTCGGTGAATATTCAACTTACCGGGATCACGGTAAGGCACCGAGCGCCTCCGACGGCACCTCCGGAGCGTGATCGACAGGTACCCGACAGGAACCGGACCCGGACGGCGGCATGTCCTCTGTGGAAGCTCGTGGATGTTATTCCCCCGTACGGCGCTCCCGACGGGCAGAATCCCCTCCGTGACGGACGACCGACTGACCGGCCTCTGGTCGGATGAAATCCTGCATCCGAGCGACGTCGAGTCCGTCGACCTGACGTTCCGCGCTGACGGCTCCGGATGGCTCTACTGGTCGAGTTGGAGCACCGAGTTCTCGGTCTCCCGCTACACGTGGACGGCGTCCACCACGGGGAACCTGGTTCTGCGATTTCACCGCACCCTCGGCGGCACGTGGTCGATCGACGACGGCGTCACCCACCACGAAGTCGAATCGGACGAGCGCGAGGAGTCCGTGGTCGACGTCGGCTACGAGATCGCGCCCGGCGAAGATCCCTTCGGAGAGCCGATCATTCTGCTCACCTTGGCCCGTCCGCTGCACGACCACCTCGCGGGCTCGCGGTTCGCCTGGGTCGAGAAACCGGAATCGCTCAGCGATCCGTCCGCCGATGCTCCGAGGCCAGGCCCGTCCAGCCCCCGCTGACGGCCAGCACCGCGAGCACCCGCTCGGCCTGCTCGGCGAACCCGGCCAGATCCGCGTGCAGCAACGCGATCCGCTCGGCGTCGAGCGGGACCTCGTCGTCGGCCCACAGCTCGATCACCGTGCTGACGGTCCACACGAGGAACTGGATGATCCGGATGAACTCCTCGGAGGGCTCGTCGACGGCCTTGCGGTAACCCGTCTCGATCTCGTCACAGGCCGCGACCAGCTCACGCAGCGGCTTGACGACGTCGGCCGCCGTCCCGTCCCACGCGGCCGACGGCCACGTGCGATCCCCGAGCTCGAGCCACAACCGCCAGCCGGCGATCAGCTCGGCCTCGTCGTGCGGTGTCCACGACACCGGAGCGGACCAGAACATCCTTCGAGAGTGACACCGTCGGCCCATGATCGCCGTACTTCCGTGAAGCATCTCACCGACGCACACCCCAAGCGCGTGAAGGCCCCCTTCCCTCGGCTGAGTCGAGGGAAGGGGGCCTTCACGCGGAATGCGCTAGGAGACCTCAGCCCTTGAGCAGGGCGCGTGCCATGACCATGCGCTGGATCTGGTTGGTGCCTTCGTAGATCTGGGTGATCTTCGCGTCGCGCATCATGCGCTCCACCGGGAAGTCGCGCGTGTAGCCCGCGCCACCGAAGAGCTGGACGGCGTCCGTCGTCACCGACATCGCGATGTCCGACGCGTACGCCTTCGCGGCCGCGGCCATGTAGCCGCCGCGCTTGTCGCCACGTTCGGTCGCTGCGGCGGAGGCGTAGACGAGGTTCCGGGCAGCCTCGATCTTGATGCCCATGTCGGCCAGCATGAACTGGACGCCCTGGAACTCCGCGATCGCCTTGCCGAACTGCTTGCGCTCCTTGACGTACGCGATGGCCGCGTCGAGTGCGCCCTGCGCGATGCCCAGCGCCTGCGCGCCGATGGTCGGGCGGGTGTGGTCGAGGGTGCGCAGCGCGGTCTTCAGGCCGGTGCCGGGCTCGCCGATGATGCGGTCGGCCGGGATGGTGCAGTTCTCGAAGTGGATCTCGCGGGTCGGCGAGCCCTTGATGCCGAGCTTCCGCTCCTTCGAGCCGACGGTGAAGCCGGGGTCGTCCTTGTGCACGGCGAAGGCGGAGATGCCGTTGGCCTTCTTCTCGGCGTTGGGGTCGGTCACCGCCATCACGGTGTACCAGGACGATTCACCCGCGTTGGTGATCCAGCACTTGGTGCCGTTCAGCACCCAGTGGTCACCGTCGAGCTTCGCGCGGGTGCGCATCGACGCGGTGTCCGAGCCGGCTTCGCGCTCCGAAAGGGCGTACGACGCCGAGGCCTCGCCGGAGGCGATCGACGGCAGCACCAGCTTCTTGAGGTCTTCCGACGCCGAAAGGATGATCGGGACCGTGCCCAGCTTGTTCACCGCCGGGATCAGCGACGCCGACGCGTCGACGCGCGCGACCTCTTCGATCACGATGCAGGCGGCGATGGCGTCCGCGCCCTGGCCGTCGTAGGCCTCCTCGATGTGGACGGCGTTGAAACCCGACTTGACCAGCGCGTTGTACGCCTCGATCGGGTAGCGCTCGTCCTCGTCGACCTCGGCCGCGTACGGCTCGATTTCCTTTTCCGCCAGGGCACGGACCGCGGCCCGCAGCTCTTCGTGCTCCTCGGCAAGCTGGTACAGACCCGGGCCGTCAGACACCTTTGTCACCTCTTCTAACGCGAATGAGAGTTCGATCGATGTTAGCGCTCGTTCACATTCCGCGACATCGCGAGTGCTTGTGTCCTTGACCGCAAAGTCCGTACGTTCGAGTGATGCAGCTCACCCCGTTCCCCCGGTCGCTCGACTACCCCGAGGTCCCGGTCGGCTCGGTGCTGGCCGGCGCCGCTGCTCGCTGGGGCTCCCGCACGGCCTTCGCCCACGGAGACCAGAGCCTCACCTTCGCCGAGACGTACAGCGCGGCCTGCCGGTTCGCGAACGCGCTGCGTGCCGAGGGCATCGGAAGAGGCGACGTCGTCGCGCTCCACCTGCCGAATTGCCTGGCGTACCCGGTCGCGTACTACGGGACGCTGCTCGCGGGTGCCGCCTTCAGCCCGGCGAACCCCCTGCTCCCGCCGGAAGACCTCGCCTCCCAGCTGGCCGACGCGGGGGCGGTCGCCGCCGTCACCGTCGGCCCGGTCGCGCGCGTGCTCGCTTCGATCCGTGACCGGACCTCGGTCCGGCTGAGCATCGTCGTTCACCCGCCCGAGGCACTGAACGAAGGTGAAGTCGAGTTTACCGAGTTTCACTCCGGTCACTCCGACGAACGACCGGACGTGGAGATCGACATCTACCGCGATCTCGCCCATCTGGCGTACACCGGCGGCACCACCGGTCGTTCGAAAGGTGTCTGCCTGCCGCACCGGAACGTGGTGGTCAACAGCCTCCAGAGCTCCTGCTGGCGGCTGGGCGCGGTGCCCGCGCTCGACGCGTCAGGCGAGGTGATCGTCGAGCAGTTCGGCGGCCCGGACGAATGGCCGTCCCGTATCGGCACCGGGATCGCCCTCAACCTGACGCCGTGGTTCCACGCCATGGGCACCATCGCCGCGCTCAACGTCCCGCTGCTCGACGGCGGCACCATCGTCCTCCACGACCGCTTCCACCCGGCCGCGTACGTGGCCGACGCCGAGATGCTGCGCGTCACCACCATCGGCGGGGCGCCCGCACTGTTCGCCGCCCTGCTCGCGTGCCCCGCGTTCCACACGGCCGACCTGTCCTCGGTGCTGACCATCGGCTCCGGCGCGGCGCCGATGCACCACGAGATGATCCGCGCCCTTCAGAACCGCTTCCCCGGCGTGCTCGTCATCGAGGGCTACGGCCTCACCGAGGTCACCATGGGCGCGGTCATCGCGCCGTCCTATCGCTCCGCCACCCGCAAGGTCGGCTCGGTCGGCCTGCCGTTACCCGACACCGAGATCAAGATCGTCGCGGCAGAAGGCGGCGAGGATCCCTTGCCGTCCGGGGAACGCGGCGAAGTGTGCCTGCGCGGGCCACAGGTGATGACCGGCTATCGCAACCGCCCCGAAGAAACCGTGGCCGCACTCGTCGACGGCTGGCTGCACACCGGCGACATCGGCGTCCTCGACGAGGAGGGCTACCTGTCCATTGTGGACCGCAAGAAGGACATGCTGCTGTACAAGGGATACAACGTCTTCCCGCGCGAGCTCGAAGAGCTGCTGATCACCCTGCCCGGCGTATCCGCGGCGGCCGTCGTCGGCAAACCGGACACCGAGGTCGGCGAACTGCCGGTCGCGTTCGTGGTCCGCAGCGACGAGAACGTCACCGCGGACCAGCTCATGGACGCGGTCAGCGAGCGCGTGCTGCCGTACAAGCGACTGCGGGCGATCCACTTCGTCGACCAGATCCCGGTTTCGGCCGCCGGGAAGGTACTGAAGCGAGAACTACGGAAGCAACTCGCCGACTAACGCCACGCAATTCGGCACCTACTTGCGATGGTTCGGTCATCGAACCACCGCAATCAGGTGCCGGGTTGCGCGACCTTCGAGCGCAGTGCGGCGTCCTTGTCGAGCACGAGCTGCTCGAGGTCCGCCTGGAACCGAGCCATCTTCGCCTGGAGTCCTTCGTCGGACGCGGCGAGGATCCGCACCGCGAGCAGGCCCGCGTTCCGTGCCCCGCCAACGGAAACCGTCGCGACGGGGACACCGGCGGGCATCTGCACGATCGAGAGCAGCGAGTCCATGCCGTCGAGGTACTTCAGCGGGACGGGCACGCCGATCACCGGCAGCACCGTCGCCGACGCGACCATGCCGGGCAGGTGCGCGGCGCCACCGGCACCCGCGATGATCACGCGCACACCGCGCGAAGCGGCCGAAGTCGCGTAGTCGAGCATCCGTTGCGGAGTGCGGTGCGCCGAGTAGACGCCGACCTCGTATTCGACGCCGAACTCGGCCAGCGCCTGCCCGGCCGCTTCCATCGTCGGCCAGTCCGAATCGCTGCCCATAATCAGGCCAACCTGCGGCGACATCTTCAACTCCTAGTGAATCTCGTAGCCGTCGAGCCAGACGGCGTGGGAAAGCCAGTGCGCGGAGAGCAGCGCACGGTCGCGCAGCTCTTCCATGCGTTCGCCGACGAAGTTGACGTGACCGAGCTTGCGGCCAGGACGCTCTCCCTTGCCGTACAAGTGGACGCGGATGTCCGGGTACCGCGCGAACAGGTGGTGCAGCCGCTCGTCCGGCCCCATTGCGGGGGCCTCGGGGGCACCGAGGACGTTCGCCATCACGCAGGCGGGCGCGATCAGATCGGTCGCCCCGAGCGGGTAGTCGAGCACGGCGCGCAGGTGCTGCTCGAACTGCGAGGTGCGCGAGCCGTCCTGCGTCCAGTGTCCCGAGTTGTGCGGGCGCATGGCGAGTTCGTTGACCAGCAGGCCTTCGTCGGTCTCGAACAGCTCGACGGCGAGCAGCCCGGTCACGTTCAGCGTCGCGGCGATCCGCAGCGCGAGGTCCTGCGCCTCCTGCGTGCGCGCGTAGCTCAGGCCCGGCGCGGGCGCGAGCACCTCGGTGTTGATCCCGCCGGACTGCACGGTCTCCACCACCGGCCACGCCGCGCCCTGTCCGAACGGCGAACGGGCCACCAGTGCGGAGAGTTCGCGCCGCATGACGACCTTTTCCTCGACCAGCAAAGGAGTTCCGGCGTCGAGGAGTTCGGGCACGGTCTCGCGCGCCTGCTGCGCGGTGTCGAGCATCCAGACGCCGCGGCCGTCGTAACCGCCCTGCGCCGCCTTGAGCACCACCGGCCAGGAGTGCTTGTCACCGAAGGTGATCACATCGTCCACAGAGGACACTTCGGCGAATTCGGGGCCGGGGATCTCGAGTCCGGCCATCATCTCGCGCATGACGAGTTTGTTCTGCGCCATCGACAACGCGGCCGGATCGGGCCGGATGGTGACGCCTTCCATCGCGAGCGTCAGCAGGTGCTCGCCGGGAACGTGCTCGTGGTCGAAGGTCAGCACGTCGACCCCGGCGGCGAACGAGCGCAGCGCTTCGAGGTCGGTGTGATGCCCGTGCACTACCTCGCCCGCGACGAGGCCGGCGGATTCGTTCTCCCCGGCGGCCAGCACGCGCAGGGATTGGCCGAGGGAGATCGCCGCCTGGTGGGTCATCCTGGCCAGCTGTCCGCCGCCCACCATGCCCACGATCGGAAGACCGGTTCGTTTGTCCATAACAGTGTGGAGATTACTTGGCCGCCACCGCCGCGACCTGGGCGGACCCGCGTCGCAGCTCCCGAACGGCCAGTCCTGTGATGGCGATCGCAGCCGCGAGCACGTAGACGTTGCCGACCAGCGACCAGCCCGGTCCCCAGCCGAACTCGGTGTCCCCGCCGTTGGGCACGAACATGATCACGCCGCTCGCGAACAGCACCGCGACACCCGCGGCCGGAACCCACGATCGGCGGAGGACGAGCAGGACGAGCAGCGGCACCGTCCACACCCAGTGGTGTGACCAGGACACCGGCGAGACCAACAGTCCGTAGAACGCGGTGACCAGCAGCGCGCCGACCGGGTCACCGCGGCGGTGCAGGCGCACGACCAGCCAGACGGCGGGGACGGCCAGGACGGCGGCGACCGCGATGGCCACCGTCAGCGACCACGGCGCGAGTTCCGAAGCGCGGTTCACCAGCCCGTTGAGTGATTGGTTGAAGATCCAGTGCACGGAGCCGACCCGGCTGGGGTCGGTCGCCGATTCCGTCCAGAACCGGAACGCGTCGCCGGGGATCACCGCGAACATCACGGCTTCGAGCACGACGAACGTGCCGAGCGCCCGCAGCGCGTCCTTCCAGCGGCCGGTGAACAGGAGATGCGGCACGAAGATCAGCGGCGTCAGCTTGATCGCGGCCGAAATCCCGATCAGTACCCCGGCCCAGCGTGAACCGCGCGCCGAAAGCACCAGGACGTCGAGGACGATCAACGCCATCAGGATGAGGTTGATCTGGCCGAGGAAGATCGTCTTCCAGACCGGCTCCAGCGCCAGCGCGCCCGCCGTCGCCAGCGGCAGAACCCACCACCGGGTGATCGGGGCACCGCAGGCGCGGGTGACCACGGAGATCACGACACTCAGGCAGACGAGGGAGAGCGCGCCGACGACTCCCCAGGTCAGCCCGGCCGGGACGATCGCGAGCGGCAGGAACAACGGCGCCGCGGCCGGGGTGTAGGTGAACGGCAGCAGCACCCACGACGGCAGTGTCGTCAGTGCCTCGCGGGTGTAGAGCGGTTCACCCTTCAGCAGGGTGAGGGCACCGGCGCGGTAAACCGCGCTGTCCGCGCCGAGATGCCATTCGCCGAGCCAGGCCACGACGCCCAGCGTGAGCATCGCCAGGGCGAGCGCACCCGCCAGCGCGACCCCGACGAGCCGTGGCTCAGCCGCCGGTCGCGACTTCAGCATGCTCGCCGTCGTCCCCGGCTCCCGTACGCCGCTTCCGGCGCAGATACCACCAGCGTCCGGCGAGCGCGAGCGCCAGTACCAGTGGCATGAGGATGTACGCGCTGCCGAGGATGTTCTCCCACACCTTCCAGTGCAGCTCGACGTTGCGGCCGTTCGGCAGGATCAGCAGCACGCAGCTGATGAAGACGAAGAACACCGCGAACGTGCCCAGCCAGCGTTTCCACGCGGTGGCGGGCGTGGTCTTCGGCAGGCGCGAGACCAGCAGGACGACCAGCGGTGCCACCCAGACCCAGTGATGCGTCCAGGAGATCGGCGAGATCAGCAGGATCCAGAACGCCGTCACGAGCATCGCCGCGAGCGCCTGGCCCTTGCGGTGGAAGCGCAGCACCAGCCAGATCGCAGGGATCGCAAGCAGCGCGCCGATCCCCATCGCCGCCTTCGACGCCCAGGGCGCGAGCTCGGTGAAGCGGTTCATCAACGCGTTCAGAGACTGGTTGCCCGCCCAGTGCACCGGGCCGATGCGGCCGGTGTCGGGCAGCGTGTAGGTCCAGTAGCGCGCCGCGTCGTGCGGGATGATCAGGAACATCAGGCCCTGCATCACGACGAAGGTGACGAGCCCGCGGATGGCGTCCATGCGGCGGCCGGTGATGAACAGGTGCCCCAGGAAGACGATCGGGGTGAGCTTGACCGCGGCCGCGATGCCGACCAGCACTCCGCCCCAGCGGCTGCCCCTTGCCCCGATGACCAGGATGTCGAGCATCACGAGCGCCATCAGGATGATGTTGATCTGGCCGAGGAAGATCGTGCGCCACACCGGTTCGAGACCGAGGAACACCAGGAAGAACGCGATCGTCGACCGGGCGGGCGAGGCCCACCAGCGGGGTCCGTCGGTCGACGGCTTCGGCAGCGCGCCGATCGCGATCCGGACGCACAGCGCCAGCGCTAGCAGCGAAACCGCGGTCAGGAGCCCCCAGGCGACCTGCGTCGGGACCAGCGCGAGCGGGATGAAGAGCAGAGCGGCCGTCGGCGGGTAGGTGAACGGCAGCAGCGCCCACCACGGTTCCACCGGAAGAGTGTTGGAGTCGTAGAGCGGGTCACCGTTCAGCAGTGTCAGGGCGCCGGCGCGGTAGACCGCGCTGTCCACGCCCAGCACCCATTCGTGCTGCCAGCCCCAGATGCCGAAACCGATCGCGACCAGCGGGATCACCGAAAGGATCAGGATCGATCTCGGCCGGACGGACAAGCGAGCGAGCGAGCGGCGCAACGAGAGACGATGCTGCGGGCGGCTCGCCGATACGTCGCCGTTCGCGTCGGCGGGAACAGTCCGGGTCACGCAAACAGGAAATCATGAACCGGGTCGTCGCACGTCGACAGGGTCGCCCGTGACCTGGAGAACGTCTTGCGCTACCCCGGTTCAGGACCGCGCGAGGGAGCCGAGGAGATCGCACGCCTGGTCGTAGGTCGCCGGGAGCCGGACGGCCGAGATCTGCGGACGGCCGGTGTCCCGCAGCTGGGCGTCCACCGAAAGCCGCTCGTTGAGCGCCCGCCGCAGCGCGACACCGGACGAAGCGAGCCTCCCGTCCTTCGGCACCAGCGCGCCCGCGACCGACGGGCCGAGCGAGGCGACGCTCTCGCCGCCGTCGAAGACCTGCTTCAGCGCGTCCGCGACCAGGATCATCCCGGTCAGCCGTGGCCAGCCCGCGACCGAACTGAAGTCCATCGAGACCACGAGCAGGGTGTGCGCCTCCGCGACCGGCCGCTCCTCGCGGCGGGCCAGGCGGTACAGCTCACTCAACCGGGTCCTCAGGTACGCGGCCGTGGGCAGCCCGGTGAGCGGTTCGGTGACTTCGGTGTTCACGAGCTGATCGGTCGCCACGTCCGCCCACGCCAGCGCCGTCACCCGGAGTAGCCGGGACGGCGTGGAGTCGACATCCGGTGCGATGAAACCGTCCACCGCGTCCGGATCGGCGAGCACCGCGTGCAACGCCGCGAGATCCGCGAGCGTCTCGGCCAGTCCGGCACCCGCCGCGGCACGTGCCCTGCCCAGTCCCGCGAGGGCGGTTTCCGCCACGTCGACGGTGACGGTCCGGCCGTTCTTGATCACCGCCGCGCAGACGGCGTCGACCTCGGGGAGGCCCCAGTCACTGGGGAAACGCCAGCCCGCGGCCAGACTGGCGGTCCGCCAGCGAGCCCGCAGGGCGCGGAGAGAACGATCTCGTTCGAACCGGTTCCAGGCGGCTTGCCCGTCGGGTCCTCCGGACGGCGCACCGGTCGCCGGTACGTCCACTGGCCACCGCCCCTTCCGTCCCGATCTTTTCGATCTTGCGATCGCTTCACGGTGGGGACGATGGTCCGCGCCCGGCGTGACGGCGTTTTTCAAGGATCTTTCCGAACTCTTCGGTAACCCGGCGCGGGTGAAGCCGTTGGGCCCTCCGGGTCATCGGCGGGACCGCAAGGTGACGTACGTCGCGTGGTCCGTCACACTGAGCGTGTTCGGGCGTTTAACGAGTAGAAGCACCGAACCCGCTGATGAAGGAGTCCCGTGTCCACCGTTCCCGCCGATCTCACCGGTAAGAGTGACGCCGAGCTGATCGCCGAGGTGCGTGACGGGAAGATCGCGTCTTACGGAACGCTTTACGAACGTCACGCCGCCGCGGCGCACAACCTCGCCCGCCAGCTCGCCCGGTCGAGTTCCGAAGCCGACGACCTCGTTTCGGAAGCCTTCGCGAAGGTGCTGGACACGCTGCGCGGCGGCAAGGGTCCCGACACGGCGTTCCGCGCGTACCTGCTGACGGCGCTCCGGCACACCGCCTACGACAAGACGCGCAAGGACAAGCGCCTCGATCTCAACGAGGACATGTCCGACGTCGGCGGTGCCGTCGGCGAAGCACTGACGGTCCCCTTCTCCGACACCGCCGTCGCCGGGCTCGAGCGCACGCTCGCCGCGAAGGCGTTCACCCGGCTGCCCGAGCGGTGGCAGGCGGTGCTGTGGCACACCGAGATCGAGGGGCAGAGCCCCGCCGAGGTCGCGCCGCTGCTGGGGCTGACCGCGAACGGCGTCTCCGCGCTCGCCTACCGGGCCCGTGAAGGCCTGCGGCAGGCGTATCTGCAGGTGCACCTGGCCGAGAACTCCGGCGAACGCTGTCGCGCGAGTGCGGACAAACTCGGCGCGTGGACCCGCGACGGCTTGTCCAAACGTGAACGGGCCCAGGTGGAGAACCACCTGGACGAATGCGAGAAATGCCGCGCGCTGGCCGCGGAACTGGCCGACATCAACGGCGGTCTGCGCGGGATCATCGCGCCGATCGTGCTCGGTGGCGCGGCTCTCGGATACCTGGCCACCACCGGGGCAGGCAAGGCGGGCGCGGTCACCGCGGTCGCGACGACCGCCGCCGCGGGTTCGAGTTCGGGCGGTGCGGCCGGTGCCGCCGCTGGCGGACCGCGCCAGTTCGCCGGAGTGGCCGGATCGAGCGCGGCCATCGTCGCCGCCGTCGCGGTGGCGCTCGCCGCCGGTGGCGGCACCCAAGAGATCCCGGCCGCCGCGGCCGTCCCGCCGCCCGCCGTGGCACCCACTCCCAACCCCGAGGTCCCGCCGGGGCAACCGGTGCCTCCCGCGCAGCCCGTGCCTCCCGCTCAGCAGCAGCCTCCGGTGGCACCTTCTCCGGCCGAGCCCTCCGCGACTCCTCCCACTCAGCAACCTCCGCCCACTCAGCCACCGCCCGCGTCGTCGCCGACGATCCCGTCACCGCCGGTGATGACGGCGTCGACCCCGCCCGGTGGAGTCCAGCTCCAGCCAGGCGAAGAAACCAAGATGCCGATCACCGTGCGCAACGATGGTGGCTCGAAGTCCGAGCCCGTGGCGGTCTCGCTGAACCTGCCGAAGGGCGTGAAGGCCGTTCCCGCCGCCGGCGGCGGTGGCGGGATGGGCGTCAGCGGCTTCCGCCAGCAGGCGGGACCCGCCACGATCGCGGTGAACTGCCCCGGCGGCACCGGCACGGTGACCTGCCGGACCGGCGCCGGACTCGAACCGGGACAGTCCGCGGTGCTGACGTTCCGGCTACTCGCCGACGACACGGCCGTGGACGGCAGCACGGTGACCGGATCGGTGATGGCTGGCGCGCAGATCAAGGTGTCGATCGCGGTGAAGGTCAAGGTGCCGGCGCCGCCGGACGACCTCGTGCTGACTGCCAAGAGCGACGGGCTGTCGGCGTTGCCGTGGAACCGCAACCCGTTCGTGACGATCCGTGTGACGAACACGGGCAAAACGACGAAGCCGGTGACGATCACCCTGGACCACCGCCTGCTCTACTCGTGGAGCTTTTCCGGCGTTCCGTGCCACCCGACTGGCGAAGGTGCGTCGTGCACTTCACGCGGCTCACTGGCCCCGGGGCGTGAGGTGAGCCTGTTGGTCCGGTTGAAGGGTCGCCCAGCGAACAATGTCCCGTTGACGGTGAACGCCACTCTCGGCGTCGCCAAGGCGAAGCCGGTCGCGGTCTACTTCGGCTGCTGGCACCACTGGTGTGACGACACCTCGCTGCTGCCGCCGACCACGGTGCCTTCGCTGCCTTCGGTCACTTCTAAGCCTCCGGCCACTTCGGAGACGACGAAGCCGGGGCGGCCTGGGTGGCCTTCTCCGTCGAAGAAACCTGTGCCGTCCGCGACGCATTCGGAGCCCGCGAAGCAGGAGCCGGCCCCGCCGGCCGCGACCACGAGCGCGCCGCCGCGGCCGGGCAAGTCGAAGCCGACCACGGAGCCCCACGGGATAGTCGACCGTATTTTCCAGTAGCGTGCCGTTCATGTTGGGGAAGCATCGGGAGATGCTGCGTTTCGCCGTGGTCGGGAGCGCGAGTTTCGTCATCACGATGACGGTGACGTACGGGCTGAAGTTCACGGTGCTGACCGAGAAACCGGTGACCGCGCTGGTGACCGGCGTCCTGGTGGCGACCGTTTTCTCGTACGTGGCGAACCGTGAATGGTCCTTTCGCACCCGTGGCGGTCGTGAACGGGCCCACGAAGCGGCGCTCTTCTTCCTGCTCAGCGCGATCGCACTCGGCCTCAACGCGCTTCCGCAGGTGGTTTCGCGGTACGTGTTCAAGCTGGAACAGCCGCATGTCGGGCTGCTGACGCAGGAGATCGCCGACTTCGTCAGCGGCGTGATCATCGGGACACTGCTCGGCACGGCGTTCCGCTGGTGGTCGTTCAAGAAGTGGGTGTTCCCGGACGCCGACGCGCGACCGCGGCTGCTGCGGGGCGGCGGGCAGCGCTCGTCGGGCGACCGGGACGAGTCAGCGGCCTGACCCGGGTGGGCGTTTTCGAATCGCCCAAAGTGTCCAATAACGCTCCGACAATGCCCTGCCAACCCGTTGGACGGGCCGCGCGAATTAGACTGGTCGGGTGACCGTGGTCGAATCCGTCCTTTCCCGGACGCCCGAGCCGCTCCGATCCGTGCTGATCAAGCACCGCGAGCTGCTGAAGTTCGCGATCGTCGGCGGCACGACGTTCCTGGTCGACAACGGGGTCTGGTACCTGCTGAAGCTCAGCGTGCTGGAGTCGAAGCCGACCACGGCGAAGGCGATCGCGATCATCGTCGCGACGATCGTGTCCTACATCCTCAACCGCGAATGGTCTTTCCGGACCCGCGGCGGCCGCGAGCGGCATCACGAGGCGGCGCTCTTCTTCGTGATCAGCGGGATCGCCGTGGTGGTCAACCTGATCCCGCTCTACACGTCGCGGTACTTCTTCGATCTCGAAGTGCCGCACGTGACGCGGTTCGTCCAGGAGTTCGCGGACTTCACGAGCGGGTCGATCATCGGCATGGTCCTGGCGATGTTCTTCCGCTTCTGGGGTTTCAAGAAGTGGGTCTTCCCGGATGAGCTGGGCAAACGCCGCCGGGACAGCGACGAGCAGGATGACGACGTCGTCCCCCTCCGATAAGTACTTGTCAGAAGACATGTGATTGTTTAGGGTCATCCATGTCAACGTTCCTTCACTGATGACGCCGGCCGGGTTCGTACGGTCGAGCGGGACGAATCCGAGGTGATCGCCAAGCGCGAAGAGGACCGCATCCGATTCGGATGACGGTTGAGCCTTTTCCCGTCTTGGCGGGGACCGGAGTGACCCTCCGTGTCCTTCGCGTTCCCTCGTTTCTTCCAGTGAATGGATCTCTTTCTTGAGCACCGCTCTCGGGGCGCCTCCGCGCGCCCAAAACACTCTTGCCCTCATCGGGCTCTTCGCCGCCGTATTCCTGGCGATGCTCGACACCCAGGTCGTCGCGACCGCCCTGCCGCGGATGGTCGGCGAACTCGGCGGTGCCGCGTCGTTCGCCTGGGTCACCACCGCCTACCTGCTGGCGGGCAGCGTCAGCGCGCCCGTCTACGGAAAACTCGGTGACCTGTTCGGCCGCAAACGTGTCGTTCTCGTCGCGATCACGCTGTTCGTCCTCGGCTCCCTCGCCTGCGCGTTCGCGCCGACGATGCCGCTACTGATCGCCGCCCGCGTTCTGCAAGGCGTCGGCTCCGGCGGCCTGTTCGTCGCGGTCGCCGCGATCATCGGCGAACTGTTCCCCGGCCGCGAAGGCGCGCGCTACTTCGCCTGGTTCTCGATCTGTTTCGCCGGGTCCTCGCTGGCGGGCCCTGTCGTCGGCGGCGTGCTGACCGACCTCGCGGGCTGGCGGTCGATCTTCGGGATCAATGTGCCGATCGGGCTGGTCGCGCTCGTCATCGTCGCGCGATCCCTGCGGCTCGAACGACGCCGGACGACCGCGCCGTTCGACTTCGCGGGCATCGTCGTCCTGTCCGGCGCGATCGTCGGACTGA
This sequence comes from Amycolatopsis sp. cmx-11-12, assembly GCF_046269425.1. Classification (NCBI taxonomy): domain Bacteria; kingdom Bacillati; phylum Actinomycetota; class Actinomycetes; order Pseudonocardiales; family Pseudonocardiaceae; genus Amycolatopsis; species Amycolatopsis sp. cmx-11-12. The sequence goes on along the minus strand of NZ_JADNQM010000012.1, from coordinate 69,199 downwards.
CCTTGGCGACGCCGCTGTCCGCGTCGATCGGCGCGGTGCTGCTCGTCGCGTTCCTGGTCATCGAACGCCGGGCGGCCGAGCCGATCATCCCGCTTCGGCTGTTCCGCGCCAGGATGTTCAGTCTCAGTGTGCTGGCCAGTGCCGCCGCCGGGTTCGTCTTCCTGGGTTCGGTCAATTATCTGGCGCTCTTCCTGCAGACCGCGGGCGGCGCCGGGCCTTCGGAAGCCGGACTCCTCCTGCTGCCCATGTCGCTCGCCGTCGCCGCGTCGTCGATGGTCGCGGGCCGGATCATCGCCAAGACCGGCGCCTACCGCTGGGCGCCGATCCTCAGCATGACGCTCGGCCTCGCCGCCGCGCTCACGATGTCCACAATGGACGAAACGACCCCCTTGCCGCTCGTCGTCGCCTACCTCGTCGTGTTCGGCGCGGCGGCCGGGCTCAACATGCAGGTGCTTTCCATGGCCGCCCAGCAGAACGTGCCCCGCACCGATCTCGGCGCGGTTTCGGCGACCGTCGGCTTCCTGCGTTCACTCGGCACCACTGCCGGGCTGACCGTTTTCGGCGCGGTGTTCACGAATTCGTTCGGCACCGACAGTCCCAGCGGCTACGCCTCCGCGCTCAACGGGGTGTTCTGGGTGATGGTCCCCGCCCTCGCGATCGGCCTCGCCGCCTCCCTCTTCCTGCCGCGCGTTTCCTTGCGGCGCAACCACTAAAGGAGTTCTACGATGATTCTCGTTCTCGGTTCCACCGGTAAGATCGGCCGCGAACTCGTTCCCTCGCTGCTGGACAAAGGCGCCCGCGTACGCGCACTGACGCGCGACCCCGCCCGCGCCCGGATCGATCCGCGTGCCGAAGTGGCCGCCGGCGATCTCGACGCTTTCGACCCCGCGCTGCTCGACGGCGTCGAGCGCGTCTTCATCCTGACCTCCGGGCACGGCTCGGACCCGCTCGCACAGGAACGAACGGTGCTCAAAGCGGCCGCCGACGTCGCGCACGTCGTCAAACTCTCCACCACCGGCGTCCACTTCGGACAGACAGATCCGATCTCCCTCGTCCACGCCTCGGCCGAACAGGCCGTGCGTGAGGCCGGGCCGGACTGGACGATCCTGCGTCCGGGCACGTTCATGGACAACCGGTTCGCGTGGCTGCACGCCGTGCGCGGCGACGGCGTCATCCGCGTCCCCGAAGGCGATCCGGCGTCCGCACTGGTGCACGTCCGCGACATCGCCGCGGTCGCCGCGACCGTGCTGACCACCGACGGACACGCGGGCGAGACGTACCCGATCACCGGCGGCGAGGCCCTCACGACGCGACGGCAGGTTGAGATCCTGAGCGACGCCCTCGGTCGACGACTGACCTACGTCGAAGAGCCCGAAGCGGACGCCCGCGCCCGGATGCTCGGGTTCGGCTGGCCCGCTTCGGCGGTCGACGGGATCTTCGAACTCAAGCGGCAGTCAGCCGGGAACGAAGAGATCGTGTTCGACACCGTCCGCGAACTCCTCGGCCGGGCGCCGCTGACGTTCGCCGACTGGGCAGGCGAGCACGCCGCCGCATTCGCCTGACCTGCGGAAAGAGAGCAAGGGACCTTTGCTCCCGTTAGTTAGCGTGCTAACGAACGCGAGCAAAGGTCCCTTGCTCTCCCGCCTGGGCCGAGGGTCGCATAGCTGCTGGTAGTCCGAGACCGAGGTCATCGGCAGTCCGAAGAAGGGACCGGGCCAGGTGTCGTGAGGGTCTTTTGGTCGTTAGGGCCATGGGTGTCTTAGGTACCTACTGGATTCCGGGTGCGTTTTGATCGCAGGTTCGGTCCGTGAAGGTCTCCTCGTGCCTGCCTGCTGGCCGTGTCGCGAAAGCCACTTTCGGGACATCAGACGTCCCGAAAGTGGCTTTCGCGACACACCCTGGACGGCGGCCGCGCTTACTCATTCGGTGAATCATTCGCACATCGGACTATGAAGTCGTGAGGCACTTTCGATGGGAAAAGCCTCACATCCAGTGACCGCGGCCGTTGCTTGCTCCCCCGCCTGGGCCGAAAGGGTTAATCACTTGGGCTGGTCCCCGCGATACGCGACACTCATCAGGCGTTTAATTCTCGCCGGGTCCGCTGTCCGGACCGCGCATTGTTCCCGGCCGCTCCTCTCGCTAGCGTGCCGCCTCGGGGAGACAGGGGGACTACATGGACGGACACCTTCGCGTGCTCGTGGTCGACGACCATCCGCTGTTCCGGTTCGGGGTGTGCACTTTGCTCGCCAACGAGCCCAACGTCGACGTGGTCGGGGAGGCCGCGAGCGGGGCGCACGCGATCAGCGCGGCGAGCGCCCTCAGTCCCGACGTCGTGGTCATGGACCTGCATCTGCCTGATCTCAGCGGCGCCGAAGCGACCCGGCACATCGTCGCCGAACAGCCCGGTATCGGCGTGCTCATGCTGACGATGGCGGACGAAAGCGAATCCGTTTTCTCCGCGATGCGTGCCGGTGCTCGCGGTTACCTGCTGAAAGACGCGGAACCGGACGAAATCATCCGTGCCGTTCACGCCGTCGCAAGGCGCGAAGCGATCTTCGGGCCCGACATCGCGACGCGCGTTCTCGGCTTCTTCAACCACTCTCAGCCGAACCCGGACACGGTGTTCCCGGAACTGACCGTCCGCGAACGAGAGGTCCTTTCGCTCATCGCAGGCGGGCACAGCAACACCGCCATCGCCAGCACCCTGTGCCTCAGCCCGAAAACCGTGCGGAACCACATTTCCAACGTGTTCAGCAAACTTCATGTCGCAGACCGCGCCGAAGCGATCGTTCTCGCCCGTGAAGCGGGACTCGGTCGTTGAAAACCCCAATTGGGGTGGCTTTTCGGGCAATGTCGGGACCGGAGTCCCATGCGCCCGGGACACCTCACCCGGCAGGGTGAGCGGTGTGAGGGGTGGGGCCCTCGCACCGTTCGAGGGGAATGGGAATCACATGTTCGAACCGAACAGAACACCGGTGCTCGTCCGCGCCACCGATCCGATCCTGCACAACGGCGTCTGCATGACGCTTCGCTCCCGTGACGACGTCTGGCTGGTGGACGGGGAGACCGCCGACCCGACCATGGTGGCCCTCCTGGTCACCGACCGCCTCGACGAGGCCATGACGCAGCTGCTGTCCGCGCTGCACCACCAGGGATTCACCCGCATCGTGCTCATCGCGGGTGAAGTCGACGACAACGAGATCCTCAGCGCCATCGAGCACGGCGTCTGCGCGGTCGCCCGTCGCTCGGAGGCGGGCGCCGACGTGCTGGTCCGGCTGATCAAGGCGGCCGCCGCCGGGGAAGGCGCGCTCCCGCCCGACCTGCTCGGCAGGCTTCTGCACCGGGTCTCCCGGCTGCAGCGTCAGGTCCTGCAACCGCGTGGCCTGCAGTTCGGCGGCATGAGCAGCCGGGAAACCGAGGTGCTCAAACTGGTCGCGTCCGGGTTCTCGACGCAGGAGATCGCCGACCAGCTCTGCTACTCGCAGCGCACGGTGAAGAGCATCCTGCACGACGTGACCAACCGGTTCCAGCTCCGGAACCGCTCGCACGCGGTGGCCTACGCACTGCGTGAGGGATTGATCTGAGCTCGTGATCACTCAGGTCGACGAGGCTCTGTGCCTGCTCATCGCACCGCATCTGCCGGAAGGGACGGTGGTCCGGCTGGATCCGCCGAAACCCACCTGGCAGACCGAGACGCAGGTGTCGAGCGTCGATCTGTTCCTCTTCGCCCTGCACGGCGCCGGTCCGGGAACCGGCGCCGTGCGGGCGAAGCGGTGCGAGCTGTCGTACCTGGTCACGGCGCGGGCGGACAAGGTCCGGGACGAGCACACCCTGCTCGACCGGGCGCTCCGAGTGCTGCTCGACACCGAGTTCCTCATGGTCGGCGAGCAGCGGTTGCGGATGGCCCTCGGGGAAACCGATCCGACCGGGCTGTGGGTCAGTCTCGGCCTGCCCGCCAGGGCGGCGTTCGTCGTCACGGTCACGGCGGAGTACCGAGACTGAGCACCGAGGACCGCCGCAGGACCACCCCGCCGATGGACGCGAGCTGCCCGCCGAAGAGTTCGCCCCATTCGGCGGCCGTCCCGGGCGGGCCGCAGTCACCGGCGCGCCTGGCCCACCCCGCGCGGACTTCGAGGCGGTAACCGACTATCCCGGTCAAGGTCAGCCCGTTCCGGCTGGCGCCGACCCCGCACATGCCCCGGTAGAGCCTGCCGTCCGGCGGCTGGAACACCGCGCTCTCCTGGATGAACCGGTGTCCCGCCGCTCCGGTGACGGTCGCGACCGGGGTGTCGATCCCGCTGACGAACAGGCCCTTCGAGAGCAGGTCCAGTGCTTCGGCCTCCATCCGTTCCATCACACCGGGCGATCGGCGGCACGCGTACAGAGCGCCGTCGAAGGACAACCGCACGGAGATCGCCACCTTGCCGATCTCCAGGGTCGCCGCAGCCACCGGACTCACCGGTGGGCGGTACCGGAACGCCGACGCATGCACCCCTCGACGTTAGGTCCGCGCGCTTCCCCGGCGTTGCCCGATCGGGAGATCCTTCGGGAGGTCTTACCGCGGGACCCGTTCGGCCGGCCAGCGCACTTCGGCCACATCGCCCGGCCGGGGCACCTTCAGGAAGAGGCTGAACACCGCTGGCTGCTTGCTCGACAGCTCCAGCCGTCCACCGTCGGCCTCGACGAGCGCGCGGGCGAGGGCGAGCCCGACGCCGGTCGAGCCGCCGCCGGAGAAACCGCGTTCGAAGATGTGCGGCGCCAGCTCTTCGGGCACGCCTGAGCCGGTGTCGGCGACTTCGATGACCACGGTGCCGTCCGCGTCGCCGCGCCGGGCGGCGAGCGTGACCGTTCCCGCGCCGTGGCGCAACGCGTTGTCGAGCAGGACGCCGACGACCTCACGCAACCGGCCGGGGGTGGCCCTCGCCCTCAACCCGTCGGTGACGCGAAGCCGCAGATGCCTGCCTTCGGCGCGAAGCAACTGTCGCCATTCCTCCGAAACCGCGGGAAGCACCTCCGGCAGATTCACCGGTTCCGCGCCGACCTCACGCGCCGCCCGCGCGGCGGCCAGCAGTTCGTCGAGTGCCCCGGCCAGCCGATCCGCCTGTTCCTGCGCGGCTCTCGCTTCGTCGGCGACGTCCTGCTCGGGGTGGACGGTGAGCGGTTCGAGCCGCAGCTGCAACGCCGTCAACCGGCTCCGCAGCTGGTGGGAGACGTCGCCGACGAGCTGACGTTCGCGCTGGACGAGCTGCGCGAGCGCCGAGCCGGACGCGTCGAGCGCTTCGGCGACCATGTCGAGTTCGCCGACGCCGTAGCGCTTCGGATCCGGCCGGAAGTCACCGCCGCCGAGTTTGACCGCCCGGTCGGCGACGTGTCTCAGCGGTTTCGCGAGCCGTCGCGCGGTCACGGTCGCGACCACCGTGCCCGTGCCCACCGACAACACGACCAGCAACACCACGAGCAGCGTCACCTGGGTCTGGCGAGTGCGCATCGGCCCGGCGGGAATCGCCAGCTCGACCTCGCCGTGCAACGCGATCGGCGCTCGCTCGGACACCACATCGGGGCCGGGGTCGGAGCCGTACCGCTTCTCGATCTGTCCCTGCGCGCGAACGGTCAGCAGTCCGCCCTGCGGCACGCCCACCCTGAGCAGGTCGAGGTTGATCGGCTGGCCGACGGCGATCTCGTTGTCCAGCGTCGCCGCGATCCCGCGCGCCGAGGAAGCCAGGTTCTCGCGGTTGAGGTTCTCGACCAGCTGCCAGGCGGTGATCCCCAGCGGGATGCCCAGCACCGCCGCGGTGACCGCGACGGCGAGCAGGATCGCCAGGAGGATGCGACGGCGCATGCTATTCCGCGTTGAAGCGGAAACCGACGCCGCGGACCGTGGCGATCCGCCGTTCGCCGTCGCCGTTCCCGCCTGGCCTCGCCGCCCGGCCCGCCGCCTCGTCCGCGGCTATCGCGAGCTTCCGGCGGAGCCACGACATGTGCATGTCGAGGGTCTTCGACGTCTTCGATTCGAGGTCGTTCCACACCTCGGCGAGGATCTCGTCGCGGCTGACCACCTGGCCCGCGCGGCTCATCAGCACCCGGAGCAGTTCGAACTCCTTGTTCGCCAGCTGCACCTCGCGCAGCTCCACGGTGACCATCCGGGCACCGAGGTCCATCCGCACTCCCCCGGCCTCGAGCACCTCGGGCGCCCGGCGGCGGAGCAGCGCGCGGATGCGGGCCAGCAGTTCGGCGAGCCGGAACGGCTTGGCGACGTAGTCGTCGGCGCCCGCGTCCAGGCCGACCACGAAGTCGACCTCGTCCGTGCGCGCGGTGAGCATCAGCACCGGCACCTCGGTCCCGCTCGCGCGCAGGCGGCGACAGACCTCGAGGCCGTCCATCCCTGGCAAGCCGAGATCGAGGACCAGGAGATCTACCCGGTCGGTCTCGGTCGCGTCGAGGGCGGCGGGCCCGTCGCCGACGACACGCACGTCGTACCCCTCCCGCTGTAGCGCGCGGGAAAGCGGATCGGCGATGGCCGGGTCGTCCTCGGCGAGTAGCACCATGCTCACCTGGCCAACTCTACGACTGCCGGGCGTGAAAGCATCGTGACCGTGCCTGGCTACGAGAATGATCTGGAACTCGCCACCCGGCTGGCCGACGCCGCCGACGCCATCACCACCGACCGTTTCCGCGCGCTGGACCTGGCCGTGGAGCGCAAACCCGACCGGACGCCGGTCACCGACGCGGACACCGCCGTCGAAGACGCGATCCGCGCGATCCTCGCCACAGAACGCCCGGAAGACACCGTCCTCGGCGAAGAACGCGGCGGTTCGGCCGCGACCGGCCGGGCCTGGGTGCTCGACCCGATCGACGGGACCAAGAACTTCCTGCGCGGCGTCCCGGTCTGGGCGACGCTGATCGCGCTGGTCGAAGACGGCACGCCGGTGGTGGGCATGATCAGCGCGCCACTGCTCGGCCGCCGCTGGTGGGCGGCCACCGGTGACGGCGCCTGGATGAGCGATTCCGCCGGCGAACAGCGTCTTTCGGTATCGAAGGTCGCCTCGCTCGAAGACGCGTATCTGTCCACGACGGACCTGAACTCGTGGGTCGAGTACCACTCGCGGGAGAAGTACCTCGACCTCGTCGACGCGTGCTGGGAAAGCCGTGCTTTCGGCGACTTCTGGCACCACTGTCTGGTCGCCGAGGGCGCGCTCGACGTCACCGCGGAATGCATCGTGAATCCGTGGGACGTCGCCGCGGCCCAGGTGCTGATCACCGAGGCGGGTGGACGGTTCACCGACCTTTCCGGTGAAGCGCGCTACGACAACGGCTCAGCGCTTTCGACGAACGGCCTGCTCCACGACGAGGTCCTCGGCATCCTGAAGCGCTGATCGGGCGGGAGCCGAAAGGGACTTTCCCCGCATCTCACGCGGCGAAGGCCGCTTGAAGCTCACTGCGCGCCGGGGAGGAGGCCGACGGCGCCGCGCGCGACCTGGGACCAGGCCAGGCGGCCGAAGAGGTAGTGGCAGGCGACCTGTTCGCTGGTGAACCGCGCCCAGTCGTACCGGTTGCCCTGTTCACGCCAGAAGACTTCCCAGGCGGGCTCGGCACCTTCTTCCTCGGTGCGCATGAGACACCAGGCGTTGTCGGTCTCCGCGCCGACCGAGACCACCTCGGGCGGTACCCCCAGCGCGGCCAGCCACCGCAGGATCGTCCCCGTGTTCACCGGACCTCCCCCGTGACGTCCGCCAGGAAGCCCAGCGTGACGAGTTCATCGGCGCCCAGCACCGCGCGAAAGCGCACCCCGCCGCCCGGCTGGCCGAACCACTCGGCGGCCACCGAACGCCAGACCGGCAACGGCCGGACGACGCGGTAACGCCGGTACGCGGAGACCTGGTGCGGCGGCAGCGAACGCATCGAGAACAAGGTCTCGTCCTCGGCGAACACCCGGCCATGCCGGTCACCGAAGCGGTCGAGATGAGTGCCGACTTCGAGCATCACCGGCGTCGCCGGGTCGATACCGCCCTCGGAGAAGAGCTCCCCAGGAGGCCACAAGTAGCCCGTTTCGCCCATGAAGCGCTCTCGCCAGTCCTCTTGGGACTCCCCGCCCCACGGGTCGTGTCCTCTGGTCAACGCCTGCGGGGGAACGACGGCCGGAGTCGTCGGCGATCGCCGGAAACCGCTGCTGACGTGCGACAACGCGTCCAAGTCGTCCAGTACGTCCGCCTCGGGGTGATCCTGGGGACCGGAACCGCCGTCGGGAAGCGGCAGCTGGCGCGCGGGTTTACCCATCGCCACCGGGAGATGCCCGATGGGGAACATGTGCACGAGGAACAGCGCGATCACGCTCTCCCGTTCGGTCCGCAGGGCCCCCATCGGCGGCGGGGCGGCGGGCGGCGGCGGGAAGGGCACTCGCAACGGTGCCACCGCTGGCGGCCACGGCGAAGGCGCGTACGGAACGCGCGCACCATGAGGCGGCGTCGGCGCGTCCGCGCCTTCGTACTGGACGGGCAGCCGGATCGGGCCCGTGCCGGCCTCGCTCGGATCGGTCACCGCACCTCCCCCAAGGAATCGGTCCCACCGGTGAAGGGGGAGGCAGCGGACAGGACGCGCTACGACCTTAGCGCCGAACGGTGATCTCGTCGGCGGATACCCGAAAGCGCATCAAGGCCCGCGCGGGCGGGCGGCGTTCGACGAGGCCGAAACCCGCCTTCGCGAACGTGTTCACGGTGCCGTGGTACAGATCCGCGCGCCCCGTCTGGCCGCGTAATCGATCGCGGCCAGCAACAACGCGCCGGAAAGCCCTTGGCGGCGTCCTTTGCGATGGACGTCCGGACGAGGCGAGACGGCGACCCATCCGAGCAGCTCGTCGTCGACCAAGGCCAGCAGTCCCAACGGCTTTCCCCGCGGCGGCCTCAGCACGGACACACAACCGCTCGAAAAACGGCCAGGTCTCCTCGGTGAGTTCGACGAACCTCATCCAGCTAGCGCGTTGACCACCCGGGACGGGCTCGGCCTGCCCAGCTTCCCGGCCATCCACTTGCTCGTCGCCACCAGCGCGTCGAGGTCGACACCGGTTTCGACGCCGAGACCGTCGAGCATCCACACCAGATCCTCGGTCGCGAGGTTCCCGGTCGCGGATTCGGCGTACGGGCAGCCACCGAGTCCACCGGCGGAAGAGTCCACAGTGGACACGCCGCAGCGGAGCGCCGCCAACGTGTTCGCGAGCGCCTGGCCGTAGGTGTCGTGGAAGTGGACGGCCAGGGTGCCGACGTCGGGGAACTGCCCGATCAGCGCCTCGACCTGGCCCGCGGTGGCGACGCCGATGGTGTCCCCGAGTGAAAGCTGCGAGCAGCCGAGGTCCAGGAGACGTTTGCAGACCCCGGCGACCTGCGTGGCCGGGACAGCGCCTTCCCACGGGTCGCCGAAGCACATCGACACGTATCCGCGGACGTCGAGACCTTCGGCCCGGGCGCGGGTGACGACCGGTTCGAACATCGCGAACTGGTCGTCCACCGTCGAATTGAGGTTCTTCTTGGCGAAGGTCTCGGTGGCGCTGGCGAAGATCGCGATATGCGAGACCCCGGCCTCCAGCGCCCTGTCCAGCCCGCGCTCGTTCGGGACGAGCACCGGATAACGGACACCTTCACGCCGATCGAGCCCCGACAGGAGCTGCTCGGCGTCGGCCAGCTGCGGTACCCATTTCGGGCTCACGAAACTGGTCGCTTCGAGCGTGGTCAATCCGGCGTCGGCGAGCTTGTCCAGGAACTCGAGCTTCACCTCGACCGGAACGATCGACTTCTCGTTCTGCAAGCCGTCCCGGGGGCCGACCTCCCAGATCGTCACCCGCTCCGGCAGCGTGGCGGCGGACGGGACGCGATCGGGCAGCCCCAGCTCTCGCGTACCCATCACCGACGCCGGTTTCCGCGCGGCTGCGGCCCTTGCGGCGGCAGGGGTTCGGTCTGCTGCGGCCCGCCCGCGGCGGGCGGCGCGAAGTCGTCGTACGGGTTGTCGTTGACCTCGCGGTAGATGACCGTGTGCACCCGCTCGACCTTGGGGATGTCGTCGAATTTCAGCGGTTCGTCCGAAGCGGACTCGATGACCAGCGTGCCGCAGCCGAACACGCGGTCCAGCAGCCCGTGCTCGAACTGCACGCTGTTGATCCGCGACAGCGGGATGTCGATCCCGGTTCGCTTGAGCACGCCCTCGCGCGCGATCAGCCGGTCCGTGGTCACGATGAAGTGCGTCGTGCGCCAGCGGACGAACGGCGCAAGGAAGAGCCACACGACGAGACCGAGCCCGACCGCGCCGACCGCGATCAGCGAGATCAGGTCCCACGGGGCCGTCGCGTCCTTCGCCAGGATGCCTAGCCAGATGCCCACGCCGAGCGTGACGATCAGCGCGAGGAAGGGGAAGATCAGCATCTTGAAATGCGGGTGACTGTGCACCACGACGTGCTCGTTTTCACTGAGCAAATCGTCCGGATAGGCCACGGGGGACGCTCCCAAAGTGTGTTCGGCGCTGGTGAGCTCACCGTACCGGCGAACGGTCCCGGCGGAAGAGGAGGCGCCGAAAATCGAGACCTCCGGATCAAGCCTTGGCCGGCCGTACGTGGACGACGTCTCCGGCGAACACCGTGTACCGCTCACCACCGGGAACGTCGACCTGGAGCTGACCGGCGGGATCGATGTCGGCGGCGCGGCCGGTCAGCGCCGAACCGTCGGGCAGCTGGACCTCGACGTCCTGGCCCAGGGTGGCGCAATGCCGCCGGTAGTCCCCGAGCAGGCCCGCCTCGGCCAGCGACCCGCGGGCGAGCCGCCAGCGATGTTCGAGTTCGTCGAAACCGGTGAGCAGCCGGGCGGCGATCTCGGCGCGATCGGTCTCCGTCGCCCCCTGCTCGGCCAGCGAGGTCGCGGGCAGGCCGCCGGGCCCGGCCGGGACGTTCTCGCCCAGCGGCAGCACGTTCAGGCCGATGCCGAGGACCACGGTGGCCTCGTCCCCGGCGACGGCCTCCGCCAGGATGCCCGCGCATTTGGCGCGCTCCGCCCCGGCGAGGACGTCGTTCGGCCACTTGAGGACGGCGTCGACGCCGAGGTTCGCGGCGACCTCCCGCACCGCGAGGCCCGCGACCACGGAAAGTGAACCCAAATTGGCGAACGGGACCTCCCTCGGACGCAGCAGGACGCTGACGTAGAGGCCTGATCCCTTCGGCGAGGACCACTGCCGTGCGCGGCGGCCGACCCCGGCCGTCTGCTCTTCGGCGATCAGCACGGTGCGGTCCTCGGCCCCCTTCGCGGCGGCTTCCCGCAGGTCGGCGTTGGTGGACCCGGTGCTCGCCACGACCTGGATCGCGGCGTACCGGCCGGACAGCGCGGCACTCAGACGCTCGGCGTCGAGCGCTCCCGTCTCACTCATTTGTCCAGAATATGAGAGTCCCCCTAACGTGCAAGGCGTTCGCTCGTTACGCAGAGGTGGTCTCCAATAACCTGGACGGCGTGACCGACCCCGAGTCCGCCCCGAGCGCGCCCGAAACCGGCCCGAAGAAGAAGTCGTGGGCACAAGGCGTGGCGATGCGCAGCCTGGTCGCCCTCCCACTGGTCGTGGGGCTCGCGACGGCGGGCTGGCTGCTCGCGGGCGGCAACGATCCGGCGCCTGCCGACGGGAACACACAGGTCCCGCTCCCCGCCGCCAAACAGGACCCGGCCACCGTCGGCGGCGGCGCGGGCCCGTCGGTCCTCGAAGTCAGCGCACCGGTCAAGGCCCAGGAGACGCCGAAGGGCGCCCGGCCGCTCGAAGAGTGGGCCAACAAGCTCGCCGGGCCGCTCGACATTCCGGCGAAGTCACTGATCGGCTACGCGAACGGCGAGCTGGCACTGCGCGGCGAGCAGCCGAACTGTCACTTGTCCTGGGTCACCCTCGCCGGGGTCGGCGCGGCGAGTTCGAACCACGGACGCGGCGGCGACAACCCACTCGGCCTGTCGGCACAGCAGTGGAAGAAGCACGGCACGTCGATCCCCGGAATCGCGAAGCCCGCGCAGGCCGATCCCGATTCCGCCTCGGTCGCCGCCGGTCGCGCACTGTGCGCTTCCGGAGCCGACCTCGGCGGCGGCAACGGCTGGTGGAAGGCGATCGCCGGCTACCAGGGCGGCAAGGGCAACGAAGCCGAACTGTTCCGCCAGCGCGTCCTGGGCAACGCTCAGCTGTACGCGACCCTGTCCCTCGACCCGGCGCGAGCCTCCAGCCCCGCGGTGAAGGCGACCAGATTCGCCCTCGGCCAACTGGGGCTCCCGTACGTGTGGGGCGGCAACGGACCCGAAGCGGGCGCGGCGGGCTTCGACTGCTCCGGGCTGACCAAGGCGTCCTACGACGAAGCCGGAGTCGGGCTACCGCGGACCGCGGACAGCCAGTTCCGGGCCCTGCCGCAGGTCCCCGGCGAACCGAAACTCGGCGATCTCGTGTTCTACGGGAACCCGGCGACGCGGATCCATCACGTCGGGCTCTATCTCGGGAACGGCCTGATGATCAACGCGCCCACCCAGGGCCAGGCGATCCAGATCCACACGTATCACTCGAAGGGCGACGACTACACCGGTGCGGGACGGCCGTCGGCCTGAGCGTCGACACAAAGCGCGCGGTCGTTGTCCGTGTCCACAGAGGACGCTTTCCGGCGACTGGACGTCCGCTTGATGCTTATATGTACGGTTCTGGCGAGGTCGTGAGTGGTAAGGCGAAGGTGTCGTGTTCGGGCGCGGTGCGGGTGACCGGTCCCGCTGCTGGACCGCGTCCTCACTGTGTGGATTTTGGGACGTTAGATGACCCAAAATCCACACCGTGATCCGGATGCCGAGGTCTCGACGGCGCGCACCAGCTCCGAACGCCCCAGCGAGCGATGCACACTGCTGTTGCGTTGGGCACCCTTGACCTAGACCTCCTCTACGAGCTTCAGGAGCCGTATGTCGCGCTTTCACGAGATCAAGCATCGGGTGGCCACGACGTTTCAGCGGCACGTGGGCAACCCGCTCCTCAGCCGGCTGCCGAACCAGGCGATCCTCGAGACCACCGGGCGCAGGTCGGGTCTGGCCCGGCAGACCCCGATCGGCGGGAGCCGGGTGGGCCGCGAGTTCTGGATCGTCTCGGAGTTCGGCGAGAAGTCGCAGTACGTCCGCAACATCCAGGCCGATCCGCGCGTCCGGGTCCGACTCAAGGGCCAGTGGCACACCGGCACGGCGCATCTGCTCCCGGACGACGATCCCCGCGCCAGGCTGAAGGCCCTGCCGAGGTTCAACAGCGCCGCCGTGCAGGCGATCGGCACGAACCTCCTCACCATCCGGGTCGATCTCGACGACTGAACGTTTGCCTTGACGCCAAGGGCAAGGTTTAGGCTCGGAACCATGCGGATCGGCGAACTCGCCGCGCGTACCGGAACCACCACCCGCGCGCTGCGTTTCTATGAGTCACAAGGACTTCTCGACGCACGGCGCGCGTCGAACGGGTACCGGGAGTACGACGAGGACGACTACCGTCTGGTCAACGAGATCCTGACCCTGCAAGCGGTCGGGCTCAGCCTCGAAGACACCAGGCCTTTCGTCGAGTGCTTGCGCGCCGGTCACGAGACCGGCGACTCGTGTGCCGATTCGATCGAGGTCTACCAACGCAAACTCGCCGAGGTGGACGCCTGTCTGGCCAGGCTCAACGACGTGCGGAACAGCCTGCTGGCCAAGTTGGCGGGCGCGCTGAAAACGCCGCCGGGTCCGTGTGTCGTCGTGCCGGAATACGAGGAGACCTGAATGTCACCCCTTTCTGTCGTCACCGATGAAACCTTCCGAGAACTCGTCCTGAAGCAGGACAAACCCGTCCTGGTGGACTTCTGGGCGCAGTGGTGCCCGCCTTGTCACATGATCGCGCCGGTGCTCGCCGAGATCGCCGATGAACGTGCCGACGCGCTGATCATCCGCAAGCTGAACTCCGACGAAAACCCTCTTACGGCAAGGGATTACCAGGTCATGTCCCTGCCGACGCTGATTCTCTTCCGCGACGGGAGTCCGGTGTGGACGACCGTCGGCGCCAAGCCGAAAGCCCGGCTGCTGGCGGACCTGGATGCCATTCTGCAGACGACCGGCGTCTGATCACCTCCCCTTCACCCGGCCTTGCTGCTCACGTTCGACATTAGCACCAGCCGAACATATGTACTAGCGCTAATTCCGTAATGAGCAGCACTGTCATATTCACCTGATAGGTGACTCTGCCCAGATACGGCTGCGACAGTGCGCTATCGAGCCTGACGAACATCTGTCGTGATAGGTCCCTTCAGAGCGCGAAGTGTCCTGAAAGGCCCTATGGCGACATCTCCGGAATTGACTCGCAATACTTCGGCAGCGAGCCATGCGAAGCGCTTTCACCTGCTTCGCAGTTCATGCGGATCGCTGGCGGCCTGACGAGTCGGGCCGCGAGTGATTCGCGCGGAAACACTTCCGTGGCGGCGAAGCTGCCCTCGGCGACCGTTTAAGCGCGAAGGTCAAACACGTAGCCGGAGTCCCGAGTGGCAATTCAGGTTCTCTTTGGGCCGCAGTCGTTGTCGGGTGGCGGGTCGTATCACCGCCTCTCTGCATGGTGACCGGCAGAGACGGAAGGCAGCGAGCCAGGACGGGGGCTTCACCTGGAACCACCGATCGACTGAGCCCATAATTGTGTTGCGCTCGGAGCGTTCAGTTCGCATCCTTCAGCACATGACTTCGACCCTCACCTTCCTGCCGTTGCCCGCCGTCGTCCGACGGGTGCGGGTGCAGCAGCAGGCCGTGACCGGTGGAAGGCCGACTCCAGTCCGACCGTGAGCACCGCGTTCGTCGCGGGCCTGCTCGCCGGCTATGGCATCGCCATACCGGTGGGCGCGGTCGGGACCTATCTGGTGGTGCTGACGGCTCGGGCAGGACTCAGGATCGGCGTGTATGCCGCGTTGGGCGTCGCCACGGCCGACGGGCTCTACGCCTTGATCGCGGTGCTCGGCGGCAGCAGGCTCATCCCGGTCATTCAGCCGATCGCCGTGCCCCTGCGCTGGATTTCGGTGGTGGTACTGCTCGGGCTGGCCCTCCACATCGGATTAACCGGGATCCGGAACTACCGCGACTCCGCGAAGGCCGAAGTGACCCAGCCAGTGGCGATCGGACCACTGAAGGCCTACGCGAGTTTGCTCGGGATCACGCTGCTGAACCCGACGACGGTGGTCTACTTCGCGGCACTCGTGCTCGGCAGCGAGGACATGGCCGCGGCGAGCGGGGCGGAACACGTGGTCTTCGTGATCGCGGCACTCGCGGCCTCCGCGAGCTGGCAACTGTTCCTCGCGGGCGGCGGCGCGGTGCTGGGCAAGGCGCTCACCGGACGGCGCGGGCGGCTGATCACCGCGCTCGCGTCCAGCGTGCTGATCGCGGGGCTCGGTATCCGCCTGCTGTGGTGATCGAGGACTGTAGTTGTCCGCATCGGTTGCGAGGCTGTGCCCATGACCGAAACCACGGAACGCCCGGCCTCCCTCCACTCCTACCTCGCCTACCGCGACGCGCCGAAGGCGCTTCGCTGGCTCGAAAGCGCCTTCGGCTTCGAGACCGTCATGGAGTTCCCCGACGACAAGGGCCTGATCCTGCATTCTGAACTGCGGCTCGGCGGAGCCTCCATCGTCGTGTTCAGCGCCGAGGACGACTACGACCGCGCGACCCGCAAGGGTGAGACCGTCGGCCACGGCCTCTACGTCAGCCTTGCGACGCAAGAGGCCGTGGACGCCGTCTTCGCCTCCGCCATCGAAGCCGGCGCGACGCAGGTCTGGGAACCGGTGAACACCGAATGGGGCAACTACCGCTGCCGGGTCGACGATCTCGAAGGGTACGAATGGACCTTCGGCACGCACATTCCCGGACAGCCAAGCTAGAGCAGGCGCGCGAACCACTCGTGAGTGCGGCGAAGCAGGTCCAGCTGGTGTTCCCGCCCGCGGAACGAATGCCCTTCGCCGGGATATACGACGAGGTCGTGTTCGACGCCGAAGTGGCGTAGCGCGCGGTGGAAGAATTCCGCCTGGGACAACGGGACATTCGTGTCTTCCGCACCGTGCACGATCAGCACGGGGGTCTCGATCTTCGACGCGTAGGAGATCGGGCTGAGCTGATCGTGCCGGTGCGGGCCTGTCCCTTCCCAGCCAATACTCCCGCCATGCGCGGCTTCCATCAGCGGACCGAGTTCACCGGTCGCGGCGAGCATTCCCCAGTCACAGATCCCGGCAACCATCAGCGCCGCCTTGAACCGGCGGGTCTGCCCGACGGCCCAGGCCGTCATGAATCCGCCGTGACTCCCGCCCACGATCCCGAGCCGCTCCGGATCGGCCACTCCTTCGGCGATGAGGAGATCGATCCCGGTCTCGAGATCACCCCATTCCTCCAGGCCTACCCGTCCCGCGACGGAGGCGGCGAATTCATGCCCATGGCCTTGTCCCCCACGGGGATTCGGCAGGAAGACCGCGTGCCCTGCCAGGGCCAGCCACTGCGCAGACGGGAACCAGCCGAGCATGAAGCCGTCCGCGTACCGGTCGTACGGTCCGCCGTGAATCCGCGTGACCAGCGAGAAAGGTCCGTCGGCGCGGGTCTTTCCCGGCGGCAGAACGAGCAGGCCGTCCAAGGCGAGGCCGTCGGACGCCTTGTAGGACAATCGTTCCTGCGAACCCCACGAGATTCCGGCGAACTCCGGCGCCGTATCGCTGACTCGCGTCAACGCTCCACTCAAAGGTCCACAGTGGACATCTTTCGGCCGGTGCGCGGTGCTCAGGACGGTGACCACGATCTCGCCGTTCGAGGCCAGCGCGTCGGCTTGCCCGCGCCAGAACGACACTTCGCCGGACCCGAGCCGATGGAGGGCCGTGTCGAGCCCGTCGGCGACGAGCACCAGAGGAGCACCGGAATCGACCTGCGCGAGCTTGACCGGGCAGGTCGATTCCTCGGTCAGGTTCCGATGCTCCCCTGTTTCCACGGAAACGTCGAAGACCGCCCGGCCACCCACCAGTTCCGGATTCCCGAGATACGCGATGTGCCAGCCGTCCTCGTCCCGCCACCAAACGGGGCTGGTGGCTTCGAACGCGACCCGGCCGAGATCGTGCCGCTCACCGGTTTCCAGGTCCAGCACGGAAAGCCGGGGTTCGAGTCCGCCGTGGTCGAGTTCGGGCGTCGGCCAGGTGACGACGGCGAGAGCCCCCTCGTCCGGGCGGCGGGCGGCGTCGACGACGTGGTCTTCGATCAGCGACCTGATCTCGCCGGTCCGCGGGTCGAAACTCCGCAGCCGCGCCGGGCGAAGGCTCTCGCTCCAGACCCAGACGGCTGGGGCGGGCGTCTCGTCCTCGGCGATGAACACGATCCGGTCGTGCAGCGGAAGGAACCCGGAGATCTCACTCCGCCAAGTGAACAGCTCCTCGTCCCCCGAACAGACACGGCCGTCCCGGAGGAAATAGAGAGCATCCGTGGACCATTGGGGCGAGGACCCTTCGGCCAGCTTCCGCGGCTTTTCGCTGCCGTCCACAGCGGCGAGCCAGATCTCGGGGACGCTTTTCGTGATGGTCGAGACCTGGTAGGCCACCCATTTCCCGTCGGGGGAAAGCGCGGGTTCCGACGGGAAATGGCTGTCGACGATCAGCTCAGCGGTCAGCATGTCCCCATCCTGCCGGAAATTATTGCGACAGTGTTTTGCCCAGTTTGTCGAGCCAGTCGCCGGTTCCCTGCTCCCGCCAGCTCGGTTCTTCGTGCCCGTCGAGGAAGGTGCCCTGTTCGATCAACGTCAGCCGGGTGCCGCCCGCCTCGGCTTCGAACAAGATCGTCGTGACGGACACGGTCGCCAGGACGTCGTTCGCGGAGAGCGTGCCCGCGTAGACGATCCGCTCGTTCTCGGCGATGTCCTCGTAGCGCGCCTCGAAGGCCATCCGCTTCCCGTCATCGGAGGGACCGGTGGTGACCTCCTGGCCGCCGACACGGAAGTCCAAGGAGTGCCCGCCGCCCACCACGGTGAACCAGCCGGCTTTCGCGGCGGGATCGGCCCAAGCGGCGAAAACGCGTTCCGGCGATACCGGATAGACGCGTTCGAGGGTGAAGGTGGCCTGTTTGACGGTCATGACCGTTTCCCTTCATCGGAGTTCAGAAAGTCACCAAGGTGATCGAGCCGGTGTTCCCAGCCGGTGCGCTGCCCGCCGAGCCAGTCCTCGGCCATCCGAAGGCCGTCCGGCTCGAGGTGGCAGGTGCGGACGCGCCCCGCCTTCTCCGACCGGACCAGCCCACAGGTTTCGAGCACCTGGAGGTGCTGCATCACGGCGGGCAACGACATCGACAACGGCTGCGCGAGCTCCCCCACCGAGGCAGGCCCCCGGGTGAGGCGCTCGATCATTTCGCGGCGCGTCCCATCGGACAGCGCCTTGAACACCTGGTCCATCCGTTGGTTAGGCACATGCTTAACTATCCGCCCACGCCGAGCGATAGTCAAGTAGATGCTTAACTTTCTACTTCTCCGCGGTCATCCCCTCGACGAGCAGCCACTGGGAAGCCAGGTACGAGGTCAGCACAAAGGTTTCGAGATTGGCCCGCACCCGCTCACTGGTGACGAAGTTGCGGCGGACGAGGATCGCCAGGTCCGACGCGGAGAACAGCAGTGCGCCGGCAGCGAGCCAGGTCCGGCGGTCGCCCGACGGGACCACCATCCCGCCCGACACGCGAGCCTTCGGCGCCAACGCCGGGTCGGCCGCGAGGGTCGACGTCGTGCTCAGGAGGCCTCCGTAGACCGAAAGCACCGAAGACACCGGAGACGGCTTCGGGAGCGTCATCGCGACAGCGGCTGCGGCCCACGCCCCGAGCCGGGGCGACGCGGTCACGGCACGCGGACGTGCGCCGCGGCGCCACAGGAACGCGGAATACAGCACCTGCATCACGCCGAACGACGTCGCGCCCTTGATCAGTTCACGGTCCTCATGCGACCGGCCCATGAAGTGGTCACCCGCGCCCGCCGCGACCAAGGCGGCGACGAGCAGCCCCTTCTCCCCTGGTGCAAGCGTTTGCGCCCGAGCGACACGAGCCGCGAGTACGGGGACCGCGGCCGGTTTCGTCAGCAGTTGCAGCCGCCGGTTGCCTGTCCTGGCGGAGTACACCGTGCCGATCGCGGCGGCGCCGAACAGGATTCGCTCGGCGATTTTGAGGGCTTTCACTGGCAAACCTCCGGAACTTATTTCCGGGTAAGTTACCAGCCGGTCAGCTCTCGGTCGTCTCCTAAACGGCCTCGCGGAAGGTGTTCCGGTACGCGCTCGGCGAAACACCCAGCGTGGCTTGCAGATGCTGACGCAGCGACGCGGCCGTGCCGAACCCCGCTTCGGCCGCGATCTTGTCCACCGGCAGATCGGTCTCCTCCAGCAGCTGACGGGCCCGTTCGACCCGCTGCTGGGTCAGCCACTGCAACGCCGAAACCCCGACCTCGTCCCGGAAACGCCGCGTGAACGTCCGCGTGCTCATCGACTCCTTCGCCGCGAGTTCGCGCAAGGTCAGCGGCCTGTCGAGGTTCTCCAGCGCCCAGGCCCGTGCCGCCGCCGTCGACGAGGACTGCGGTTCCGGCACCGGACGCCGGATGAACTGCGCCTGCCCGCCCTCCCGATGCGGCGAGACGACCGTGCCGCGCGCGACCTCGTTCGCGACCGCGGCGCCGTGATCGCAGCGGATCATGTGCAGGCAGAGGTCGATGCCGGACGCGACCCCCGCCGCAGTCAGGACGTTGCCGTCGTCGGTGTAGAGCACGTTGGGGTCGAGGTCGACCTTCGGGAACTTCGCCTGGAAGTCCAGCGCCGAGCGCCAGTGCGTGGTCGCCTTCCGGCCGTCGAGCAGGCCCGCGGCGGCGAGCACGAAGGCACCCGTGCAGATCGACGCGATCCTGGCGTCCGGCCGGATCAGGTCCAGTGCCCGCGCGAGCGGTTCGGTGAGGTCGTGCCCGGCGGGCTCGTATTCGGTGGACGACGCCGGGATGACGACGGTGTCGGCCTCGGCCAGCACTTCCGGTCCGAGCGGGACCGAGACGGTGATGTCGCCGTCGGTGCGGACCTGCCCTGGTTCCGGCGTGCAGGTGACGACCTCGTACAGCAGCTCGCCGTCGGCCGCCTTGGCCGTACCGAACAGCCGGACGACGATGCCCAGCTCCATCACCAGCATGCCGTGCCGGACCAGGACGGCGACCCGATGACGGCCCGGACGCGTGAAAAAGCCCATGGCTCGATTCTTGCACATGTTGGCCATCGAGCCACTCGTACCAGTGAACGGACTGCGAGATCTTGGGGACATGAACGTGTTGTGGATCTTCGCCCACCCGGAACCCCGTTCCCTCGGCGGCTCGTTGCGCGACGAAGGGTTGCGCACGCTCCGCGAGGAAGGCGCGGACGTCCGGGAGTCCGACCTCTACACGATGAAGTGGAACCCGGTGGTCGACGCCGGAGACTTCGGCTCAGCCGCACGGGGCGATCGAGAGGGCTACCGGCTGATCGTGGGCGCGACCTCGAAGAACGCCTTCGCCTCAGGGGAACTGAGCGAAGACATCCGTGCCGAGCACGAGAAACTGGCGTGGGCGGACACGGTGATCGTCCAGTTCCCGCTGTGGTGGTACGGAATGCCCGCGATCCTCAAGGGCTGGTTCGACCGCGTGTTCGTCAAGGGTTTCGCTTACGGCGTGCGACGCCCCGACGGCCGGACGTCGCGCTACGGCGAAGGGGTGCTGGCCGGAAAACGCGCCATGGTCCTGCTGACCGCGGGCGCGCCGGAAGCCACGATCGGACCGCGCGGCGTGAACGGCGAGATCAACGACGTGTTGTTCCCGCTACAGCACGGAACCCTTTGGTACGCCGGGATGTCCGTCCTTCCCCCGCTCACGGTCTGCGGCGCCGACCGGGTTTCGCCCGAGCAGTACGACGTCGCCGCCGAAGCATTGCGGGGCAGGCTGCGCACCCTGTCCACCAGCGACCCGATCCCATTCCGCTCCCAGAACGGCGGCGACTACGACGAGAACCTCGTCCTGCGCGACGACCTCGCTCCCGGCCGGAGCGGAATCGGCGTCCACACGTCCTGAAGCTCAGGCGCGCACGAGATCCGCCCCGGCGAAGAAGGTCTCGGCCGCTTTGAGCGCGCTCTCGTCCAGCAGGACGTCGCCAGGGCGGCTCCCGTTGCCGAGTAACTGCCCACCCCAATGCGTTCCGAGATATTCGGCGGTCTTACGCAGGGTTCCGATCAGCGGTTCCGCCTGCTCCGGCTGCTCGGCAAGCACGCTCACCCCCCACAAGGTCTTGCCGCGCATCTGCTCCTTGAAGCGGAGTTCCGGCTGGTCCAGCCAGCTCGCCCAGTGGTCGAAGTACAGCTTCACCGACGCCGACACGCTGTACCAATAGACCGGCGACGCGATCACCAGATCCGTGGCCGCCATGGTCGCGTCGAACAGTGATCGCTCGTTCCCCGCGGGCGGGACGAACTCCTCGCCGTCGTGTTTCCGGTCGACGAACGGCGCCAACGGCAACTCGGACGTCCGGATCCATCGCTGCTTCACAGCGCGAGGCAACTCCTTCGCCGCCCGCCTCGCCAGGATCTCCGTGTTGCCGCCCGCGCGGGCGCTCCCGAGCAGGAACAGGAAGCTTCGATCGTCGGTCATCGCGATCCCCTCCGAAGTGATTTCAATGTACATGTATGTGCAAGCAGATGCTGTCACTGCATGTAAACTCGTGTCAAGCAAATCCAGGGAGGTCGCCGTGACCGCCGATGAACTGGCGTGGGGCCGTGTCCTCACGCTGCACGGGCGCATCGAGCAAGAACTCGCGAAGGCACTGCAACGACGGCACGGAC
This sequence comes from Amycolatopsis sp. cmx-11-12, assembly GCF_046269425.1. Classification (NCBI taxonomy): domain Bacteria; kingdom Bacillati; phylum Actinomycetota; class Actinomycetes; order Pseudonocardiales; family Pseudonocardiaceae; genus Amycolatopsis; species Amycolatopsis sp. cmx-11-12. Next base: position 47,345 of record NZ_JADNQM010000012.1, on the reverse strand, counting down.
TCGGACTCTCCGAGTTCCGCGCGCTCGGCAAGCTGGCCGCCACCGAGAAGGGTGTCCTGCGCATGCAGGAACTCGCCGAGGCGATCGGGCTCAACCAGAGTTCCGTGAGCCGGATGGTCGTCCGCCTCGAAGACGCCGGCCTGACGGAGCGCGATCCCTGCGAGAACGATCGCCGCGGGGTGTACTCGTGCATCACCAAGGAAGGCAGGAAACGGTACGCCGAAACCGAACCGACCTATCACGAGGTCTTGGCGGCGGCCCTCGACAAGGCCCACGCCGACCCCGAACTGAAGAGCGCGGTGGCCGCCCTGCGCGGCGCTTGACCCAATATTCCCTCGCGGTTATATTCCCCTAACGGCACATTAGGAGGTAACCGTGATCGCTCGCGCCCGGTTGGAAACCGTCGGAGAACGTCCCGCGCTCCGCCTCGAACGGCGGCTCGCGCACAGTCCCGAACGTGTCTGGCGGGCGGTCACCGAGCCGGCGGAACTCGCGAAATGGTTCCCCGCCGCGGTCACTGTCGACCTGCGCCCCGGCGGAACGATCGAGTTCACCTTCGAGGGTGAAGAGGTCCCGACAGCGGGCAAAGTCCTCGAAGCCGACGAGCCTCGCGTCTTCGCGTTCAGCTGGAACGACGACGTCCTCCGCTGGGAGATCACCCCGGAGGAGGACGGCAGCAGGCTGCTCTTCACGCATACGTTCGGCCGGGGTGAACCCGCCATCGCCAGGATCGCGGCGGGCCGCACGGCCGCCGGCTGGGACAGCTGCCTCGTCGCCCTCACCGCACACCTCGACGGCGAAGAGAACGAGCCGCCCGAGGACTGGGTCGGCCCCATCGAGGCCTACGTCGAGGAGTTCGGGCTCGCGGACGGCGAAGTCCTGGAAACCGGCGACGGCAAGGTGATCCGGTTCCGCCGCGATCTGATCTGGAAGCCACTCGACGACGTCTGGGCACTGCTCACCCCGGAAAGGGCGGTGATCGGGGCGGGCACGGTCACGCGCGAGGAACCGCCGCGACTGCTGGAGTTCTCCTTGCCACGAGGAGGCGTCGTCCGGTGGGAGTTCACCCACTCCGAACTCGAAGGGACCATGGTCGAGGTGACCCAAACGGTTCCCGACGGTCAAGACGACGTCGTCCCCGAGGCGCTGCGAAGCTGGCGCGAGAAGCTGAAGGAGTTCTTCGCGGCGGCGCACAGGAGCTGATCTCCACCCTGGGGATGACCTCCGCCGGACGGACGCGCGAAAGCCACGCTCCCGGCTAGGTTCGCCGTATGAAACAGCCGTCCGCGCTGCCCGGCCGGGTGCCGCACATCATCGACGTGATCGTCGCGCTGGTGCTGGTGGTGGCCGTCGGCGGGAACCTCGCCGCGAAGACGTGGACGTTCACCGTCGCCATCCCGATGTGGCTCGCCTGGGCAACGGTCGCCGCGTGCGCGATCGCGATCGTGGTGCGGCGGCACTGGCCCGTGGCGGCCTACGGCCTCGGCCTGCTCAGCCTGATCCCGGCCGTGCTCGCGGGCAACGGCCTTGGCCCGGCCGCGATTCTGGCCATGGCTTGTGCCCTCTACACCTTGACGCTGGAGTACCCGCGAGCCCGCTCGCTGATCGCCTTGGGCCTCGGCCTGCTCATCGTCGCGGTCCTCGAACTGGTGCGGCTCGGACCCACGACGCTCGCGTCGACCGCGTTCGCCGGCGGCGGGGTGGCGGGCTCGTGGGCGCTGGGCTGGACGGCGCGTCAGCGACAGGCGAACCTCGCCCTGCTCACCGAGGCCCACGCCGATCAGGCGGTCTCCGACGAACGCCTGCGGATCGCGCGCGAAATGCACGACGTCGTCGCGCACAGCATGAGCCTGATCGCCGTCAAAGCGGCCGTGGGCAACCACGTCGCGAAGGAACAGCCCGAAGAAGCGCGCGAAGCGTTGCGGGTCATCGAACTCACCAGCCGCGAGACCCTCGTCGAACTCCGGCGGATGCTCGGCGTCCTCCGCTCCGGCGACGGCAAGCCCGAGGCCGCGCTCGGCCCCGCGCCGAAACTCGCCGATCTACGGACACTGGCCGAACGCGCCGGCCAGGCCGGAGTCCGCGTCGAGCTGACCGGCGAGGTGGTGGACGAGCTTCCCGAAGGTGTCGCGCTTTCGGTCTACCGCATCACGCAGGAGGCGGTGACCAACGTCGTGAAGCACGCGGGGCCGTCACTCTGCCGGGTCACGATCACCGAAGGGCCCGGCGAAATCAGCGTCGAGATCGTCGACGACGGACGCGGCGAAGGCTCGGCCGCGACCATGGGCGGGCACGGTTTGATCGGCATGCGCGAACGCGTCGCCGTCTACGGTGGTGACTTCGAAGCGGGGCCACTGCCCGCTGGGGGATTCCGGGTGTTCGCGCGGTTGCCGTACGCCGTCGAGGAAGTGGGGACACGATGATCCGCGTACTGATCGCCGACGACCAGGCGTTGCTGCGCGGCAGTTTCCGCGTGCTCGTCGACAGCGCGCCGGACCTCGAGGTCGTCGGCGAGGCGGAGAACGGCGTGGAAGCGGCGGAACTGGCCGAGAAGGAACGCCCCGACGTCGTGCTGATGGACGTCCGCATGCCGGAACTGGACGGGATCGAAGCGACCCGGCGGATCTGCGCGTCGGCCGCCACCGAAGGCGTCCACGTGCTGATGCTGACGACGTTCGACCTCGACGCCTACGTCTATTCGGCCCTGCGCGCGGGTGCGAGCGGCTTCCTGCTGAAGGACACCCCGCCCGCCGAGTTGCTGACCGCGATCCGGGTCGTCGCGGCGGGCGAAGGACTGCTCGCGCCCTCGATCACGCGAAGGCTCATCGCCGAGTTCGCCCGGCTGCCCGACCCCGGCCAGCGCGTCGCGGCGTCGCTCGACAACATCACCACCCGCGAACGCGAGGTCTTGAGCCTGATCGCACGCGGCCTGTCGAACGACGAGATCGCCGGAACACTGCATCTCGGACTGGCGACGGTGAAGACGCATATCGGCCATCTCCTGCACAAACTCGCGGCACGGGACCGGGCGCAGCTGGTGATCGCGGCCTACGAATCCGGCCTGGTGCGAGCCGCGCGGTAGCCCGGAACGTTGCCTACGCCACACGCGAAGTGACCGCCGAGTAGCTAGGCTGCGGATTCATGAGCAGTGCGACGGAGCCGCTCGGGACGCCGCCCGAGGACGAACCGGACATCCACACCACGGCCGGCAAGCTGGCCGACCTGTACCGCCGATACGACGAGGCGGTGCACGCGGGTTCCGCGAGGGCGGTGGAGAAACAGCACGCCAAGGGCAAGAAGACCGCTCGCGAGCGGATCGACCTGCTGCTGGACGAAGGCTCGTTCGTCGAGCTCGACGAGCTGGCGAAGCACCGCTCGGTCAACTTCGACCAGGAGAAGAACCGGCCCTACGGCGACGGCGTCGTCACCGGCTACGGCACCGTCGACGGCCGTCCGGTGTGCGTGTTCAGCCAGGACGTCACCGTCTTCGGCGGTTCACTCGGCGAGGTGTACGGCGAGAAGATCGTCAAGGTGATGGACCTGGCGATCAAGACCGGCCGCCCGATCATCGGCATCAACGAGGGCGGCGGCGCGCGGATCCAGGAAGGCGTCGTCTCGCTCGGGCTGTACGGCGAGATCTTCAACCGCAACGTCAAGGCGTCCGGCGTGATCCCGCAGATCTCGCTGATCATGGGCGCCAACGCGGGCGGGCACGTCTACTCCCCCGCGCTGACCGACTTCGTGGTGATGGTCGACAAGACCTCGCACATGTTCATCACCGGCCCCGACGTCGTGAAGACCGTGACCGGCGAAGAGGTCACCTTCGAGGAGCTCGGCGGCGGGCGCACGCACAACACCCGTTCGGGCGTAGCGCATTACCTCGGCTCCGACGACGAAGACGCCATCGCCTACGTCAAGGAACTGCTCTCGTTCCTCCCCGCGAACAACCTGTCCGAAGCGCCGTTGTTCGAGACGGACGCGCCTGCTGGTGGCTTCTTTGACGACGTCACCGAGTCGGACCGCGAGCTGGACACGCTCATCCCGGACTCGCCGAACCAGCCGTACGACATGCACGAGGTCATCAACCGCGTCGTCGACGACGGCGACTTCCTCGAGGTGCACGAGCTGTTCGCGCCCAACATCCTGGTCGGCTTCGGCCGGGTGGACGGCCGCAGCGTCGGCATCGTGGCGAACCAGCCGACCCAGTTCGCCGGCTGCCTCGACATCGACGCGTCCGAGAAGGCCGCGCGATTCGTGCGCACCTGCGACGCGTTCAACATCCCGGTCCTCACCTTCGTCGACGTCCCCGGCTTCCTGCCCGGCACCGACCAGGAGTGGAACGGCATCATCCGGCGCGGCGCGAAGCTGATCTACGCCTACGCCGAAGCGACCGTCCCGCTCGTCACCGTCATCACCCGCAAGGCGTACGGCGGCGCGTACGACGTCATGGGGTCGAAGCACCTCGGCGCGGACGTCAACCTGGCATGGCCGACCGCGCAGGTCGCGGTCATGGGCGCGCAGGGCGCGGCGAACATCGTGCACCGCAAGACCCTTTCCGCGGCCGCCGCCGACGGCAAGGACGTCGACGCGCTGCGGGCCGAGCTGATCCAGGAGTACGAGGACACCCTCCTGAACCCGTACGCGGCTGCCGAACGCGGTTACGTCGATTCGGTGATCGTGCCCGCGCACACCCGCGGTCACATCACGAAGGCGCTCTCGCTGCTCCAGGGCAAACGAGAGACGCTGCCGCCCAAGAAGCACGGGAACATCCCGCTGTGACCGCCCCCGAAACCCCGCTGCTGCGGGTCGTCCGCGGTAATCCGAGCGACGCCGAAGTCGCCGCGCTGACCGCCGTCGTCGCGGCGGCGGCGAGCGCGCGGGCCCCGGAGCCGTCGCCGAAACGGGATTCGTGGTGGGCGGACAAGGCCTCGCTCGTCCGGGCCCCGCTTTCCCCCGGTGACGGCGCCTGGCGGGCTTCGGCCCTCCCGCGCTGAAGCGACCCCGCCGAACAGCGCGGATCCGGTTTCCGCGGGCTATCGTGACAGGTCTTCGAGCCGATACGCCCCAGAAAGCCGTGCGTGACGAACCAGGACCAGCTCTCCACCGAATTGCGCCGTCTGCGCAAAGCCGCCGGGTTGTCCGGTACCGAGGCGGCGAACCTGACCGGCCTCAGCCAGTCCAAGGTCTCGCGGGTCGAAACCGGCGCGTTCATGCCGACCGAGGATCAGGTCGTCGCGTTGTGCAGTGCCTATGGCGCGCCCGCGAAAGTCCGGCGGGCACTCGTCGCGATCACCCGTGATCTCCGCGAAGAAGCGGCGTCCGCCCGCGTCGTCTTCCAGCGGGGTGCCTGGCGGATGCAGCAGCGGATCGGCAAGATCGAGTCCGCGTCCGCCCGGATCCGGAGTTTCCAGCCGACGATCGTGTTCGGCCTGTTGCAGACCCGCGACTACATCACCGCGCTGTTCGGCGATTCCCTGCCGGACGGCGAACGCGATCAGACGGTCGAAGCCCGGCTGGAGCGCCAGCGGATCCTCGAATCGAACCGTGAATTCCACTTCGTGCTGACCGAAGGCGCCCTGCGCTGGAACATGGGCGGGGCGGCGACCATGCTGGCCCAGCTCGGCCACCTCATCGACCTGTCCTGCCGCGGGCGGGTGCGGCTGGGCGTGATCCCGTGGACCGCGCCGGTGTCGGTCCCCGTTCTCCACGGTTTCGACATCTACGACTCGCGCGCGGTACTCCTCAGCACGCAGACGGCGACGGCGCTCGTCACGGACGAACGCGAAGTCGCCGACTACGAGAAGAACTTCGCCGAAGTCGAGCGCTACGCCACCTACGACGGCGTCGCGTGCTCGCATCTGGCCAGGATCGCGGATGACTACCGACAGCTCGCGGCTGAATCACACCAGTGACCAAGGACTCTTGGCGCTATGCACCCTGAGAGTGCATCGTGAGTAAAGCAGCTGTCGGTGAAGGTCCCCTTTTCTGCGCCGAGCGCGATCTTGAGGGCCTTCCAGGACCGTTCGCCGACCAGCAACGGCAGATCACTCGAAATTGACAACTTTGCCTCCGCGCAACCCGTCTACTTGCCGAAACAGTCACTCGGGAAAGGCGACTCCGATGACCACCTGGCACGAACGCATGACCGACTGGCACAAGTCGACCTACACGCACTGGGAAGAGAACGCCTGCGTCGAGGTCGGCCGACTGCCCGGTCTGGTCGGCATCCGAGACACCAAGCAGTGGGCACTGCCGGACGAGACCCGGCCGATCCTGGTGCTCCCGGCCTCGTCCTTCGCCGCCCTGATCGATCACTTGGGCCGATGAACGACGTCGCCGAGCCGTACATGGTCCATGATCCGCGGGAGATGGCGGGCCAGCTGATCAACGGCAACTGGATCGTCGCGCGGTGGGAGCACCTCGGCGAGGACGAGGACCTTGACCATTGGACGGCCGTGCTTCGCGAGCACTGCGAAGAACTCGGTGTCGATCCGTACGTCATCAACATCCCGCGGAAGAACCTGACGATCGTCTTCAACGGCGCGCTCCCCGCCCCGACGTTCGAACAGCTGGAGAATTCGATCGCGGCCATCGAGTACCACCGCTTCCTCGAACGCGAAATCGGGCCGAGACGCCTGAACTAGGCCGTGTCCTTCGGATCACAACCACTCCGCCAAGCCGAGTTGACCGTCCACACCACACGCGCCGGGCATGTCGCGAAAGCCACTTTCGGGACGTCTGATGTCCCGAAAGTGGCTTTCGCGACATCCAGATCAGCACCCGGCGAGCGCGTAAGACACCACCTTTGCCCTACCCCTCAAGAGAACCCGAATCGCCACTCACGACACGAACTTCCGACTCAGGGGCTTAGGCGATCTTGGGGGCAGCGCGCATCCCGATGTAGACGCATTCTGTGCCGTTCGAAAGCGTCGAGAACACCACGGGCATCCAGTCCTCACTGAACGACGGGCCAGCTCCTGAAGCGGCGAAAACCGTCTCAGTGACGGGGACCAGGTCCATGTCCAGCGTCGGCGAGAAGTCCTTCATCCCGCCGACGAACTCGTACGTCAGCTTCCGGTCTTCGGTCACCGTGATGACCACACCTTCGCGCCGATAGACACCCGCGAACCGCTCCAGATCCACGACCGGCGGTTCGGCGGGCGGCGCGAAGGCGTCGGGAATCCGGACGTCGGCGAACTCGCCGAGCAGCTCACGGAACAGGGCCGCGTAAAGCTGCCGGGCGCCGCCGCCGTTGGTCACCAAGGCGACGGCCACGCCCGCCGACGGGACCACCCGCAGATACGCGTACTGCCCGACGGCCGCGCCGTCATGGCCGAAGCCGGTCGTGCCGTCCCAGTCGTAGAGCGTCCAGCCGAGCCCCCAGCCGTCCGCGCTGACCGTCCACTTGTCGGGGACGTCGGTCTCGCGGTGCTGCATCGCCGCCACCGATTCCGGTGCCAGGACACGGGTTCCGTCGGGCGCGAGACCGCCGTCGAGGTGCATCCGCGCGAGCCGGACGACGTCACCGGCGGAGGCGATGACCCGGGCGCCCGGTCCCGCCGACCGCGGCATCAGATCCCAGGCGGGCGCGGGCTCCGGGTCCTGCCCCGGCTCGCCGAGATGACTCATCGCCGCGCGGAAACTCAGGGCTTCTTCGGGCAAGGTCATCGACTGCTTCAGCCCGAGCGGCGCGAAGATCAGCTCCTTGAGGGCCTGATCCCAGGTCAACCCGGTCAGCACCTCGACGATGCGGCCGAGCACCAGGTAGCCGACGCCGCTGTAGGAGACCGCGGTCCCCGGCGGGCAGTCCATCGCGATGCCCTTGCTCGCCTCGACGAAGCGGGCGATGCAGTCGTCACCCCGGCCGGTGTCGAGGTGGAAGTCGCAGGTGAGTCCGCTGGTGTGGCTCAGCAGTTGCCGGACGGTGATCGCCCCTGTCGCCTCGGGATCGATCGTCTCGAAGTCCGGCAGCACCTCGATGACCGGTGCATCAAGGTCCAGTTCGCCGGTTTCGGCCAGCCGCATGACCAGGGTGGCGGTGTAGATCTTGGCGATCGAACCGAGCTGGAACACCGAATCGGTCGTCGTCTCGACCCCGGTCCCGCGGTGCAGAACGCCACTCGCGAGTTCGTGGATCTCGCCGTCCACCAGGATCGCGAGCACGGCGCCTGGAACGTGATGGGCCTCGCGGAGCTCGTCCAGCCTTGCCTGCCAGCGTCCGGCGTCCCAGGTCACGGTGTTCGTCATGCTCTTCCCTCTCGTTCGTGAGTACGTTGTTCTCGTCTTGCGCACACTGTACGCATACGCGATCAGCGTGCGCAAGCAGGAAGTCGCTTGTCCACGGGCCGAGTTCTGCCATATAGTCCACGCGGAATAATCGATACGGAATCCTCCGAGAGGACCATGAATGGCCGCGAAGCTCACCCCGCTCGCCATGGCGGTGCTGGAACTCCTCCACGAGCGGCCCATGCATCCGTATGAGATGGCACAGCTGATGAAGGAGCGCTACGTCAGCACCCGCGTCAAAGTGAAGGCCGGGTCGCTCTACCACACGGTGGATCGCTTGCAGCAGAACGGTTTGATCGAAATCGTCGAAACCCAACGGGACGGGAAACGCCCCGAACGCACCGTGTACGCGATGACGGACGCCGGCAGCGACGAGTTCGTCGACCGCGCGCAGGACATGCTGAGCACCCCGGCGGAGGAGTTCCCCGAGTACCTCAGCGCGCTCGCCGTCATCGACGAACTGGGCCCGGAGACGTCGATCACCCAGCTCAAGCACCGGGTGCTGCGACTTCAAGCCTCCGCCGCCGCCGACCAGGTGGTGCTCCGAAGCCTGGTCGAAGAGCACGAACTCCCCGAGGTCTACTGGCTCGATTGGTCCTACGCCACCGCGCGCCGGACCTTCGAACTCGAGTGGACCCAAAAACTGGTCGAAGACCTGGAATCCGGCCGCATCCGATTCCAGGGCCACTGCAAGCCGAACTTGAATCTGGTCGCCGAGGAAGACACCGATGAACGCAAGACAAGCTAACCCCTGGGCCGCGCTTTCCGCGCTGTGCCTGGGTTTCTTCATGATCCTGCTGGACACCACGATCGTTTCGACCGCGATTCCCTCGATGCTGCGCGAACTCGGCGCCGGGCTGAACGCGATCGTCTGGGTGATCAGCGTCTACCTGCTCACCTACGCGGTGCCGATGCTGTTCGCCAGCCGCCTCGGCGACCGGTTCGGCCCGAAACGGGTCTACCTGACCGGCCTCGTGGTGTTCACGCTGGCGTCGTTGTGGTGCGGCCTCTCCGGATCGGTCGAGATGCTCATCGCGGCCCGCGCGGTGCAGGGCCTCGGCGCCGCCTTGATGACGCCGCAGACCCTGGCGTTCATCAGCCACCTGTTCCCGCCGTCGAAACGCGGCCCCGCCATGGGACTTTGGAGCGGTGTCGCCGGGATCGCGGCGATCGTCGGGCCACTGCTCGGCGGCGTGCTCGTCGACCACCTCGGCTGGGAATGGATCTTCTTCGTCAACCTGCCGGTCGGCGTGGTCGCGTTCGCGCTGGCACTGCTCAAGGTGCCGGACTGGCAGCCGAAACACTCGCATTCCTTCGACGTGCCAGGGATCCTGCTCTCCGGCGCGGGGTTGTTCCTCGTCGTGTACGGAGTCCAAAATGGACAGCACTACGACTGGGGACGTGTACTCGGCCCGATCACCGTATTCGAGATCATCGGCGCCGGGCTCGCCCTGCTGATCGCTTTCGTGGTGTGGCAACGGTTCAACCGCGACGAACCGTTGCTACCGCTGGGTGTTTTCGCGAATCGCAACTTCTCGGCGGGAACGCTGACGTCGGTCACCGTCGGGTTCGCGATGACCGGCATGTTCCTGCCGCTGGTGATCTACATCCAGGCCGTCCTCGGCGAATCGCCGACGATGTCCGGCCTGCTGTTCGCGCCGATGTCCTTGCTGGCGGGCATGATCGGCCCGTTCGTCGGGCGCGCTTCGGACAAGCTCAACGGCAAGGTCCTGCTCATCATCGGGCTGACCGCGCTCTCCGCGGGGCTGGCTCTCGTCGCGCTGATCGCGCGGGCGGGCGCGAACGCGTGGGCGCTCACCCCGGCACTGCTGGTGGCGGGCGCCGGGATCGGGTTCATCTTCGCGCCGATGGGCAATCTGGCGATGAGTTCGGTCGAGCCGCGGCTCATCGGGACCGCGTCGGGCATCTTCAACACCGCCCGGCAGGTCGGCGGCGTGCTCGGCAGTGCCGCTGTTGGAGTGCTGTTGCAGGCCCGGATCAGCGCGTCGATCGCCGACGAGGCGGCGACGGCGGCGACCGCCTTGCCGGAGCAGTACCGTGCGCCGTTCGCGGAAGGGATCGCGAAGGCCGCGGAATCGACCGGCGAGTTCGGTTCTTCCGGACCGGCGGCCATCCCTGGACTTCCCGCCGATGTGGCGGAGCAGGCTCAGCGGCTCGCGCTCGAAGTCGTCCACAATGGACTGACAGACGCCGCCAGGGTGACTCTGCTGCTGCCCGCGGCTGTCCTGCTGCTGGGCGTACTGGCGGCGCTGACGATGCGGCGCCCGGCACCGCGGACCCCCGCTCCGGCCTCGGCTCCGACGGCCGCCGCCACCGCCGCCTGAGCCCACGACTCAGGCGAGGGCGGTGGCCAGCAGGGCGAAGGCGGCGATGATGACGGCGACACGGACGTAGTGGAAGCGGTCCCAGCGGTTCATCTGCTCCTTCCAGTCCTCGGGCCGGTTCTCGGGGGTCCACGTCTTGCCCCGGTCGTTGATCGGGACGAGCAGCAGGATCGACATGACCACGCTCACGATCAGCAGCCCGGCGGCGATGACGACGAGGACGGCGCCGGGCTGATGCCATCCGGCGATGGCCCAGATCGCGCTCAGAATGAGCGAGCCGATGTACCAGAACGGCATGATGGCGCCGAGCATCCGGCCCCCGTGGGCTCGGCCTAGCTGATTGCTGTCGTCGGGAAGTCCGTTGAGGATCGGATTGATGACGAAGGCGACGGAGAACTCCACCCCCACCATCAGGCCGACGACAACGACGGTGAAGACCTCGAGTGCTTCGAGCAACATGACCCCTCCAGGGAACTAGCATCGCTAGGTATTGATTCGACGCTAGCATTGCTGCCGCTCGGTTGTCTAGCGGTGCTAGGATCGGGTCATGTCGGTACAGGAACGCAAGGAGCGTGAACGGGCGGACCGCGAACGCCTCATCGTGGCGACGGCCCGTGAACTCGCCGAGCAGCAGGGCTGGGACGCGGTCACCACCCGCCGGCTCGCCGAGCGCATCGAATACAGCCAGCCCGTCCTCTACAGCCACTTTCGCGGCAAACGCGAGATCATCGGCGCCGTCGCCCTCGAAGGTGCCACCGAGATGGCCGTGGCACTGCGGGCCGCGACCTCCGCCGCGGACGGTCCGCGCGCCAGGGTCACCGCCCTCGCCCGCGCCTACCTCGACTTCGCCGACCGCAACCCGGCGGTCTACGACGCCATGTTCCAGCTCGACGGCGGTCTGGCGTTCGCGAAAGAAGACACCCCGGAGCCGCTGAAGGACGCCTTCGCCGCCCTGCTGGAGAGCCTCGCCGAGGTCGCCGGGGACGGCGTCCACCCGGGCCTGTTCACCGAGTTGTTCTGGGCGGCCCTGCACGGGCTGGCCACCCTGACCCGGGCGGGACGGCTGCCGCCGGAGTACGCCGAGCGGCGGATGGAGCTACTGGTGGACCGGCTCGCCGTGGTCTGACAGATCGTCCTGGCTGGCGCGATGAAAGCCCCGTTCATCGCGCCAGCCAGGCAAGGGCGGAAGTTTCCTACCGGCGGTACCGCAGGCCGAAGCCGTACGGGAACAGCGCCTTCTTGCCGTCACCGACGTTCACCGGTTCCTGAGCCGCACTGACCGGCCAGCTGAACGTCAGTTTCCCGGTCGGGTTGTAGTCGCCGTAAAGGACATCGGCGACACCGGCGCCTTCGCTACCCGGCAGCCAAGCCGCGACCAGACCGTTGAACCCCGGCAGCTGCGGAGCGATGTCGAGCGGCCGTCCGGACACGGTCACCACGACGACGGGGACCCCGGAACTCTTCAGTTTGGCGATCGTGGCGAGGTCTTCCGCGTCGAGTCCGAAGCCGTTCGGACGGTCTCCCTGCCCTTCGGCGTACGGCGTTTCTCCCACCACGGCGACCGCGACCCGGTAGCTCTTGTCGATTCCGTCACCCGCACGGTCATAGGTCACCGTGGTTCCCTTCCCCGCCCCCGACTTCAGCCCGTCGAGAACGGTGGTGCCCGGGATGACCGGGCCGCTCTGGCCCTGCCAGGTGAGCGTCCAGCCGCCAGCCTGATTGCCGATGTCGTTCGCGTTCTTGCCCGCGACGAAGATCTTGTTGTTCTTCTTCGCCAGTGGCAACACACCGTCGTTCTTCAGCAGCACCTGCGATTCGCGGACGGCCTGCCGGGCCAGTTCGCGATGTTCCTTGCCGCCGAACGTCTTCTGGAGGGAACGGTCGGTGTACGGGCGCTCGAACAGGCCGAGCTTGAACTTCTCCGCCAGGATGCGGCGGTTCGCGTCGTCGATCCGGCCGCGCGTGACCCGGCCCGCTTCGACCTCGGCCTTGAGGTAGGCGATGAACTGCGGCGCGTCCCACGGGACCATGAACATGTCGATGCCCGCGTTGACCGAAAGCCGCACTTCTTCTGGCGTGAAACCTTCCTGCCCGTCGATCTGGTTGATCGCGTTGTAGTCCGAGATCACCAGGCCCCGAAACCGCAGTTCCTTCTTGAGGACGTCGGTGATGAGGTACTTCTGGGCGTGCATGCGCACGCCTTGGAAACTCGAGAACGAGATCATCACCGAGCCGACACCGCGATCGATCGCCTCGCGGAACGGCGGCAAATGGATCTGCCGCAGCTCGCGTTCGCTGACCTCGGTATCGCCCTGGTCGACGCCGTTCGTGGTGCCACCGTCGCCGATGTAGTGCTTCGCGGTCGCGAGCACCGAACCCGGCTTCTCCCCGAGCCTGCGCCCCTGGAGACCGGTGATGGCCGACGCGTTGGCGATCGCGTCGCGCGGGGTTTCGCCGAAGGACTCGTAAGTCCGGCCCCAACGATCGTCACGGGCGACGCAGAGACACGGCGAAAAGTCCCACTGCGGTCCCGTTCCGGCGACTTCCAGCGCCGTCGCGCGGCCGATCTTCTCGACCAGGCGCGGGTTGTTCGCGGCGCCGAGGCCGATGTTGTGCGGGAAGATCGTCGCGCCGTAGACGTTGTTGTGGCCGTGCACGGCGTCGACGCCGTAGATCGTGGGGATGCCGAGCGGCGTCGAAACCGCCGCTTTCTGGTACGAGTCGACCATGTCGGCCCAGCCGTTCGGCGTGTTGCTGGCGGGTACGGAACCGCCGCCGGACAACAAGGACCCCAGTTTGAGCGCGGCGGCCTGGTCGGGGGTGACCGCGCCGCGTTCGGCCTGGGTCATCTGGCCGATCTTGTCGTCGAGACTCATCCGCCTGAGCAGGTCATCGACCCGCGCGGACGTCGAAGCGTGGGGATTCTTGTACAGCGGCCCCGGGGCGGCGGACGCCATCGGAGCCAGCGCCGAACCGGCCAGGAGCAGGCCTGCGAGCACTGTGGTTTGCGTCGTGCGAAGTGATCTTCTGACGCGGAGGCGGGACGGCATTGGTTCCTCCGTAGCTCGAACAATCCATATGTTGCGCGCCACAACAAACTAGCTCCAGGCCCGGGTGCCCCAGGTCACAATCGGACAACGGAGCGCCGTCGAGTACCGTCCGGAGGTGCGTTTCGTCCTTGCTTCCCAGTCCCCCGCCCGTCTCGGCGTCCTGCGTTCCGCCGGTTTCGACCCGAGCGTCGTCGTCTCCGGCGTCGACGAGGACGCGGTGGCCGCGTCCCTGACCGACCCGGCCCCGGTGGAGCTGGTCCGGGCACTCGCCGCCGCGAAGGCCGAGGCGGTTTTCGAAACGCTCGTCGGGTCTCACAGTGACCATGTCGGAAGCGCCGACATGGTCATCGTGGGCTGCGATTCGATGTTGTCGATCAACGGCGAAATGGTCGGGAAGCCGATCACGCCGGAGGCCACGCGCGAGCGGTGGGCGTCGATGGCGGGCAAATCCGGCGAACTTCTGACCGGCCACGCGATCATCCGCGTCGAAAACGGTGAGAAGACGAAAGAAACGTCCGGCACCGAAGGAACAACTGTCCGCTTCGGAACACCGTCACAGGAAGAAATCGACGCCTACATCGCGTCCGGGGAACCGCTCCAGGTGGCGGGCGGTTTCACGCTGGACGGGCTCGGCGGCTGGTTCATCGAAGGAATCGACGGCGACTTCTCGAGCGTCATCGGGATCAGCCTGCCGCTGACCCGGCGCCTTCTGGCCGAGGTCGGCGTGAGTGTCGTCGATCTTTGGACGCGTCCCGCATCCTGAGACAGCTCCCACACGATCGGGTGATCCGGAAGAGTCCTGCCTTGCCGAGCGTTCTTCACGTTCGGCCAATCAGGAAACTTTCACGCACCGGAGTCGCCCCGTGTCTTTCATTCGGACCTACACCAGGCCAAAAGTCTTCGCGGTGGCAGTCCTCGGCTCACTCGTCGTGGGTGCCCTCCTCGGCGTTCTCGCCAGGTCGACCGAGGCGAGCTGGCTGACCGAACTGCTCGACCAGATCGGCACGATCTTCACGACGCTGCTGCAGATCGCGGTGATCCCGCTGGTCTTCACGGCGATCGTGGTCGGCATCAACAGCCTGCGCAACCTCGGCGGTGGCAAGAAGGCCGCCCGGCTGGGGGGCAAGACCGTCCTGTGGTTCGCGATCACCTCGCTCATCGCGTCCCTGATCGGCATCGGTGTCGCGAAGCTGTTCAATCCGGGCAGCGGCGGCCTCGGCGAAGGTGTGGCCGCGACCGCGAAGAACGCCGACAAGGCGACGAAGAGCGTGGACAACTGGGGCTCCTGGAGCGCCTTCGTCGACGGCTTCCTGCCGAAGAACTTCCTCACCGCCTTCACCGAGGGCGAGACACTCCAGGTGCTGTTCCTCGCCGTGCTGATCGGCGCGGCCGCCTACAGCCTCGGTGACAAGGCCAAGCCGTTCGTCGACTTCACCACCAGCGTCTTCGAGATCATCCAGCGTTACCTCGGCTGGATCGTCCGGCTGGCCCCGATCGGCATCATCGGCCTGATCGGCGCGGCGGTGGCGAACTACGGTGACGCGCTGTTCCGCCCGCTGTTCACCACCACTCTCGCGGTGTACGTCGGTTGCCTCCTGGTCCTCTTCGTGGTGTACCCGATCCTGTTGCAGTTCGTGGCGAAGGTCAGCCCCGTCAAGTTCTTCGCCAAGGCGGGCACGGCGATCCAGTTCGCGTTCGCTTCGCAGTCCTCGGGCGCGACGCTGCCCCTGACCCGGCAGTCCGCCGTGAACCTGGGCGTCCAGCCCGCGTACGCCGCCTTCGCGACTCCCCTGGGCAGCGCCACGAAGATGGACGGCTGCGCCGCCGTGTTCCCCGCGATCGGCGCGGTCTTCATCGCGAACCTGTCGGGCGTTTCGCTGAACATCTGGCAGTACGGCGGGATCGTGCTGGTCGCCGTCCTCGGCGCGCTGGCCACCGCCGGCACCACCGGCTGGCTGACCGCGCTGACCCTGACCACCGCGTTCATCGGACTCGACGCGCAGCAGGTGGCGCTCGGCATCGCGCTGATCTACTCGGTCAACCCGATCATGGACATGATGCGGACCGCGACCAACGTCGCGGGCCAGATCGTCGTGCCGGTCGTCGTCGCCCGCAGCGAAGGTCTCCTGGACGACGAAGTCCTCAACTCGCCGACAGACCCTTCGCCCACCTCCGACGGCGAAGCGGCCACTACCTCGGAGAAGGAGCCTGCCGCGGCTGGCGCCAAGTAACCCCACAGCAACGCGCGTGAAGGCCCCCTTCCCTCGGCTGACCCGAGGGAAGGGGGCCTTCACGCGATTCAGGCCGAGTCCGACGCCGGTTACTTAGCCAAGCTCAGCAAGTGATAGCAAAGGTCCCTTGCTACCGCTCAGGGCAAGCCCGCAGGTCAGCGCGGGTGAGCCGGACATCCGGCCAGCCCCTCAGCTCCGAAGGCGCGGTGTACCGGCGCGTGCAGCCCACCGAACCGCTGGCGACGTCGTAGACCTCCGCGAGCACCGGCGCCGCCTGGCACCGGGCCGATCCGGACTGCGCGTCGGGGCACTCGTGCCACACGACGATGACGTCCGCGATCCCGTCGGCGGTCACGTCGTTCAGGGCGATCGTCCCGGCGTCGGAGAAGTACGGTTTCCCGGGGTCCCGCCAGATCCCGCCGCGTGAGACGAACAGTTCGCCAGCCGAACCGCCGTCTGTCTCACCGCGCACCAGGCAGACCGGCGTCGCGCCGTCGACACAGCGCAAAGAATCGCCCTTGAGGGTGACCCCCATGTCGTTGATGATCAACGGGAACACCGAGTCCGCCCCGATCCGGACCACGCCCTGCTTCCCAGCTTCGTCGGCCAGCAAGACGACGGGCACCCCGCCGACGGTCATCGCGCCGATCTCCCGGCAGGCCGAGTGGCCGCAGTTGGTCCCCGGCGCGGCCGGGGCGCCGTCAGGAAGCGGAGGCACACCGGGCTCGCCGGCGGGCACCGGAGCGGGCTGGCGGAGCAGGAACACGGCCACGATGACCCCCACCGTCACCACGACGGCCAGCAGCGCGGTGAACAGCACGGATCGCGGCGTCCGCGCTTCCTGAGTCCGCATATCCGAGAGCGTAAGTGATCTAGCGGAGAGTGCACGTCTATGTTGTTCCGGTGACGAACCCCGGATTGCCCAACTCCCTGTTCCTCCCCACGGCGAAAAAGCCGAAGGATTTCACGAGCGCGGAGATCGAGCTCCGCCCGACCAAGGACGGCCGGATGGCACTGATCGCCTTCAGCTCGGTGCAGCGCCTGGTCGAATGTTGCGGCCCGCACCAGCCGTGGGCGCTGGTGCGGGCCGAGCACCTCGGCCGGGTCTACCAGGCCCAGCCGTACGACCTGATCGTGCTCGATTCCGACCTTCCGGAAGAACTGCGACACCGCGACGCGCTGGTGTAAGACCTTCTAGGAGAACTGGGACACCGGGACACGCGGTATAAACAAGTGTCACTGGGTGGCCTTGCTCTCACTCAACCAGAGCCGGAACTTCCGTAAACTGCTGCGGAGCCGCATCGGGGCGGCCCGACGTGCGAACGCAGGAGGTACGGCGTGACCGAGCAGGCCGGCAAAGGTGGTCCGGTGACCAAGATCCTGATCGCGAACCGCGGCGAGATCGCGGTACGGGTGATCAGGGCGGCGAAGGACGCCGGGCTGACCAGCGTCGCCGTCTACGCCGATCCGGATCGTGACGCACCCCACGTCCGTCTCGCCGACGAGGCCTTCGCTCTCGGCGGCACCACCGCGGCGGAGAGCTATCTCGTCTTCGACAAGCTGCTCGACGCCGCCAAGCGGTCGGGCGCGGACTCCGTCCACCCCGGCTACGGGTTCCTCTCCGAGAACGCGGACTTCGCGCAGGCCGTGATCGACGCCGGGCTGACCTGGATCGGGCCGAGCCCGCAGGCCATCCGCGACCTCGGTGACAAGGTCACCGCGCGCCACATCGCGCTGCGCGCCGGCGCTCCCCTCGTGCCCGGCACGAAGGACCCGGCCAAGAACGCCGACGAGATCGTCGCTTTCGCCGACGAGCACGGCCTGCCGGTCGCGATCAAGGCGGCGTTCGGCGGTGGCGGCCGCGGCCTCAAGGTCGCCCGCACCCGCGAGGAGATCCCGGAACTGTTCGAGTCCGCGACCCGTGAGGCGATCTCCGCCTTCGGCCGCGGCGAATGCTTCGTCGAGCGCTACCTGGACAAGCCGCGCCACGTCGAGGCCCAGGTGCTCGCCGACCAGCACGGCAACGCCATCGTCGTCGGCACGCGCGACTGCTCGCTGCAACGCCGCCACCAGAAGCTGGTCGAGGAGGCGCCCGCGCCTTACCTGACCGACGAGCAGCGCAAGCGCATCCACGAATCCGCGAAGGCGATCTGCAAGGAAGCCGGCTACTACGGCGCCGGGACCGTCGAGTACCTCGTCGCCGTCGACGGCACGATCTCGTTCCTCGAGGTCAACACGCGGCTGCAGGTCGAGCACCCGGTGTCCGAGGAGACCACGGGCCTCGACCTCGTGCGCGAGATGTTCCGCATCGCGCGCGGCGAGAAGCTGCGCATCACCGAGGACCCGGAACCGCGCGGCCACTCGATCGAATTCCGCATCAACGGTGAGGACGCCGGCCGCGGCTTCCTGCCCGCGCCCGGCACCGTGACGAAGTTCGTCGCGCCGAGCGGCCCCGGCGTCCGCGTCGACTCCGGCGTCGAGTCCGGCAGCGTCATCGGCGGCCAGTTCGACTCGATGCTCGCGAAGCTGATCGTCACCGGATCGGACCGGCAGAACGCGCTCGAGCGCAGCCGGCGGGCGCTGGCCGAGATGGTCGCCGACGGCATGGCGACGGTCCTGCCGTTCCACCGCGTGATCGTGGACGACCCGGCCTTCATCGGTGACGAGAACGGGTTCAGCGTGCACACCCGCTGGATCGAGACCGAGTTCGAGAACACCATCGAGCCGTTCGTCGCCCCGGAGGCCGCCGAGGCTGAAGAAGAGCAGCCCCGCCAGAACGTCGTCGTCGAGGTCGGCGGGCGTCGCCTCGAAGTGTCGCTTCCCGGTGGGTTCTCGCTCGACGCCGGTGGTGGCGGCGGCACGGCCGTCAAGGCCAAGCCGCGCAAGCGTGCGGGCGGCACCAAGGCCGCGGTCAGCGGCGACGCGGTCACCGCGCCGATGCAGGGCACCATCGTCAAGGTCGCCGTCGAAGAAGGCCAGCGGGTCGAAGCGGGCGAGCTGGTCGTCGTGCTCGAAGCGATGAAGATGGAGAACCCGGTCACCGCGCACAAAGCGGGCACCGTGACCGGACTTTCGGTCGAGGTCGGCGCGGCGGTCACCCAGGGAACCCAGCTGTTCGAGCTGAAAGACTGACGAATGTCGTGGAAGACGGCGCCTCGCTCGGCCTACCATCGAAAGAGTGAGCGAAGCGCCGTCTCCGCAGCTGCGGATCAGTGACCAGGATCGAGAGTCCGCGCTGACCGCGCTCGGGGAACACCTGAGCGTGGGCCGGATCGACATCGACGAATTCGGCGAGCGATCGGCTCAGGTCACCGCCGCCAAGACGCGCGGAGAGCTGTCCGCGTTCTTCCTCGATCTGCCCGAACCGCACCCCGTCTTCGACGCACCCAAGACGGCCGTGACCGAACCGGAGAAGCCGGCGTCGCCGTTGGCGGGGATCTCGCCGATGCAACGCGTCATGGGTGCGCTCCTGCCGATCCTGTTCATCGCCTCCATCGCGCTCATCGTCACCACCGGCGTCACCTGGTGGTTCATCCTCGTCCCGATCGGGATCAGCGCCGTCGGCGAAGGCATCTGGGGCAAGGGCTGGGACAACGCCCACAAGAAGCTCGGGAAGCAGCGCCGCCGGGAACTGGACGGCTGATCCGCCCGTAGACTCGGGACGTGAGTGCCGAGAGACCGGACATGCGGCTGAGCGACGCCGAACGCCAAGACGCGCTCGACGCGCTGGAAGAGCATGTCCGCACCGGCAGACTCGACCTCGACGAGTTCGGCACGCGCTCGGCCAAGGTCAGCGCCGCGAGGATGGCGAGCGACCTCGAGCCGCTGTTCACGGACCTGCCCTCACCCCGGCCCAGCGCGCTGCTGCCACTGCCCCCGATGCCCGGCGTCGCGCAGGCGGCCGCGAAGAGCGAGGCCCCGCCGTCGAAATGGCTGACCGCGAGCGCCGTGCCGATCGCCGCCGCGGTCGCGATCGTGTTGTTCTTCTTCACCCGGGGGACGTTCCTGGTGTTCCTGCTGCCGCTGGCGGTCGCGCTGATCATGAGCCGCCGTCGCTGAAGATCCGGTTACCCTCGAAGGGTGGAACCGGTGGAGATCAACGCGGGCGAGTACTACCTGCGGCAGCTGCGGGCGGACAAGGCCCTCGACGACCGTCCGGCGCTGGTCGCGGCCTTCGCCGATCCGACACACCGCAAGTACGTCCTGAACTATCGCTTGCGGGACCTCGACGAGGCGACCGAGTACGTCGCGCTGCGCGCCGCTCAGTGGGCCGGTGACGAACGCTGTTCCTGGGCGGTGGCCGAGCCGACCACCGGGGATCTGCTGGGCGAGGTCGGTCTGCGGGATCTCGATCTCGACCTCGGGTACGCGGAGGCGTCGGTCTGGGTACGCGCGGCGTCCCGGGGCAAAGGTGTCGCGAGCACGGCGCTCAACGCGGCCCTGCGGTTCGGTTTCGGTGGACTCGGCCTGCGTGAGGTCAGCTACCGCTACGAAGAGACCAACGAGATTTCGGCGTCGGTCGCCCGCAAATGCGGGTTCACCCTGGTGGGGCCCGAACTGGACCCGGCCCCGACCGGGGAACGCCTCATCCGCTGGCGCCGCACCGCCTGACCCTGCCGCAATTAGTCACCTACTTGCCCTGATCGAGGTCCGGCGCCGGTAAGCGCCCAGGCAAGTAGGTGACTAATTGCGTGCGTCAGAAGGGGTAAGCGGGGGGAGAGCGGCGGACGGTGACCCAGCGGGTTTCGGTGAAGGCCTCGACATTCGCCGCCGCACCGCCGAAGCGGCTTCCGGTGCCCGAAGCAGCGACGCCACCGAAGGGGCTGTTCGCCTCGTCGCTGACGGTCTGGTCGTTGATATGCACGATCCCGGTCGGGACCCGGTCGGCCAGGTCCAGTCCTTTGAGGACGTCACGGGTGACGATCCCCAGCGAGAGCCCGTATTCGCTCGCCGTGGCGAGGCGGACGGCCTCCTCCGCGTCGGAAAACCGCACGACCGGCGCGACCGGGCCGAAGATCTCCTCGGCGACCGCCGGCGCCGTCGGCGGCACGTCGGCAAGCACCGTCGCGGAATAGAACAGCCGGTCGTATTCGGCACCGGCGGCGACCCGCGCGCCCGCCGCGACACTGGACGTGACCAGCGCGTGGATCTTGTCCCGCTGCCCGGCGTCGATGATCGGCCCGAGCGCGACCTCGTCCCGCGCCGGGTCGCCCACCCGGATCGCGGCCGCCTTCGCCGCGAGCCGCTCGACGAAATCGTCGTAAATCCGCTCGTGCACCAGATGCCGCCCGGTGGTCATGCAGATCTGGCCCTGATGGAAGAAGGAGCCGAACGCGGCGACTCCGGCGGCCTCGTCCACGTCCGCGTCGTCGAGCACGATGAGCGCGGAGTTCCCGCCCAGCTCCAGATGTGCCCGCTTCAGATGCTTTCCGGCGAGTTCGCCGACCTTGCGCCCGGCACCGGTCGACCCGGTGAAGGAGATGACCCGGACCGCCGGATGCGTCACCAGCGTCTCGCCGACGTCCGCGCCACCCGGCAGCATTTGCAGCACTCCCGGCGGCAGTCCCGCTTCCTCGAAGATCCGCGCGAGGACAACGCCACCGGTCACGGCGGTGCGCGGGTCCGGCTTCAGGATGACGGCGTTGCCCAGCGCGAGCGCCGGGGCGACCGAGCGGATGCCCAGGATGATCGGCATGTTGAACGGCGAGATCACCGCGACGACGCCTGCCGGGACACGGCGTGCCATCGAAAGGCGCGGTTCTTCACTCGGCAGGAGTTCGCCGTACGGGCGGCCGGGCAAGGCCGCCGCCTCGTAGCACTCCTGTTCCGCGACGTGCAGCGAGAAGCCCGCGACTCCCGGCACCGCCCCGACCTCGCGCACGTTCCACCAGCGGATCTCGTCGGCGTACTCGGACCACAGCCGCGCGGCTTTGCGCAGGATCGCGGCACGCTGGACGTGCGGTGTCGCCGCCCAGGACCGTTGCGCTTCGGCCGCGGACGCCGCTTTCGCGGCGTCCGCGGCCGAAGCGATCCCGACGCTGCCCAAGACCGCACCGGTCGCGGGCTCTGTGACGTCACGGGTGCCACCGGTGCCGGGCACCCACGAGCCTCCGGCGAAGATCCGGTCCGTCCACGTCGACGAGTCGAGGAACACCACAAGGCCGCCTTCCGTCAGTGTCTGATCAAGGAGCCCGCGGCCGCGATCGACGTCGGCAGGGCGCTGATCAAACTTCTCCCGTTCGCGGACAGGGGCCCTGCCACCGCGATAGCGGGGCCTTCGGCCGCGCGGGCTGGGACGGCCGACGCTATGCCAGATTCACCCGATCAGGCAACGATCTCTGCGCGCGTGGCACACCACCCAGCAGCAGGGATCAACTCACCGGTTCGATGATCCCGGAGCGTGCTTCCGGCGCGGACGACCGCAACGCGTCGGCGGCCTCGTCGCTCGGCTGCGACTGGGACTTCCGTTCCGCGTCCACCCGTGCCTTGTAGACCTCGACCTCGCGGGTGATCTGGTCCTTCGACCAGCCGAGCACCTCGCCCACCAGGACGCCGACCTGCTCGGCGCAGTCGACGCCGCGGTGCGCGTACTCGATCGAGATCCGCGTCCGGCGCGCGAGGACGTCTTCCAGGTGAAGCGCGCCCTCGTGGCTGGCCGCGTAGACGACCTCGACGCCGAGGTAGTCCGGCGCGTGCTCCAGCGGCTTGAGCAGTTCCGGCCGTCCTTCGCCGAGCGCGAGGACCTCGTGCACCATCGAGCCGTACCGGTCGAGCAGGTGACGGACGCGGTACGGGTGCAGGCCGTGCTCGATGGCCAGGTGGTCGGCCTGGTTCACCAGCGCGTGGTAGCCGTCGGCGCCCAGCAGCGGCACCTTGTCGGTGATGGACGGCTGCGGCCTGCCGGGCAGGTCGACGGCCGCGGCGTCGACGGCGTCGGCCGCCATCACCCGGTAGGTGGTGTATTTGCCGCCCGCGATCGCGACCAGTCCCGGCGCGACCCGCGCGACCGCGTGCTCACGCGAAAGCTTCGACGTCTCTTCGCTTTCCCCGGCGAGCAAAGGCCGGAGTCCCGCGTAGACACCTTCGATGTCGTCGTGCGTCAGCGGTGTCGCGAGCACGGTGTTGACGTGTTCGAGGAGGTAGTCGATGTCGTGCTTCGTCGCGGCGGGATGCGCGAGGTCGAGGTTCCAGTCGGTGTCGGTGGTTCCCACGATCCAGTGGTTGCGCCACGGGATGACGAACAGCACGGACTTCTCGGTGCGCAGGATCATGCCCGATTCCGAGACGATCCGGTCGCGCGGGACGACGATGTGCACGCCCTTGCTCGCCCGCACCCGGAACCGGCCGCGGCCACCGGAAAGCCGCTGCAGTTCGTCGGTCCAGACGCCGGTGCAGTTGACCACCGCGGAAGCGTGGATCTCGGTCTCGCGGCCGTCTTCGACGTCACGCACGCGGACACCGGAAATACGGTCCGCCTCGCGGAGGAAACCGACCACCTGGGTGGAGGTGCGCACCACGGCGCCGTAGTGCGCCGCGGTGCGGGCGACGGTCATCGTGTGGCGCGCGTCGTCGGATTGCGCGTCGTAGTAACGGATCCCGCCGATCAACGCGGACCGCTTCAGCGCCGGGACCATCCGCAGCGCGCCCGCGCGGCTCAGGTGCTTCTGGCCGGGGACCGACCGCGCGCCGCCCATCGTGTCGTACATCAGCAGGCCCGCCGCGGTGTACGGACGCTCCCAGATCCGGTGCGTCAGCGGGTACAGGAAGCTGACCGGCTTCACCAGATGCGGGGCGATCGTCGTCAGCATCAGCTCGCGTTCCCGCAGAGCTTCGCGCACCAGGCCGAATTCCAGCTGTTCGAGATAACGGAGCCCGCCGTGGAAGAGTTTGCTGGAGCGGCTCGACGTCCCTGAGGCGAGGTCGCGCGCTTCGACCAGCGCGACCCGCAGGCCACGCGTCGCGGCGTCGAGCGCCGTACCGGCCCCGACCACTCCGCCGCCGATCACGACGAGGTCGAATTTGTCCTCACCCAGCCGCTGCCACGACTCTTCCCGCTTGAGCGGTCCCAGCCTGGCGGGGCTGTTTTCGGCTTCGCGCTGAGAGCTTGCCACGTGACATTCCTCCTTGTGCCGCTGTGGCTCCAGCATCGCACGATCGGCCACGACCGGTCCGTTGTGCGGGTGACACGTGTGGCGTAACCCTCGCTGATCTTGCAAGAATTCGTCCGCTCAACGCCTGGAAGGAACAAATACGCGACGGTAACGTGCGTCGGACGTGGGTCGGCAAGGGCGCCGTAGCACACCGTGTACGACCCTGCGCGGAATGTCCAATGTGGAGGTCGTACGGTGAGTGTGGGAGCCATATTCGTCTGGGAACTGCTGGGAACGGCGGTCCTGATCCTGCTGGGTAACGGCGTGGTCGCCAACCACGTGTTGCGCAAGAACAACGGCCACAACGGTGGCGTCGTGATGATCACCCTCGGGTGGGCGTTCGCGGTCTTCACCGGTGCCAGCATCGCCGCGCCGAGCGGCGCGCATCTCAACCCCGCGGTGACACTGGGGCTCGCCATCGCGGACAAGACGAAGTGGGCGGACGTCCCGATCTACTTCGCCGGGCAGATGGTCGGCGCGATCCTCGGCGCCGTGCTCTGCTGGGCCACCTACAAACTCCAGTTCGACGACCACCCGAACCGCGACGAGACGCTCGGCATCTTCTCGACCGCGCCGCAGATCCCGAACAGGGCCTGGAACCTCGTCACCGAGATCATCGGCACCTTCGTGCTGGTGGCGTGGATCCTGCTCAGCCCGGTCTACGCCAACGCCGCGGGTGAGAGCGGAACGCCGAGTTTCGGCAACTCCGCGCTCGGCTACGCCGGTGTAGCGTTCGTCGTGCTGGTCATCGGCCAGTCCCTCGGTGGCCCGACCGGTTACGCCATCAACCCGGCCCGAGACCTCGGCCCCCGCATCGCGTACGCGTTCCTGCTGCCCATCAAGAACAAGGCCAACCCGAACTGGGGTTACTCCTGGGTCCCGGTCGTCGGCCCGCTGGTCGGCGGTGCCCTGGCCGCCCTGTTGTTCCTCGCCGTCCACAACCTCACCTGAGACTGGAGCTTCGATGACTTCGTACGTAGCCGCGATCGACCAGGGCACCACGTCGACCCGCTGCATGATCTTCAACCACTCCGGCCGGGTCGTCGCCGTCGACCAGCGCGAACACGAGCAGATCTTCCCGAAGGCAGGCTGGGTCGAGCACAACGCCGAGGAGATCTGGGAGAACACGCGAGCGGTCGCGGCGGGCGCGCTCGCCAAGGGAGACCTGGTCGCGAGCGACATCGTCGCGGTCGGCATCACCAACCAGCGCGAGACCACGCTGGTCTGGGACCGCACCACCGGCAAGCCCGTCTACAACGCCATCGTGTGGCAGGACACCCGCACCGACAAGATCGTCAACGACCTCGGCGCGCTCGGTGGCGGGCAGGAGCGCTACCGCGAGAAGGTGGGCCTGCCGCTGGCGACCTACTTCTCCGGACCGAAGATCAAGTGGATCCTCGACAACGTTGACGGCGCCCGCGCCAAGGCCGAAGCGGGCGACCTGATCTTCGGCAACATGGACACCTGGGTGCTGTGGAACATGACCGGCGGGGTCGACGGCGGCGTGCACGTCACCGACCCGACCAACGCCTCGCGGACCATGCTGATGGACCTCGACACGCTGGCATGGGACGCCGAGATCGCCAAGGAGATGACGATCCCGCTGTCGATGCTCCCGGAGATCCGGTCGTCCTCGGAGACCTACGGCAAGGTCCGTGAGAAGGGCGCGCTGGCCGGGGTCCCGATCTCGGGCATCCTCGGCGACCAGCAGGCGGCGACCTTCGGGCAGGCGTGCCTCTCGCCGGGTGAAGCGAAGAACACCTACGGCACCGGCAACTTCATGCTGCTCAACACCGGCACCGAGAAGGTCATGTCGGACAACGGGCTGCTCACCACGGTCTGCTACAAGATCGGCTCGAACGACACGGTGTACGCGCTCGAAGGGTCGATCGCGGTCACCGGTTCGCTCGTGCAGTGGCTGCGGGACAACCTCGGCCTGATCGGCTCCGCGGCCGAAGTCGAGGAGCACGCCCGCACCGTCGAGGACAACGGTGGCGCGTACTTCGTGCCGGCGTTCTCGGGCCTCTTCGCCCCATACTGGCGCTCCGACGCCCGCGGGGCGATCGTCGGCCTCACCCGGTTCGTCAACAAGGGGCACATTTCGCGGGCGGTCCTGGAGGCGACCGCGTTCCAGTCGCGCGAGGTGATCGACGCGATGAACGCCGACTCCGGCGTCCCGCTGAAGTCGCTGAAGGTCGACGGCGGCATGGTCGTCAACGAACTGCTCATGCAGTTCCAGGCCGACATCCTCGGCGTGCCCGTGATCCGCCCGGTGG
This sequence comes from Amycolatopsis sp. cmx-11-12, assembly GCF_046269425.1. Taxonomy (NCBI): domain Bacteria; kingdom Bacillati; phylum Actinomycetota; class Actinomycetes; order Pseudonocardiales; family Pseudonocardiaceae; genus Amycolatopsis; species Amycolatopsis sp. cmx-11-12. The sequence goes on along the minus strand of NZ_JADNQM010000012.1, from coordinate 21,007 downwards.
TCAACGAGACCACCGCGCTCGGCGCGGCCTACGCGGCCGGTCTCGCGGTGGGCTTCTGGAAGAGCGAGGACGACATCCGCAACAACTGGGCGCAGGACAAGCAGTGGGACCCGTCGATGGACGAGGCCCGCCGCGAGTCCGAGTACCGCAACTGGAAGAAGGCCGTCACGAAGACCTTCGACTGGGTCGAGGGCGAAGACTGACCTGGTGAGTACATGAAGGCCCCCTTCCTTGCGCCTACGTACAGGAAGGGGGCCTTCATGTACTTCAACCGAGTGCTCCGCCACCGGTCTGCGGAGCGCCTTGTGGCGTCACCTTCACCTGCGGCTTCTTACCCGGCGACGGCGTGCCGCACGGCTTCGTCAGCGCTCCGTCGCCGACGCCTGCGGGGCGAGGAACACCCTCGCCGTCATCGCGAGCAGACCCGCGCCCGCGACGATTCCCTTGATCTTTCTCCCTCAACGCGAGCCCTCGCACAAAGGAACACAATTCGGGAAAGGGAATCGGTTGCCTTCCCGCGAAAAGACTCGTGAGCGGTAAGGACGGTTATTTGAGGGGTAAGGCAACCGTGGCGAGTGGCTCTGGCCGTGAAGGCCTCCTTGCCTACCCTGAGGGTCAGGGTCCCGGCAAAGTCGAGATCTTGCAGGTCAGGTGGCTATTCGCCGTCTGCGTGAGGCTGACGATGAAGGAATGGGGACGTTCAGTGTCCCCATTCCTTCACCGTCACGGGTCACACCGGTTGCGGAGCCCCCTGAGCGGGGAGGATTCCGGACGTTCAACGTCCGGAATCCTCCCCGCTCGACCCTTGCGGGCACCAGCGATATCAAGCCCGGATTACCAAAAGCAGCGCTGACCAGCAGCCCTGCGACTTTGCCGGAACCCTGGCGCCTAGGTAGTGAAAGAGTCCTTCACTACTCGCCGCTGTGATCCTTGGTGGCGCTGGGACGGAGGCGGCGCCAACCTCCCTGCCGAAGGTGTTCCCAATGCCGCATTGGGGACACTGAGCGTCTCCAATGCGGCATTGGGGGCAGCGGCTCTCGTCGGGGTGGGGGGTCGCGCCACCGTTGCCCTTCCCCTCACTGTTCCGGAGCTGATGATGTAGGAATTGGGACGTTCAGTGTCCAGATTCCCCATCGTCACCGAGTCGTGTCGGCTCAGACCTTGATCAAGCCGGTCCTTACCACTCACGAGTCAGCGAGCGGTTCCGCCGCCACCGGTTTGCGGCGCCCCCACCGGAATCTTCGAAACCTGACGCCCGGCCGCCGGTTTCACCGGCTGAACCGATTTCGGCGGCGTCCCCTTCGACGGTTTGGTCGTCGGAGGCGGGGTCACGGTCGGGGTCTTGCCCGGCGTGACTTCGAGATTGATCGTCACCGTCGTCGTCTTGCAGGTCGCCTTGACCGCGTAGAAGCCCGGCTTCGCCTTGTCGCTGATGTGCGCGACCGCGCCGAGGATCACCGGATCCTCGGAGGTCACCTCGAACTTCCCGATCTTGTCCAGCACCATCGACGTCACCTCGCCGAAGTCGGCCACCGCGCAGCCGACCGAGACCAGGACGTCCTCCCCCGCCGTCGACTTCGACGGGGACACCGCGACGAACGGGTACTGCATGGGCGGCGGGGTGAACGTCGTGGTCGGCGTGGATGACGGGACGTCGTCCTGCGCGAACGCGACGGCGGGAGCGGCGAGGGCCACCCCGCACGCCACCACCAGGGCGGACCGGTACCTGATCATGGGACTCACCTCGCGAGCAGCCGAGCGAAAACGATGATGTTGTCGAGATAGTTGTGCGACGCCTTGTCGAAGACCCCGCCGCAGGTGATGAGCCGCAGTTCCGGCTCGGTGGTGTCGCCGTAGACCGCGTCGGTGGGGAACTTGTCCTTCGCCACCCGCTCGACCTTCGTGACCGCGAACTCGGCCGTCGTACCGTCCTTGCGGGCGATCGAGACCTTGTCGCCGGGCGCCAGTTCCTTCAGCCGGAAGAAGATGCCCTTCTGCTTGTTCCCGTCCACGTGCCCGAGGATCACCGAAGGCCCGACCTCCCCCGGGGTCGGCCCGTTCACGTACCAGCCCGCCTGCATCGGCTTGGTCACCGGCGGCACCTCGACGGTGTTGTCCGCGTTGAGCCCGAGCGGGACCAGACTGGACTTCGCCTCGATCTTCGGCACGTCGATCGAGACCGGATCGGCCTTGGGCATCCCGTCGGCGGTGACGGCCTCGCCTTCCGGCTCGGCGCTCGGCGCCACCGGCGCCACCGGCGCCACGGACTGCTCCGTGACCTGCGGCGGAGCGGCCTGCCCGGTTTCCCCCGGACCGGACAGGACGACCGCCAGCGTCGCCAAGACGGCCAGCAGGACGACGACGAGCACCAGCGGTGCCCGTCGTCCTCGCCACCATGTCGACTTCATGTTCACCCCTCAAGGAAGCGGTGCGAGAGCGACGGAGCCGGTCCCGGCCCCCAGACCGGGACCGGCTCGATCGTTCACCCCCACGCCTGGCAAACGCCAGGCGCGACCGGACGGTTGCCCGCCCAGGTCACGAAATGGTCGCGATCGGTTCCGTGCTCCGGTTCCCCACAGCGGTTTCAAAGGGGCGAAGTTCAGGACGCCATGCTGCCGTCACCCGCGCGAGCGGCGCCGGAAGGTATCGCGCTCACCTGCCGGGGAGGAACGGAAAACGTTGCCGTATAAGTCTTTCCGTTGCAGTTGACGGTCAGCGGGTAGTGACCCGGCGCCGTGCCCTCCTTGAGGTCGACCTCCGCGCTGACGTTCGCCGGGACCCCGACGAGCGGGCCGTAGTCGTATTTGCCGACGCTCAGCACCGGCGAAGCGAACGTCGTCGACGTCGGCGCCTTCAGCCCATCGCCGGGGCACTGCGCCAGCGCCACATTGGACTCGCCGTACACGTACTTGTTGACGAGCCCGAGATCGTAGGCGGTGTCGTCGTTGAGCTGCACCGTGACGCCGGGGGTATCGGGCTGGGGCTGCTGGGCGAAACCGGTCGCCGGCCCCGCCAGCACCGCCGCACCGATCGCCACCACTCCGACGAGAACCCTGCGCACCACGAAAAACCCCTAGCTGTCAACGAAACACCCGACACGCGCTAGACGCGGGCATCCCCGCGATGGTTGCTCCGCCGGAGAAGATCAGTCCAAGTCGTCGTGGCGCATCAGCTGGCGGCCCGCCTCGGTGATCGATCCCGAGAGCGACGGGTACACCGAAAATGTCAGTGCCAAGTGTTCCACTGTGAGCTGGTTCTGGACGGCGAGCGCGATGGGAAGGATGAGTTCGCTCGCGTTCGGGGCCACTACCACCCCGCCGACGACCACGCCGGTGGCGGGGCGGCAGAACAGCTTCACGAAACCGCGTCGCAGGCCTTCCATCTTCGCGCGGGCGTTCGTCGCGAGCGGGAGCATGATGGTGCGGGCGGGCACCTCACCCGAGTCGATCGCCTGCTGGCTGATGCCGACGGTCGCGATCTCGGGGTGGGTGAACACGTTGGCGGCGACGGTCTTCAGCTTGATCGGCGCGACACCTTCGCCGAGCGCGTGCCACATCGCGATGCGGCCCTGCATGCTGGCCACCGAGGCGAGCATGAGCACGCCGGTGCAGTCGCCCGCGGCGTAGATGCCGGGCGCGCTCGTGCGGGAAACACGGTCGACGCCGATGAAGCCGCCGGGGCCAGGCTCGATGCCGACCTTCTCCAGGCCGATGTCGACGGTGTTGGGCACGGAACCGACGGTCATCAGCGCGTGGCTGGCTTCGATCACGCGGCCGTCGGCGAGGTGGATCTCGACGCCCTTTTCGGTGCGCTCGACCTTGTCGGCGCGGGCCTGCTTGGCGACCGTGGTGCCGCGCTGCGAGAAGACCTCTTCGAGTACGGCGGCGGCGTCGGCGTCTTCGTGCGGCAGGACACGGTCGCGGCTGGACACGACGGTGACCTTGACGCCCATTTCGGTGTAGGCCGAGGCGAACTCGGCGCCGGTGACGCCCGAACCGATGACGGCCAGGTGCTCGGGCAGTTCGCGCAGGTCGTAGAGCTGGCGCCAGTCGAGGATGCGCTCGCCGTCCGGCACCGCGCCGGGCAGTACGCGCGGGGTGGCGCCGGTCGAGATGAGGACGACGTCGGCGTCGAGGACCTCGACGGTGCCGTCGTGGGTGGTGACGGCGACCTTGTGCGTGGCGAGGCCGGTCTCTTCGTCGTCGAACCGGCCCTGGCCGATGAGGACGCGGACGCCTTCGCGCTGGACGCGGGCGCGGATGTCGGCGGACTGCGCGAGCGCGAGGCCCTTCACGCGGCCGTGGACGGTCGGCAGGTCGACACTGGTGTCCGCCATGTCGGTGTTGATGCCGAGTTCGCGGAGGTCGTGCATGTTCGCGAGCGCGCCGGAGGAGGCGATGAACGTCTTCGACGGAACACAGTCGTAGAGCACGCACGCGCCGCCGAGACCGTCGCGTTCGACGATGGTGACGTCGGCTCCGTGCTGGGCCGCGACCAGTGCCGCTTCGTAACCGGCGGGGCCTCCGCCCATGATCACGATCTTGGTCACTGGTCTCCTCCTCGCAGCGGTGTCTGTGACTGCGTTTACCGTACGCGGGCGACCGCTGGGCGGATTGAGTGGCCGGACACGGCATGTACGTCCGGCCGGGTGACCGCCGGGTCGCTAGGCTGTCGCCGTGCCGTTGTATGCCGCGTATGGATCCAATATGGAGCCCGCCCAGATGTTGGAGCGCGCTCCGCACTCGCCCATGGCCGGCACCGGCTGGCTGGAAGGCTGGAGGTTGACCTTCGGCGGCGAGGACATGGGCTGGGAAGGCGCGCTGGCCACGATCGTCGAAGACCCGGGCTCCCGGGTCTTCGTGGTGCTGTACGACGTCACCCCGCTGGACGAGGACGGCCTCGACCGCTGGGAAGGCGGCGAGCTCGGCATGCACACCAAGCTCCGCCTGCGCGTACAGACCATGGACGGCTCCGTCCTGCCCTGGCTGTACGTCCTGGACGCCTACGAGGGCGGCCTCCCGTCGGCGCGCTACCTCGGCGTTCTCGCCGACGCGGCCGAGGCCGCGGGCGCCCCCGCCGACTACGTCGACGCGCTCCGCACCCGCCCCTGCCAGGGCATCTCCGGCTGATCACGCGTGTTCTCCGCCCAATCACGCGAGGTCTCCGCCTGATCACGCGACCGCGCGCATCTCGAACGCCCTGGTCAGCTCGGCCAGGACACGTTGGGGATCACGCAGGTCCGCCGCCGACGCCCGGATCGTGATCCACCCCCGTCGAGCCATCCGTGCGTCTCGCTCGGAGTCATAGTCGTTGCGCCCCTCGTGGGAAGCGAAGCCGTCGTACTCCAGCGCGATCCGCCGCGACGGCCACGCCATGTCGAGTACGTACAGCTTGCGACCCTCGATCGTGGTGATCTCGTACTGCACCTCCGGTATCGGGAATCCTGCCTCGACGACGATCAGCCGAAGGATGCTTTCCGGCGGGGATTCCGCCTTGCCGGTCGCCAGGTCGAGCAGCAGAAGAGCCCTGTGGATACCTCGCCGGTCGCGGCGATCCATGATCCGGTCCCGGACGTTCTCACGCAGTGCCCGGACATGGTCCGGCGCAAGCCCGTGCATCGCCTCGTCCAGCGCGGCGATCGCGGTTCGCTTGTCACCGTCGCAGAGAAAATCGGCCAGCGCCAGATCCAAGGAGAACGTCGCGAGCCCGTCGAGTTCGATGACGTCCGAAGGCCGAAAATCGGCGTAGTGGATGACCAAACCCGGCTTCGGCTTGTTCCGTCGCGAGGAGGGCACCGTCACGTGGATGCTCGTGTCGTCCACAGCCGATATCCCATGTAGCGCAAGGGATGTAGCTCCTGACAAGGCAGCAGGTTGCTCCACCACGAGCAGAGCGGCCTGCGCCCGCGTGGTCAGTTCGAGCGAATCGGCGGCATGGATGACGACTCCCCGCCATGGCTGCGCCAGGACACCCGTGGCCAGTCCTTCAAGGACCATCCGGCGTCCCAGAATCCTGTCGGCCTCACTACGCGAGACCGCCCCATGTCGTCCTCCCCAGTCGATCATGACTTCGAGAGTCGCCGGTTCCGGAGCTTCTGGAAAGCCCCTATCCACAACCTGTGGATAACTCCATAGGTTGTGGATAACCCTGTGGACAGGTGTTCGACACCGGAAGTGGCGAACACCTGTGACCAGGTGGAGGTCACGCGTGATCAGGGGGAGAACACGCGTGATTGGATGGAGATCAGGCCAGGGTGGCCAGGGCGGTGTGGACCAGTGTGCGGACACCGCACAGGAGGGCACGCTCGTCGAGGGTGAACGTCGGGCGGTGGATGTCGGCCATGGGGCCTTCACCGGGCCAAACGCCGAGGCGCGCGAAGGCGCCTTGGACGTGCTCCAGGTACCAGCCGAAGTCCTCGCCGCCGGACGACTGCTCGGTCCCGGCCACGCCGGTCTCGCCCAGCGCGGCTTCGACACCGGCCCGCATCAGCGCGGTCGACTCCGGGTCGGAGACGACCGGCGGGACGCCGCGGCGATAGTCGAGCGAGAACCCGACGCCGGTCGGCGCGAGCAGCGACTCGACCGAAGACGCGACGAGCGGCTCCAGCATCGTCCAGACCTCGTGGTCCGCGGTCCGGAGCGTGCCGCGCAGCACCCCGTCCTGCGGGACGGCGTTGGCCGCCTGCCCGGCGTGCACCGCACCCCAGACCAGCACGGTCCCGGAACGCGGGTCGACGCGCCGCGACAGGACCGCGGGCAGCGACGTGATCACGGTGCCGAGGGCGTGCACCAGGTCCGCGGTCAGATGCGGCCGCGAGGTGTGCCCGCCCGGCGAGGTGAGCCGCAGCTCGATGAGGTCCGCGGCGGACGTCAGCGCGCCCTCGCGCAGGCCGACCTTGCCGACCTCGAGCCGCGGATCGCAGTGCAGCCCGTAGATCCGCTCGACGCCTTCCATCGCACCCGCGGCGATCATGTCCAGCGCGCCGCCGGGCATGACCTCCTCGGCGGGCTGGAAGATCAGCCGCACGCGTCCCGGCAGCTCCGGCGCGCCGGCCAGTGCCCGCGCCGCGCCCAGCAGGATCGCGGTGTGCGCGTCGTGCCCGCACATATGCGCGGCGCCGTCGGTCTTGGAGGCGTACGGGAGCCCGGTGGCCTCGGTCAGCGGCAGGGCGTCCATGTCGGCGCGCAGCGCGACGCAGCGGTCGCCGCTGCCGATGTCGCAGACGACGCCGGTGCCCACCGGGAGCACCCATGGCTTCAGCCCGACCGAGCGGAGCAGGGACATGACCATCTCGGTGGTCGCGAATTCGTGGCGGGAGAGTTCCGGGTGCGCGTGAATGTGCCGTCGCCACGCGAGGACGTCGGTCGCGTTCGCGCGAAGCCAGTCGTCGAGCCAGAAGGGGCCACGCCCGGCACCCAGATCATCCACAGGTGTCATGCTGACGCCGGCCTCGGAGATCAGCGCGGTGGGCGCCTCTTTAGGGGCAACGACGCGACCCTCGGGGTCGCCTGGAATGTCCGGACGTGAATCGAGCACCGTCACGCCGCACCTCCTCCCGCAACACAGTTGCCTTCGTCTACCACCGTACGAGTGGTCACTGAAGACACGCTGGGTGCCGTTCGATCTGTGATACGCATTTGCGATAGATCGTGCACCATGCAGATGACAAGCCGCTCGTCGAGTGATCGAGCTGGAGATGGCCGGTAGTGGATCTGCGTTGAACGGCTTCGAGGAGTTCTGCCCGGGCTAAGCGGAGAGTCCTTCTACTTACCGGTAGCGGTTCAGGACTTTTTCTTCTTGGAACGGGCGCGACGACCGAGGACGACCAACCCCAGCAGTACCACCGCGATGACGCCCGCGATGATCTTGTTCTTGGTCTCCTGGCTGTTGGCCTTGTCGGTCTCGGCGGGGTCGAGCACCGGTCCCGGCGGCACCTGCGACGGCACCTCGTGCACCGTCGCTGCCTGCATGATCACCGGCGAAGCGGCCGGGATCGCCGCGGCGGGCGCGGCCTGCGCGACCGGAGCACAGACGACCAGCCCGGCGGCGATCAGCCCGGCCAGCTGCCCGAGGCGAGACCTTTTCGGCATGACTCCCTTTCGTCGGCACTCGTTCGTCGACAGAGTGCGGATCCGATTCTGCACTCTGCCGCGTCCCCGCGTCAGCCGCCACGCGGAGGACCGGAAAACGCCGACAGGATCCGTTGAGCGGCCAGCGTCGGGGTCAGTTCACCGTCCCGGACCGCCCGTTCGACGTCCGGAACGACCGCTCGCACGTCCGGATGCGCGGCGAGCCGCCCGAGCAGCTGTTCGCGGACCATCGCCCAGGTCCATTCCACCTGCTGCCGCCGTCGCCGCCCGTCCAGTTCACCGGACGCGGTCAGCACGTCACGGTGACGGCCGATCGCGGCCCACACCTCGTCCAGCCCGACGTCGGTGAGCGCACTGCACGTCAGCACCGGCGGGGTCCACTCGGCGTCACGTCCGTAGATCATCCGCAGGGCACCTGCGAGTTCGCGGGCCGCACGCTTCGCATCGCGTTCGTGGTCGCCGTCGGCCTTGTTGACCGCGATGACGTCGGCCAGTTCGAGGACGCCCTTCTTGATCCCCTGCAGCTGGTCGCCGGTGCGGGCCAGCGTCAGGAACAGGAAGCAGTCGACCATGTTCGCCACGGTCACCTCGGACTGCCCGACGCCGACGGTCTCGACCAGCACGATGTCGTATCCGGCCGCTTCCATCAGCACGATCGTCTCGCGGGTCGCCCGCGCGACACCGCCGAGAGTCCCCGAAGTCGGCGACGGACGGATGAACGCCTTCGGGTCCACCGCGAGCCGCGCCATCCGGGTCTTGTCGCCCAGGATCGAGCCGCCGGTCTTGGTCGACGACGGGTCGACGGCCAGCACGGCCACCTTGTGCCCCGCCTCGGTCAGGTCTGTGCCGAGCTGGTCGATGAAGGTCGACTTGCCGACCCCCGGGACGCCGGTGATGCCGACCCGTCGTGCGCCGCCCGCGTGCGGGAGCAGCTCGATCAGCAGCTCCTGCGCCTGCGCCCGATGGTCTTCCCGGTTGGACTCGACGAGTGTGATCGCCCGCGAAAGCAGGCCGCGGTCACCCGCGAGGACGCCCTTGGCCAGCGCCCCGACATCGATCTTGCGCGGCAAGGTTCAAGACTCCTGGACGGTCAGCTGTCCGATGAGGTCGATCGCCGCGTCGGCGATGACCGTGCCGGGACCGAAGATCGCCGCCGCGCCCGCCGCGCGCAGCTCCTCGTAGTCCTGCGGCGGGATGACGCCGCCGACCACGACGATGATGTCCTCGCGGCCCTGTTCGGCGAGTTCGGCGCGCAGCGCGGGGACCAGCGAGAGGTGCCCTGCCGCCAGCGACGAAACCCCGATGACGTGCACGTCCGCCTCGATCGCCTGCCGCGCGACCTCGCCGGGCGTGGAGAACAGCGGGCCGACGTCGACGTCGAAACCGATGTCGGCGAAGCCCGTCGCGATCACCTTCTGGCCGCGGTCGTGACCGTCCTGGCCCATCTTCGCGACCAGGATCCGGGGACGGCGGCCTTCCTCCTCGGCGAACTTCTCGACCAGCTCGCGCGCCTGCTCGACGTTCTCGGCCTTGCCGACCTCCTCGCGGTACACACCGGAGATGGTACGAATCTGACCGGAGTGGCGCCCCCAGATCTTCTCCAGCGAGTCGGAGATCTCGCCGACCGTCGCCTTCGCCCTGGCGGCGTCGATGGCCAGCGCGAGCAGGTTGCCGTCGGACTGAGCACCCGCCGTGAGCCGCCGGAGCGCGTCCTGCGTCGCGTCCTCGTCCCGCTCTTCGCGCAGCCGCCGCAGTTTCTCCAGCTGCTGCGTGCGGACGCCGGCGTTGTCGACCTTGAGCACGTCGATCTGCTCGTCGTCGGTGACCTTGTACTTGTTGATGCCGATCACCGGCTGACGGCCGGAGTCGATCCGCGCCTGGGTCCGCGCCGCGGCTTCCTCGATCCGCAGCTTCGGGATGCCCGCGTCGATGGCCTTCGCCATCCCGCCCGCCTGCTCTACCTCGGTGATGTGGCCCCACGCCTTGCGGGCGAGGTCGTACGTCAGCTTCTCGACGAACGCGCTGCCGCCCCACGGGTCGATGACGCGCGTCGTGCCGGATTCCTGCTGCAGCAGCAACTGCGTGTTCCGCGCGATGCGGGCCGAGAAGTCCGTCGGCAGTGCGAGGGCCTCGTCGAGGGCGTTGGTGTGCAGCGACTGCGTATGCCCCTGGGTCGCCGCCATCGCCTCGACGCAGGTGCGGACGACGTTGTTGTAGACGTCCTGCGCGGTCAGCGACCAGCCGGAGGTCTGCGAATGCGTGCGCAGCGACAGGGACTTCGACGACTTCGGTTCGAAGCCCTTCACCAGTTTCGCCCACAGCAACCGCGCCGCGCGGAGCTTCGCGACCTCCATGAAGAAGTTCATCCCGATCGCCCAGAAGAAGGACAGTCGCGGCGCGAACTTGTCGACGTCCAGCCCGGCCTCAGTGCCGGCGCGGAGGTACTCGACGCCGTCCGCGAGCGTGTACGCCAGCTCCAGATCGGCGGTCGCCCCGGCTTCCTGCATGTGATAGCCGGAGATGGAGATCGAGTTGTACTTCGGCATGTTCCGCGAGGTGAACGAGAAGATGTCCGAAATGATCCGCATCGACGGCTGCGGCGGGTAGATGTAGGTGTTGCGGACCATGAACTCCTTGAGGATGTCGTTCTGGATGGTCCCGGCCAGTTTGTCCGGCGTGACACCCTGTTCCTCGGCCGCGACGACGTACAGCGCGAGCACCGGCAGGACGGCGCCGTTCATGGTCATCGAAACGCTCATCTTGTCGAGCGGGATGCCGTCGAAGAGCTGGCGCATGTCGTAGATCGAGTCGATCGCGACACCCGCCATGCCGACGTCACCGGCGACGCGCGGGTGGTCGGAGTCGTAGCCGCGGTGCGTCGCGAGGTCGAAGGCGACCGAAAGACCCTTCTGCCCGGCGGCGAGGTTGCGGCGGTAGAAGGCGTTCGACTCCTCGGCGGTGGAGAAACCCGCGTACTGGCGGATGGTCCACGGCTGGTTGACATACATCGTCGGGTACGGGCCGCGCAGATACGGCGCGACACCGGGATACGTGCCGAGGAAGTCCACTCCGGACAGATCGTCGGCGGTGTAGACCGGTTTGACGCCGATGCCTTCCGGCGTCTCCCACGCGAGCGCGTCGGGGCCCTTGCCGGTGGCGGCGTGCAGGGCTTCGGTCCACTGAGGACGGTCGACCGGGTCTGGGGTGCCGAGGTCGACGCCGGCGAAGTTCGGGATCGTCATCACTGCACTCCGAGCTCGTTCAACGTGCCGGTCAGGACTTCGAGGGCGTCGCAGCCCGTGAAGAGATAACCCGAGACGTCCGCGTGATCGCCGGGTTTACCGGCGAGAAGCACGGACGTGGCGCCTGCTTCCTTCAACGCCTTCGCGACGCTGTCGGCTTCCTCCGCGTAGGAAGTGTTGCTTCCGCAGAGGCAGGCGATCTTCGTTCCGCTGGCCCGGAATTCCGCCACGACGTCGTCGGGGGCGCCGGGGTTCACGGCTTCGATCCCGCCCGCTTGGAACAGGTTCGCCGCGAAACTCGCCCGTCCGGTGTGCGCCGCGACGGGGCCGAGAGTGGCGAGGAAGACGCGGGGACGGCTGGGGTGCGCGTCCGCCCGGTCCCGCAGGGCTTCGAAGGCCTCGGCGTACCGATGCCGGGGCAGGCCGCCGTCCGGCAGGTCTTCGACGGGATCACGAACGACCGATTTCTCGGTCAGGTTGGGGAATTCGCTGACGCCGGTGATCGGGTCGCGACGAGTGGAGAGCCGCTTCGACCGCTTTTCCCAGGTTTCGGCGAGGCGTCCGGCGAGCGCGCCGGAGGCCAGTTCGGCCTCGATCCCGCCCGCTGCCTCGATGGCGGTGAACTCGCGCCACGCGGCCTTGGCGAGATCGTCGGTGAGGTTCTCGACGTACCAGGAGCCGCCCGCCGGATCGATGACACCGGCGAGTTTGGACTCCTCCAGCAGGACGGCGTGTGTATTGCGCGCGATCCGCGCGGAGAACGCGTCCGGCTGGCCGATCGCGGCGTCGAACGGGAGCACGGTGATCGCGTCCGCGCCGCCGACCCCGGCGCCGAAACAGGCGAGCGTGGTCCGCAGCATGTTCACCCACGGGTCACGCTGGGTCAGCATCGCGGGCGAGGTGACCGCGTGCTGCCGCATACCGGAAGCCTTGCCGTCCTTGCCGCTGGCAACCTCGGTGACCCTGGCCCACAGACGCCGCGCGGCACGGAACTTCGCGATCGTGAGGAACTGGTCGGCCGTGGCGGCGAGCCGGAACTCGAGCTGACCGGCCGCGGTGTCGACGTCCAGCCCCGCTTCGGTGAGCACCCGCAGGTAGGCGACGCCCGCCGCGATGGTCGCGCCGAGTTCCTGCGCGTCCGAACCGCCCGCCTCGTGGAACGGCAGGCCGTCGGCCACGATCGTCCGCACCTTCGGGTGACTGGCGGCGACGCGCGCCGCCAGTTCCGCGGCGGGGGCGAGCGGATGCGCCGAACCGGTGCGCGCGGTCAGGCCGATCGGGTCGGCGCCGAGCGTCGCGGTGACCGCGCTCGCCGGGATCTCCCGTTCGGCGAAGAGTTCCAGCAGAGCCGCGGCCGCCGCTTCGTACTCTTCGCCCGCGTCGAGGGTGACAGGCGCTAGGTCGACGTAGACCTCGTTCAGCGCGTCGGCCAGATCGGCGACAGGGACGCCGGTCGCGCCCACACGCAGCCAGATCGAGCTGACGCCGCCTTCGAGGTCGGCGAGGATCGCGGTGTTCGTGACCTTGGCGTCGCGGCGCGCGTACCGGGCGCGGATGTCCCAGCCCGTCGTCACCGAACCCTCCGGGCGGGCGCTTCTCACGAACGGCGGAAGACCGGGGAAGCCCGTTCCCTCGACCGTGTCATCGGCGGTGTAGAGCGGCTGGATCTCCAAGCCGTCATACGTCCGGGTGACTAGCTTGCTTTCGGGCAGGCCGTCGAACCCCTCGTCGATCGCGCCGCTCTTGCGCAGCACTCCGGCGACGAGTTCGCGCCACTGCTCGCGGCTCGCTTCCGGGAACTCGGCCGCGAGGGCCAACTCCTCAGGCTCGTCGGGGGTCCGCACTGACTCCGTCTCGGCCACTTCCGTCATAACCAACGATGTTAACGGCCCATAACAGGACTCACTTGTGACGCTAGTCGCGCCGAGGGGTGGCCTCTTCACTCCTCCAGGGCACGGCGCATCGGCCCGCCACACGGGCATACGACACAATTGGGGCCGTGCCGTCCGACACCACCGAGTCCAGCGAGAGCCCCGGCGACGAGAAGCGTGTCGTAGCCGGGCGATATCGGTTGCGCTCGGTGATCGGATCGGGGTCGATGGGCACCGTCTGGTCGGCCTACGACGAGTTCCTGCACCGCCCGGTCGCGGTCAAAGAAGTCCGCCTCCCGCCCGGCGTCCCGACCGCGCAGGCCGACGAACTGCGCGAACGGACCCTGCGCGAAGCCCGCGCGATCGCCGTCCTGAGTCACCCGAACGTGATCATCCTGCACGACGTCGCGCGCGAGAACGACGAACCCTTCGTGGTCATGGAGCTGCTGCCGTCCCGCAGCCTCGCGCACATCCTGCGCGACCACGGACCGCTGACGGTCGAGCAGGCGGCGGCGGTCGGCATCGCGGTGGCGTCCGCCCTCGAAGCCGCGCACGCCGCCGGGATCACCCACCGTGACGTCAAACCGGGGAACGTCCTGGTCGCGGGCGACGGCCGGATCAAGCTCACCGACTTCGGCATCGCCAGGAACGTCTCCGAAGCCACCATGACCCGTACCGGGATGATGCTGGGCTCCCCCGCCTACATCGCGCCCGAAGTCGCCTCCGGCGGTGCCGTCGTCCCGGCCGCGGACCTGTGGGGCCTCGGCGCGACGCTGTTCGCCGCCATCGAGGGCTCGCCGCCCTACGACGCCGACGGCGACCCGCTCGAAACGGTCGGCAAGGTCGTCAACGGCAAGGTGCCGAAGCCCGGCCCCGGCCCGCTGTCCGACGTCATCGGCGCGCTCATGAAGAAGGAGCCGTCGAAGCGGATCACCCTGCGCGAGGTGCGGCGGCGCCTGTACCCGTTGCAGGCCAAGACCCTGATCGACCTCTTCCCCGCCGAGCTGTTCCACACGCCCGACGGCAAGAAGACCACCGCGCACCTGGACGCGACCGACACCCAGGTGATCAAGCCGGTCCTCCCCGACAAACCGGGCGAGGGCACGAGTTCCGAACTCGCCGCCGACCCGGGACCACTGCCGTTCCTGAACCCGCCCGCGGCGGCTCCGGAACCCCGCCCCTCGGAACCCCGGCCGTTGGCGCACCCGGCCGAACCCGCGCCGATGCCGACGGTCACGCCCGCGGTGCCGCGTCCGCCGAGCCGGTCGACGGCGGCAACGGTGGCACTGGCGCTCGCGTCGGTCATCGTGTTCCTCCTGGCCGCGGGCGGCGGGTTCGTCCTGGCCAGGACGGTCGGCGGGCAGGATTTGCGACCACCGGAAGGGGCGCCGCAGGGCGGCACGATCGTCACTCGGCCGCCGCCCGAGCTGGTCACACAGCAGGGTGACGCGAGCACGGTGAACGGCGTCAAAGGCGGCCGGTTCAGCATCGGTGTGCCGAAGGACTGGAAGAAGTTCGTCGCCCCGCACGTCACCAGGGGTGTGCCGAGCACGGTGGTCCAGTACGTCTCGCCCGACGGCGGGCAGGTCATCCGGATCGAGCGGCTGACCGGCTTCCTCTCCGACAATCCGCCTCCGGCCTACTTCAGCTGGCTGAAGTCGCAGAGCCCCGAGGTCTCCCTCATCGGGGAACCCGCCCCCGTGCCCGGCCGGGGCGACAACAGCATGCGGTACGTCTACCGGACGACCGAGCGCTCCGCCGCGGCCAGGGACTCCTCGAACGAGAGCATCACGCGCACGACGTTCATGGACTTGTTCAGCGGGGGCGTCGACCTGTGGATCCTCTCGGTGACCTCGCCGATCGAGCAGGAGACGTCGGCGAAGACCGCGGTCTTCGAGCCGGTCGCGCAGTCACTCGTCGTCGACGGCTAGCCGCGCGAAGTACGCCTTCGAAGCCCGCTGCTGCGCCAGCCTCCGCAGTATCGAAAGCAGCCTGTCGCCGAGCACGGTCTCCACGACGGCGATCTCGATGATCCGTTCCACCGACTCGACCCCGGCGATGCCTTCGAGGTCCAGGTCGGCGGTCCGGTCCGCGACCTCGGCGTAGGCGTCGAGCTTTTCGAGGTACCAGCCGTGCCCAACGTCCCGGATCGCGCACAGGACGCCGACCAGGGCCTGAATGATCGGGTCGTCGTCGTCCTTGCACGGCCAGTCCCGGCGCCCGGCGAGGTCACGAACCGTGCCGAGCGCCCATTCCCGGCTTTCGTCGTCGACGACCTGGCGGGAACTCGTGATGCCGTCCTGTGCGATGCCGAGGATGCGGTGGGGGCTGGCTTCCCCGGCGTCGACCGCGGCGAGCACCTCACCGACCGTCGCGAGCGAAAGGCCGCCGACGTCCATCAGCGCCCTGATCAGCTTGATCCGCTGGACGTGCCCGTCGTCGTACTTCGCCTGATTGGGGCTGGTCCGCTCGCCCGGCGGGAGCAGCCCTTCCCGCAGGTAGTACTTGATCGTGGCGACCGGGACCCCGGCCTTTTCGCTCAGCTCCGCCATCCGCACGCGTTGTCACTCCGATCTCGGGGACGGTTCCAGGGTCATCCCTGAAGACTTCTCAGGATGGATAGTTTAGCTTCCCATAACGGAGAGCATGACTATCCATTCCGGGAGGGACCCATGACCATCTTGACCGATCTCCGCGAGAGAACCCGCACCTGGCATCGCGGTTCGTATCGCTGCGCCCAGGCCTTCGCCGTGATCACCGGGCTTTGCGTGCTGGCCATGCTGATCGACCAGCGGACGCTGAACGGCGCGCCGCTCTGGGCGAAACCGTTCAAATTCGCCGTCTCCGCCGTGCTGTACTTCTTCGCGTGGAGCTGGCTCGTCTCGCTGCTGCCGAAGTTCCGGCGGACGGCGAGCGTGCTGACGAACGTCCTCGTCGTGATCTTCGCGGCCGAGTACGCCCTGATCGTGTTCCAGGCCGCCCGCGTCCGGGCGAGCCACTTCAACAACGCGACCTCGCTGGACAACACGATCTTCCAGGTCATGGGCGGGATGATCGCCACGCTGTGGATGGTCAACCTCGTCCTGACGATCGTCGTCATGTTCACCCGGCTCCCCGACCGCGCGACGACGTGGGCGGCCCGGATCGGCGCGGTCCTCGGCATGATCGGGATCTCGCTGGCGACGCTGATGAGCGGTCCCACCCCGGACCAGCAGGCCTTGCTCGACGCGACCGGTCAGTCCGCGATGATCGGCGCGCATACCGTCGGGCTCGCCGACGGCGGCCCCGGCCTGCCGATCCTCGGCTGGAGCACGGTCGGCGGCGACCTGCGGATCCCGCATTTCATCGGCCTGCACGGTCTTCAGGCACTTCCGCTGCTCGCACTCGCCCTCGGCGTCCTGGCCGCGCGGTACCCGCGGCTTCGCGACGACGTCGTCCGGCTGCGACTGGTCGTGATCGCCGGTGTCGGCTACGCGGGACTTCTCGCCCTGCTCACCTGGCAGGCGCTGCGCGGCCAGTCGATCGTCGCCCCCGACGGTCGAACCCTGATCGCGGTCGCCTTGCTGGTCGGGGGCGTCGCCTTTAGCGGGCTAATCGCGATCGGGCGGCCGGCGAAGGATCGAGAGCTGGATGGCTCCCTGCGATGAGCGTCGAGACCCTGTTCACCTGGACCTTCCCGCTGGCGACGCCGTTCTGGCTGCTGATGATCTTCCTGCCGGGCTGGTCGTGGACCCGCCGGATCATGGCCTCGCCGTGGGTGCCGCTGCTGCCGCTGATCCCGTACTTCGCGCTCGCCATCCCGCATCTCGGCGAGTTGTGGACAGCGGTGAGCAGGCCGGAGCTGGACGTCCTCAGCGCGTTCACCGGTTCGCCGTACGGGGCGGCCGCGATCTGGGCGCACCTGATCGCGTTCGACCTGTTCATCGCGCGGTGGATGTACCTCGAATCCCGCGAGCACCGCATCCACCCGCTGATGACGGGCCCGATCCTGGCGCTCACGATCTTCCTGTCCCCGTTCGGGCTGGTGGCGTTCCTGCTCGTGCGAAGTGTCCGGATACGCTCGTCGCATGAGTGAGAACGAGGTCGCGGC
This sequence comes from Amycolatopsis sp. cmx-11-12, assembly GCF_046269425.1. Lineage (NCBI taxonomy): Bacteria > Bacillati > Actinomycetota > Actinomycetes > Pseudonocardiales > Pseudonocardiaceae > Amycolatopsis > Amycolatopsis sp. cmx-11-12. Next base: position 3,714 of record NZ_JADNQM010000012.1, on the reverse strand, counting down.
GGCCGCCGCCATCGCCGAACGCACCGGCGTCGAGAAGCACGACATCGCCGTCGTGCTCGGTTCGGGCTGGCGCCCGGCGGCGGACGTCATCGGGGAGCCGGACGCGGAGATCCCGCTGGGCGAACTGCCCGGATTCGTAGCGCCGGGCGCGGTCGGGCACGGGGGAACCGCCCGGTCGGTCCGCGTCGGCGAAAAGCGCGCGCTGATCATGCTGGGCCGCACCCACTTCTACGAGGGCAAGGGCATCGACCCGGTCGTGCACAACGTGCGCACCGCCGCGGCCGCGGGCGCACAGACGGTGCTGCTGACCAACGCGGCCGGCGGCCTGCGCGAGGGTTTCCGTGTCGGTCAGCCGGTGCTGATCTCCGACCACCTGAACCTGACCGCGCGCTCACCGATCGTCGGCGCGAACTTCGTCGACCTGACGGATCTCTACTCGAAGCGGCTGCGCGACATCGCGCGCGAAATCGACCCCTCGTTGGAAGAGGGTGTCTACGCGGGGCTGACCGGGCCGCATTTCGAGACTCCGGCGGAGATCCACATGCTGCGGACGCTCGGCGCCGACCTCGTCGGCATGTCGACGGTGCTGGAGGCCATCGCCGCCCGCGCCGCCGGGGTCGAGGTGTTCGGGCTTTCGCTGGTGACCAACCTGGCGGCCGGGATGACCGGCGAGCCGCTGAACCACGAAGAGGTGCTCGAAGCGGGCCGCCAGTCGGCGACGCGGATGGGCACCCTGCTGAAGGAACTCGTCACCCGCGCCTAGAAGTACATGAAGGCCCCCTTACTTGCGTCTAGCGCAAGCAAGGGGGCCTTCATGTACTTGTCAGCCCGCGACCTCGGCAGATCGATCGCGCCCTCTCCGACGTACCCGTAGGCTGACTCGGTGACGACTTCCTTGACCCCGGAGCTCCGGGATCGGGCGTTCCGCTGGATCGCCGACGATCCGGACGACGATTCCCGTGTCGAGCTCCAGAACATCCTCGCCCGCGCGATGGGCGGCGAAGCCGGTGCGGTGGACGAACTCGCGGACCGGATGGCGGGCCCGCTCGAGTTCGGCACCGCCGGACTGCGCGGCCCGGTGCGTTCGGGCCCCAATGGGATGAACGTCGCGGTCGTCACCCGCACCACCGCCGGAGTCGCGGCCTGGCTTACCGCGCAAGGACATTCGGGCGGGGTCGTGGTGGTCGGCCGCGACGCGCGACACGGTTCGGAGGCCTTCGCCAAGGCCGCCGCCGAGGTGCTGTCGGCCGCAGGATTCGCGGTGAAGGTGCTGCCAGGTCCGCTGCCGACGCCGGTGCTCGCGTTCGCCGTGCTGGAACTCGGCGCTGTCGCGGGCATCCAGATCACCGCGTCGCACAATCCCCCCGCCGACAACGGTTACAAGCTCTACGACGCGACCGGCGGCCAGATCGCCCCGCCTTCGGACGGCCAGATCGAGCGAGCCATCGAAGCCGCTCCCCCGGCCGTCAGCGTTCCGCGCGAGCCGGGCGCCGAGGTGCTGGGCGACGAACTCCGGGACGCGTATCTCGCCAAGGTCACCCTTCTGCCACGTGGCCCGGAACGCGGGGTCAAGGTCGCCGCGACGGCGTTGCACGGCGTCGGCGCGGAGACTCTGCGTGCCGCTTTCGACCGCGCGGGTTTCACCGAGCTGAGTTTGGTGGCCGAGCAGTCCACGCCGGACCCCGACTTCCCGACGGTCGCCTTCCCGAACCCGGAGGAACCCGGCGCGACGGACCTTTTGCTCGCGCTGGCGTCCGAAGTGGACGCCGATCTGGCGATCGCGCTCGACCCCGACGCCGACCGGTGCGCGCTGGGTGTGCGCGAACGGGACGGTGCGTGGCGGATGCTGCGGGGCGACGAAACCGGCGTCCTCCTCGGCTGGCACGTTCTGTCTACTGTGGACACTGTGGATCCGCTCGTGGCGACCACGATCGTGTCGTCGTCGATGCTGGGCGAAGTCGCGAAGGAATTCGGAGCGCGCTACGCGGAGACGTTGACCGGGTTCAAATGGCTGGTCCGCGCGGGCGATGGCCTCGTGTTCGCCTACGAAGAGGCGCTCGGCCTCTGCGTGAACCCCGGTTTCGTGCGCGACAAGGACGGTATCGCCGCCGCCGTGCTCGCCGCGGGACTAACCGCCTCCCTGCGCGCGGCGGGCCGCGGACCGCTGGACGTCCTCGACGAACTGGCCGTGAAGCACGGGGTGCACGTGACGGATCAGGTCTCGCTCCGGGTCACCGATCTGTCGGTGCGGGAGAAGCTGATGGCCGGCCTGCGCGCCGCTCCCCCGGCGTCACTGGGCGGCACCGACGTCACGATGGAGGATCTCCTGCCCGACGCCGACGTCCTCCGCCTGACCGGCGAAGGCCTGCGCGTGGTGATCAGGCCGTCCGGGACCGAGCCGAAGCTGAAGGCGTACCTGCAGGTGAAACAGCCGGTGACCGGCGACCTCGCCGAGGCGCGCACCTCCGCCGACGCGCGGCTGGCCGCGCTCCGGGCCGACATCGAGTCCCGTCTGGCCTGACATGCCCAAGCTGCTGATCGTCCACCACACGCCTTCGCCCTCCACGCAGGCGATGTTCGAAGCCGTGCTCTCCGGCGCGAAGCATCCGGACATCGAGGGCGTCGACGTCGTGCGCCGCCCGGCACTGGGCGCGACCGTGCCCGACGTCCTCGACGCGGACGGCTACCTGCTCGGCACCCCGGCGAATCTCGGTTACATGTCCGGGGCGCTGAAGCATTTCTTCGACACCGTCTACTACCCGTGCCTGGATTCCACGCGCGGGCGGCCGTTCGGTTTCTTCGTGCACGGCAACAACGACACCGCCGGGACCGTGCGCGGAATCGAGAGCATCACCACCGGCCTCGGCTGGGAGCGCGCGGCTTCCCCGGTCCTCGTCACCGGCGAACCGGGCAAAGAGGATCTGGCGGCTTGTTTCGAACTGGGCGGCACCCTCTCGGCCACCCTCATGGCCTGAGGTAGCGAAGGACTCTTTCACTACCTTCAGGGTAGGCAAGGAGGCCTTCACGACATCGAGGGCCGACGCAACTAGGGCCTGTTTCAGAAGTGGGTCTTGGTTTGAGATGATCTTCGTGTGGGGCGTGGTGACCTGACGGATGAGCAGTGGGCGAAGCTGGAACCGTTGCTGCCTATTGGGAAGAAGCCGGGTCGTCCGCCGGTGCATCCGCGGCGGCAGTTGATCGACGGGATCCGGTTTCGGGTGCGTACGGGTGTTCAGTGGCGGGATGTGCCGGCCCGGTATGGGCCCTGGCAGACGGTGTATGGGTTGTTCCGGCGGTGGCAGCGGGACGGGACCTGGAAACGGATTCTGGCCCTGTTGCAGGCCCAGGCGGACGCGGATGGGCTGATCACGTGGGATGTGAGTGTTGATTCCACGGTGGCTCGCGCGCACCAGCATGCTGCTGGTGCGCGAAAAAAGGGGCTGAGCAGCGTGAACCGCCGGGCGGGGTCGACGTCGAGCCGGACGATCACGGGATCGGCCGATCGCGGGGCGGGCTGAGCACCAAGCTGCATCTGTGCTGCGAACAGGGCCAGAAACCCCTGTCGATGGTGGTCACCGCCGGGCAGAGGAATGACTCGCCGCAGTTCACGACCGTGCTGGAGCGGATCAGCGTGCCCCGGTCCGGGCGGGGACGTGCTCGCAGCCGACCGGACCGGGTGCTGGCGGACAAGGCATACGGTTCCCGCGCCAACCG